>CAZZAE010000001.1:0-2807 GCA_964652125.1 uncultured Candidatus Saccharibacteria bacterium
AGAGGTTTGTTGTGAGGTTGGGTTGTGGGAATATTGTGTTTATGCTATAATTGTAAGTATTAAGGGAGCGCTTGTAAGCGCTTTTATTTTTTATATGATTCAAGACCCTACTAAAATTCGTAATATTGCCATCATTGCACATGTTGACCATGGCAAGACTACCTTAGTTGATGGTTTGCTCAAGCAATCCCATACTTTTCGAGATAACCAGGCCGAAATGGGTCAGGATTTGATCATGGATAGCGGTGATCAAGAGCGGGAGCGGGGTATAACCATCACGGCCAAGGTAACAGCTGTGCAGTACGATGATTACCGAATAAACATTATTGATACTCCTGGACATGCCGATTTTAGCGGTGAAGTCGAACGAACACTAAATATGGCAGATGGTTGCTTACTTATAGTCGATGCCCAGGAAGGCCCCATGCCTCAGACTAAGTTCGTCCTAGGCAAAGCTCTAGCTAGTGAGCTAAAACCCATAGTCATTATTAATAAGATAGACAAGACCGGATCACGTATTAAAGAAGTTGAGGATGAGCTGGCAGATTTGTTCTTGGAGTTAGCCGTTCATGAGGACCAACTTCATTACCCCGTTTATTACGCTGAAGGTAGAGCCGGCAAAGCATGGGATACGCCTCCAGCGGACATAAATTCTGATGCCGATTTAACCGTTTTATTTAAAGCTATAACTGAGCACATACCAGCTCCCAGCGTGGAATTAGACAAGCCTTTCCAGATGCTAGTAACCGCCTTAGCTTGGGACAGTTTTAAGGGTAAGTACGCCGTTGGGCGAATTTCACGCGGCCGTGTTAAGGCCGGAGATAGTGTTACTCTCTGCCAAAAAGATGGCACGTTTAAAAAAGCTAACGTCGATAACGTATTTATGAGTCATGGGGTTAGTCGATTTGAAGTACCCCAAGGTGTAGCCGGTGATATAGTTCAATTAACTGGAGTGGGTGAGGCACAAATTGGTGAAACTATTGCTGATAGCGTATCTCCTGAGGCTCTTCCGGTCATAGAAATTGAAGCTCCTACACTTAAGATTTACCTAGGTCCAAACACATCTCCATTTAAAGGAACCGAAGGTGAATTTACGACAAGCCGGCAAATTGGTGAGCGATTAGCCAAAGAACTAGAGACCAACGTTGGGCTTAGAGTTGACGAGGAAAGTATTGGCTTTTTAGTTAGTGGTCGTGGCGAACTGCATTTGAGTGTGCTAATTGAGGCTATGCGTCGTGAAGGTTATGAGTTTGAAGTTGGCCGTCCTCAAGTTGTAACAAAAGAGGAAAATGGCAAGACCATGGAGCCAGTTGAAGAACTTATTGTTGAAGTACCAGCCGAACATGTCGGTACGGTACAAATGGAACTGGGACAACGTAAAGCTACCCTAAAAGAGCAGTTTTCCAGTCCCAAAGGTGTAACAAAGTTGGTTTATGAACTCCCAACCCGAGCTCTACTTGGTCTTAGAAACATCTTAATGACCAATACTAAGGGTACTATTGTTATGAACAGTTTAATGATTGGTTATCAGCCACTGGCCAGTGCACTGCAACAGCTACGTAACGGTGTACTAATTGCCTTTGAATCCGGTTTAACAACCCCTTATGCCCTTCAAACCGCCCAAGAGCGTGGTATTTGTTATGTTGGCCCAGCGCAGAAAGTTTACGGGGGTCAAATTGTTGGTTTAAACAAGCGTAGTGAAGATATGGAAATAAATGTTTGCCGTGCCAAGCACCTAACTAATATGCGCAGCTCATCCAGTGACGGCGTAGTGCAACTTACTCCGCCGGTAGATCTAAGCTTGGAGCAATGCATAGATTTCTTGGAAAACGACGAACTACTGGAAGTGACCCCAAAGAGCTTGCGACTTAGAAAACGCGAACTTGATCCAACCAAACGTAAGCGTCAGAACAACTAAAACTAAAAACTCAAAAAATAAAATTAATTATTTTAGTTTATAATAACTATGCTAATAATTGGCGGAGGTATTTGATGGCTAATTTTTGTGATACTTGTCCCGACAAAGGTAGTTGCCTTGGGTGGATTGAAGGTTTTAGCATTCTGGCAAGTGAGACAACAGGCAAGATATCAAAAAACCAAAGTACTGCTTCTATATCAACTGAGAATGGTGTTCCTCAGGGACCGACTGATATGGTAGTTCAATATCAAGACTCTGAAGGTGGATTATCTGATCCAATAACTATACACGGTGATAGCTATGAAGAGTCCCAGACAAATGTAGTCTCATATGTTAATAAAATAGGTCGCT
Source organism: uncultured Candidatus Saccharibacteria bacterium (assembly GCA_964652125.1). Taxonomy (GTDB): domain Bacteria; phylum Patescibacteriota; class Saccharimonadia; order Saccharimonadales; family JANWIN01; genus CAZFNQ01. Next base: position 2,270 of record CAZZAE010000001.1, read on the forward strand.
GCAAGGGGCCCATAGAAACTAAGAAATTCTTAGGATTTATTACTACTCGTACCTGTGCAGCTCCACAATCTTAAATACCCTAAACATAAAAAATCAAAATCAGAATCTTACTTTTTACTCAAATTTATTCGTCCGCTTGAAGTTGTTCCATCCTAGCTACCATTCTGACTGACCCGTCAAAAACTTCCCAGCCTGGAGAATCAGTAACATTATAGCGTAAGCGTCGACCATTTCCACCTTCCCATTCGGGATCTAGCATATTTAAAGCAGTAAATCTTTTGATTGCACATACTATACCGCTTAGGGCCACTCTATCTACCAATGCCTCCCTGGCATCATCCATAATAAATGAAGCTTCTGGGTCTTCGCGTCCACGTATCCAAGTACCGACAAAATACCTAGAGCCACTGGTAAAAAGGCCATGCCCCATATCATCAGGTGTTTTAGGAATTCGTCTATTGTAGAACATATTATTAAACTCCTTAATTTTGAGAATGTTACTACCTAATTTCTGCACATGCAAGTATAAGCAAAATTA
>CAZZAE010000001.1:2907-52630 GCA_964652125.1 uncultured Candidatus Saccharibacteria bacterium
ACTTAAGCTTAGAATGCCTTGACGGGAAGTGAATATCGTGCTAATGTTATAGGAATTGTTTCGATGAATCCGGGTTTTTTGACTTTAGTACTCGATTTCATTACTGACAATCGATTACTAACCATTTAACCTGACAGGATTCTTTTTTTATGTCTCCCTATTATAATAAAAATCGTCGCACTTACCGACCAGGTGCTAGTGCACATCATCAAAGTTTTAATTCTCAACGTAGCTCTCGTCCTAAACGAGGTATGGGTCAATACATTGACCCGGCTAAGTTTGTAAAATCGGCCCGCATGGTAGAAGCTGAAGATTATGTGCCAAGTCATAGTTTCAAAGACTTTGACGTTGATCCGCTTATTAAACGTAACCTAGCCGCTAAGGGATATACCTTACCGACGCCTATTCAAGATCAAACAATACCACTGGCTCTTGAAGGTAGGGATATAATCGGCGTGGCACATACTGGTACGGGTAAGACTGCCGCTTTTTCAATCCCCGCCCTTAATAGATTAATTACTGATCCTCATAGTCGGATTTTAATTGTGGCCCCAACTCGTGAGTTGGCCCAGCAAATCCAGGTTGAGTGCCGAGCAATTGCTAAAGACTCTGGTTTATACGGAGCACTCTTAATTGGCGGGTTATCAATGGTTCCGCAGCTTAGAGATCTAAGGTCTAATCCTCGAATTGTGATTGGCACCCCAGGACGTATTAAGGATCATATCGAACGAAAAACGCTTAACTTGTTAAGATTTAATATTGTCGTGCTGGATGAAGTTGATCGAATGCTTGATATGGGCTTCGTCAATGATGTCCGCCATATTCTCGGTCAATTAGCACCAAAGCGGCAATCTTTCTTTTTCTCAGCAACACTTGATACTCGAGTTAACAACTTGATTCAATCCTTTGCCAATGACCCTGTTACAGTTTCACTCAAGACTTCTGAAACCAGTGATAATATCAACCAGGATGTAATAAAATATACCGGCAGCGGCGACAAATTAGACAAGCTTCACGATGTACTAATTAAAAGTGACGTTGAGAAAATATTGGTGTTTGATGAAACCCAGCGTAACGTTAAGAGATTAAGCGAAGAACTTGTTAGCCGCGGCTTTAAAGCCGAATCAATACACGGTGGTAAGTCCCAAGGTCAGCGCCAGCGAGCGCTCAACAAGTTTAGAAACAATGAAATAAATATCTTAGTTGCAACCAATGTAGCAGCTCGAGGTATTGATGTCGTAGATATAACTCACGTTATTAACTACTCCATTCCGCAATCCTACGACGACTACATTCACCGAATTGGACGAGCTGGACGAGCTGGGCGCATTGGCCACGCCCTAACCTTTATCCAAGCTTAGAGACTGATTTAATGTCCAGCCGCAGCGTGTTGAGTGTCTTGGTGAAAGACGTGTTTTGATGGTCGGAAAAGTATCCAGAACAAGACACCGCCGGAAATAATAGTTATAGCGCCAACAGTAACTGGCGTACTAATTGCAATCTCAGCCAAGTAACCGCTCATAGCAGCTGGTATAGCTTGAGCCAGAGCTTGAACTGAAAAGTTAATACCAAGTACCTCACCTTGAATCTCGGGTCCGACAGTTGTACTGACTAGTGACGTGGAGTTGGCGATGGTTTGACCAATAAAGACACCAAACAGCGGTGTGACGAGTAGTAGTTGAGTTGTATCGTGAGCCCAAAGTAGTAAGAACAAACCGACACCAACAGCAATAATACTGACTCTCAGCACATTGTAGCTCTTTACTCTCTTAGCGACTTGGGGCGTTATGATAGCTTGAGTAAAGGCAATTATTAATCCAATGTAGGCAAAATAGTCACCGATATTATTTTGAGTAAAATGCAGTTTATTAATTAGTAAAACTTGGAAGAACGTTTGGAAGAACATGAAGCCTCCCCAGAATAAGAAGACGGTTGGAAAGATTACTCTAAGTCCTGGGTAGGTTGCAGCTTTGACAATGTTACTTACCGACTGAGTAAATTTAACTTTGAGCCGGTGCATGTGTTGGTGTGTTTCAGGAAGCAGGAAGACAATGAACATAACATTTATGGCGCTAAGTATGGCAGTAAACCAAAACGGTGTAGCTGGGTTAAACCAGTGCGGGGTTTTAAATAGTCCAAAGACACTCACCCCAGGGCTGCCCATTTTAGCACCCGCATAGGGACCAAGTACAAACCCCAGCCCAAAAGCTGCACCAATTAAAGCGAAGTTTTTAGTTCGCTTAGCGGCTGGTGTCACGTCCGCAATAACAGCTTGGGCAACGCTTAAATTACCACCAGTAATACCATCAAAGGCTCGGCTAAAGAACAGTAGTGGCAGGTTTCTGGTAATTATACCAATGGCAAAAAGGACATAACCAACTGCTGTACCAGCAATGCTCAGACCAAGTATTTTCTTTCGTCCAAAGCGGTCAGACAACTGGCCAAGAATTGGTGTCGACAAGAACTGCATAAACGGATAGATGGCAAGTAACCAACCCAGGAGTATCAATCCACCTTTAAAAGTCCAGCCAGCCGGGAGTAGATAGTAGGCCGAGTGGGGATTGGCAAGAAGTTGAGGGATAATTGGGATTAAAATACCGACACCTAAAACGTCCAGAAATATGGTCAGCAAGACTGCTGGTAGGGCTCGGGCTTCGGCATGTTTTACTTGTTTCATATGTATATTTGTCCCTCCTTATGGGTGGTGAAAAGCTCCCTGCTTTTCAACGCACACGGCGTCGTGCATTATGTTTAAAATCTCCAGTAAGTTTTCTTGTTGTTTAGGACTTAAGCTAGCAAAAGTAGGGGCATGGTAATTATTCAAGATTAACATTGCTTGCTCAGTTAGTTTTTCACCTTTTGAAGTCAAGGTTGTGATATGTTCACGCTTATTTTCAGGACTAATTCGGGTTCCTAGTAAGCCTTTATCGTGGAGCAATCTAATTTGGCGAGAAATACTAGCTTCAGTTTGGCCTAATTTGTCGGCAATTTGTTTTTGCTGAACAGACGGCTGCCATTTCAGTACCATCATAATCTTAAATTGGGAAAAGCCAATGCCTAATTGTTCTTGCAAAACTTGATCAGAATGGCGGCTTAGAACGAAAGCCAGGTGATTGAGCATGTAACCAATGTTGTTTGACGATCTCATAGGTAAGTCACTACTACTGTATTATATCAATACTTAACAAGTCAAGTGTTTTAAGAATTACGGCTAGAAATTTGTCACTATACTCAGACAAATGATTGAACTGGGGATTCTTAAGTTCCCCAGTTAGTAGCCAGGACTGATAGGTCAAAGATGTTTACAGTGCCATCACCCGTTAAGTCACCCGTCGACAAGGTTTGTCCAGATTGACCAAAGTGCGAAGCTAGAATAGACAGGTCAAATATATCTACCGATCCATCACTGTTAATATCACCTGGTTTTGCTTTAGTGTTTATGGAGTAAGCGGCGGATTGAGCTGAAGTATTTCCAGCAGCATCATTAGCGGCTACTTTGTAGAAGTAAGCGGTGTTTTGAGTTAGACCACTATCCGTATAGCTAGGCGTGGTGCTGGTGTTTAATTGAGTATAGGTTCCTGCTATTGTAGCTGACCTATAAATTTTGTAACCAGTAACTCCTACGTCATCGGTTGGTGCTATCCAGGTTAAATCAACTGAATTAGTAGTTTGATTTGGTGAAGTTAAACCGGTTGGAACACCTGGGGCTGTCGTATCCGCCAGAGTACTGGTTGATAGCGCCGCAGATTGAGCTGAGGCATTGCCGGCGGCATCATTAGCTGTAACCTTGTAAAAGTAAGCAGTGTTAGGAGTTAGGCTGGTGTCAGTATAGGTAACTCCAGAAATTAAGCTGGGGTTAATTTTGGTATATGTGCCAGCTAGAGTTGTAGCTCTAAACACATTATAACCAGTAACCAGAACGTCGTCTGTCGATCCCGTCCAACTTATGGCAATAGAGGTGACGGTTCTTGTTCCTGCTACCGGAGTGCCTGGTACGGTTGGTGCCGTGGTATCGGGCAAAGTAGACATAGCCAGAGCTGTAGATTGAGCTGAAGTGTTACCAGCGGCATCAACGGCCGCGACAGTATATGAATAGCTTGTATTGGGTGTCAGACTGGTATTAGTAAAAGTTGTTGTCGTGACATTAGAGTTAATTAGAACTCCGTTACGGAAGATTTTGTAGGCCGTTACTCCAACGTTGTCTGTGGCAGCAGTCCAAGAGAAAGCTAGTGAGGTCACAGTTTTGGCTCCAGCGGTTAAGCCACCGGGAACTGTTGGTGCAGATGTATCGGCAATCGTATAAGAACCTGGAACGGTTACAGCCAGAACGTTAACTGGGGTAGCGGCACCAGTCACAATCGCTGAAGTCGCATCAAAGGTAACAGGTGTCGTGCCAGTAGCTAGAGCTTTAAAGGTAATAGAAGCTACAATTTGATCACCCGTTAGATTGGTACCACTTTTAGCTCTGGCAATTTTAATACTGCCAGCGCCACCGCTGCCAGTTGCACTCAAGTCAAAGGCACTAGTAGAAGTATCCAGACTAACAAACTGAAGTTTGGTTTGATCGTAGGTTAAGTCGGCTTCAACAGCATTAATTGCATCAGTGCCACTATTTTCATGGACAACAACGGTAAAGTTAGAACCAACGTTTTGAGTAGAAGATGCAGGGACTAGTGATAGAGAGTCACCGGCTGCGAAGCTATGAAATAACAAACGTGCACCAACACTAGCAAATAAAACTACTAATATTAATACTAATAAAGGTCGGGGTTTTCGTTGATTGTTTAAGAACCATGTTGAAAACTTTCTGCGCGATTTAATTGGTTTGGTTGATTTAACCATTACTTGCCCTTCTGCCCATCTAATAGGTTAGAATTATTTGTTATATTATTTGCTTTCAGATCAGGGTGAATGATCTGTCCACCAGTACCTGCTCCGGCTGATACTGCGCCAGTTGGAGTTTTAGGTGCTTCTTTAACTGGAAGAGGACCAGCTTGGTCAGCAGGACTAGTTTTGGGAAAGTGACTAGCCAAATCTTTGCTGACGCCGCCTCTACGAATTGAATTGAAGAGACCACTACCACCACCAATGATGATGATAATAACCACAACAGCTGCAACACCAATTAGTACTTTAACTAGTGTACTCGTTCCTATGTTCAGCTGAACCTTAAACTCTTGAACCGCTGTCAGCGAACCATCAACCACAGTAATAACTTTTGTGGCTTGTTTATCCTTAGCTTTCACTACTACGGTATGTAGTCCAGCTTTTATATCAACATAACTGGCAGTACCAGTTGAGTCATAAGATAGTGGGGCTTTAGCATCTAGCGTAACTTGAGCATTTTGCACCGGCTTATGGCTGTTGTCTATTACTTTAATAGCAACTAAGTAGCCGTTTTGGCTTGTCAAACTTGCAACTTGAGTACTAGTTTTTTTAGCAGGGGTTTTAGCTTTAGTGGATGTGCTGGTGCTAGTTTTAGTCGGTGTTGTTGTTTGGGTGGTTGTTGTAGTTGTACCACCGGTAGTGGTTTTTTTAGTTGTCGTAGGTGTTGTCGTAGTGCCAGTTAGTGTATAAGTACCACCAGTGGTATTACCATCCCAGACATCTTGAGGAGGAGTAGTTTTAGTAACAATTCTGGAACAACCAGTCGTAGCTTGGCCACTGGAATTTTTAAGACAACGTCCATCAAAAGTAATTGACGTAGTTCCTGAACCAACTAAGGCAGTAAATTTAACTGAGGCGACTACTTGGCTTCCGGTTAGGCCACTGCTAGAAGTTGTATTGGCTCGGGCAATCTTTACACTGCCTGACCCACCGCTGCTAACGGCACCAATGTCAAAGGCACTATGACTGGTATCTATACTATTGAACTGGAGTTTAGATTGATCATATATAAGATCGGCCTCTACTGCGTTAACTGGGTCGGAACTGGTTTCATAAATCGTAACACTGAAGGAAGCACCTTTTTTAAATGATCCACTAGCTGGACTTAAACTAAATTTGGCAGTGCCCGCGGCTGAGACTGATTTAGGTGCAGATGGACCAACCGTAAAACTAAGCAGCGTCAAGATACCAAGTACAAGCAGCCCAGTGCCCCATGCCCGTGGTCTAGCCCACATGCTATATTTTTTATTATCTTTAATTTTCAAAGCTGACCTCTGTATTCCCTGATACGATAACATAACCGCTATGTGCAATACAATAGATTTTTATTAATAACATTAGAAAGTTACTTCATCAAAGGATTAAATTCGATAATAAATAAAATATTTAGTAACTATCTTTAAGTTGATATTATAATCGGTTGGGGTTATGGTTTATATAAAAGTAGACTTAAATAAGTAGCAAAATACAGGGTCGTGAATTTAAAAAAAATGTTAAATCTAGCCAGCCCCAAAGGCAGTTTATGTTAAAGCAGGTCAAGCCTAGTTTTCGTAATGTCGCCATCTTAGTATTTATCATATTGTTTGCTGTTATTGGTTATTTGGCGCTAAGAAATTCTCGGGCTTCTGGCGCTGATATTAATGGAGACGGTAGTGTTGATGTTTTTGATTTGAGTATTTTAGCTGCCAACTATGGACAAAGTGGTAAAACTTATGCCCAAGGCGATATTACCGGTGACGGTACGGTTAATATATTGGACTTATCAGTATTGGCATCTGGTTGGGGTAATACTGGTAGTTCTCCTCAACCGACCTTGCCAATTAAAGCCATGTTCTACTATCCGTGGTTCCCAGACGCTTGGAATCAACAAGGCTTTAATCCTTTCACTAACTACACGCCCACGGCTGGACTTTATAGTTCAACTGATAGTACCACTATTAACCGCCATATTGATGACATGATTTATGCTGGTATGAATTCAGCTATTTATTCCTGGTGGGGCCAAGGCAGTAAAGAAGATACCCGTTTCCAGGCCTTTTTGGATGCGACTGGTACAAAGCCTCTCAAATGGGCACTTTACTATGAATGTGAGGGTAATGGCTCTGGGGGAACTTGCGGCACAATCGGCGGTCCAGCACCATCATCAACTAACATTGCCAATGATTTGTCATATATAAAGACTCACTATACAAATAACGCTAATTATCTAAAGATAAACAATAAGCCTGTCATCTTCGCATACGGTGACGGAACTGATTCCTGTGCTACCGCAACTAATTGGAAAAATGCTAATGCTACTCAGGGTTTCTATGTTGTCCTAAAAGTTTTTGGTGGCTACGCCACTTGTGCTGATCAGCCAGATAATTGGCATCAGTACGGACCGGCCACTGCTGAAGATGTTCAGGGCACACATTCAATGTCTATCTCACCCGGTTATTGGAAGAAAGGCTGTCCTTATGGCGGTGGTCTGTGTTCTCAAGGAGATACTCAACCCTTCCTGGCACGTGATTTAACACGCTGGAATACTAACGTCACTGATCTAAAGAATAGCACTGCTAACTTAAAATTAATAACTACCTATAATGAGTGGGGGGAGGGTAGCATAGTCGAATCTGCCGATGGTACTCTACCCAATGGCTGGCAATCCGCGTCCGGACATGGTCAGTTTATCGATAGTCTTCATCAAATACTTGTATCTGGTACTCCAGTAGATAATCCACCATCCGTATCATTATCCTCACCAACCGCCGGCACGGTTAGTGGTAATGTAACCCTGACAGCTAATGCCTCTGATGATCATGGAGTCAGTAAGATTGAGTTCTTAGTCGATGGCACGGTTGTAAATACCAGTGGTACCAATCCATCTAGTCCGTATAGTTTTACTTGGAATAGCACATCGATTGCTAACGGAAGTCATCTAATTACAGCCAGAGCCACTGATACCATTAATCAGCAAACGACTTCATCTAGTGTGACGGTAACTGTCGCCAATGATTCTACGGCTCCAAGTGTACCATCCGGTTTGAGTGCTACGGCTACTTCCCCAACTCAAGTCAATTTAAGCTGGACAGCTTCAACAGACACCGGTGGCAGCGGTCTAGCTAAATACGAGATTTCAAGGGGAGGAACAATTCTGGCCACAATCAATGCTCCGACTACTACTTATAGCGACACAACTGTTAGTCCAAGCACTACCTATTCATACACTGTAAAAGCTATTGATGGGGCTGGAAATAAATCAGCAGCATCCATTGCAGCTTCAGTAACAACACCTGCCAACACTGACACTACAGCACCTACTGTTCCAGGTAGTTTTACTGCTTCTCTACCGATTACGACTGCCAAAACTGTTCATCTTAGTTGGACAGCATCCACTGATACTGGTGGCAGCGGAGTTAATCACTATATACTTTCACGAAATGGAACAGTCATAGCTAATCCATCAGCGGCGGCAGCGACTAGCTATGACGACACTACTACTATTTACAGCACGGCCTATACGTATACAATTGCTGCTGTAGATAATGCCGGGAATGTCTCCGGAGCAGCTACAGCCACAATTACAACACCAGCTGCGCCAGCCGATACCCAAGCTCCTAATGTTCCCACCGCCACCGCAGCAGTAGTTTCGCCGACTCAGGTGACCATAAGTTGGACTGCAGTGACAGATAATCCAACTGACGGTACCGCCTCCGGAGTAAAGGGATACCGTGTCTTCCGAGATGGTGTCCAGATTGCCGATATTCTTTCACCTTCTACTTCGACTAATGATGGACCATTTAGCTTCGTATCGGGACAGAGCTATAGCTATAAGGTCGCAGCTTATGATGTAGCTGGAAACGTTTCTGCCCAATCCGCGGCATCAAGCGTCATTCCAAATCCAGTTGTCGCATCAGGCAATAGATGCAATAACACTGCCACTGGCAATAAAATTGACACTATTGTAGTTATTTCCGAAGAAAATAGAACATGGAGTAATGTCGGAGGTCCTGGCTTCTCAGCATCGACTATGCCATACACTCATACCTTAGCGGCAGAGTGTGGCTTTTTCCAGAACGATACCGAGATTAACTTAACGGAAAACTCTCTGACTCAGTATATTAGTGTCTGGACAGGTCAAAATGATCCCAATGGTATTGGAAATGACTGCGATCCCACCACGACGTGTAGTTACACTGGTAACAATATCTTTAGGGTATTTCGAAATGCCGGCATTCCTCACCGAGAATATGTTGAAGGTGCGACCACTACTTGTTCGGCTTCCGGCAATGCCCCCAAACATATACCTGAGCTGTATATGTGGGATCCAACCGATAGGGCTGCCTGTAATACCGAGGTACTACCTATAAGCCAATTCAATTTTGCTACTCCACCAACTGGCTATACCTTTATTACACCAACGCTTTGTAATGACGGACATGATTGTGGCGATAGCACGGTTGACAGTTGGTTATCCAATACCTCTCGCTTACCGGCTCTATTCAACTCGACCGCTTACAAATCCGGAAAAGTCTTAGTTGAAATTTGGTACGATGAAGATCACCCAAAACCAAACTTATTTGCCTGCTGGTCATGTCACCAATTTAATTCATCAGTTGATCCACACTACTCTGGCGAATCACTGCTGTGGCTAAACTTAATGAATGCAGATAGTAGTAATTTGGGAGGTGTCTCAACTGGAACAGACATCCGCTCAATAGTGGGTACTCCATAAAATGACAAACTATAAAGGAAGCATATGAACCAGGATAATAAATCACAACCACCCCTTTCGGTACCCACACAACCTGGTCAACAGCGATCGCAGAGATTCATGGCCTTGGTTTTGGTTTTTATCTTGATCTTAGCCGGACTAGGACTGAGTTGGCATAATCACAAAAACCCCAGCCCAAGAAAAACATTTACTCAAAAACCTGAAAGTGGACTACAAACGGAGAGTGAACTTGGTGATTATAAACACGAAATTACTATTACCATCACTGCCAAAGGGGTATCGCCGCAGACCCTAAATATACCAAGTGACACCCGTATTATTTGGATGAATACAGATAAGGTTAAGCACAAACTAGCTATTACCCCAGGTACGCTGGTTCCTCCTAAGTTTGATAATTTTCACCAAGTTGATCCAGGTGGCGGCTATCCTTACGTCATCCACCAAGCAGTAACATTTCATTACTATCTAGTGGATAATCCCAAACAGGGTGGAACAGTAATAGTAAAGAATTAGTTTGTTAAACTAATAATTGAAAGTGCTAGTGTTAAAATGGTGCCAAACGGGACTGCTATTGTATGATTGAATTATGAAGAAGCTATCTCCACCCATAAAGGTAGTGCTTTTATTGGTAGTAATTTTTGCTATTAGTCTAGGTTATGCATTGCTTCATAAATCTGAAGCGGCCAGTGCCGATGTAAATAGCGATGGGACTGTAGATATTTTTGATTTAAGCATTCTCGCCAGTAATTGGAACAAAACCGGTCAAACCTTCGCCCAAGGTGATATTAATGGTGACGGCATTGTAAACATTTTAGATCTCAGTGTTTTAGCTAGCCAATGGGGAGCCGCAAATACTTGTACAGGTGTAAATATGACCAATGGCCAAACCGATATTAATAATAATCCTAGTGGAACAACTTTTTGTTTAAGCGGTACTCATAACTGGACCTTGACGCCGAAATCTGGTGATTCATTTATCGGCCCGGCTATTTTAGACGGAACTCATACTACCCAATATGCCATATTAGGTAATGGCACTTCTAACGTCACTCTATCTAACCTGGAAGTACGAAATTATTATGCCAATGCCAATTCACTAGCCGCAATTGCCGGACACGGCACTACTAACTGGAAATTCTTAAACTTACAAGTACACGATAATGGTACCAGCGGACAAGGTGGTACGGGCGCAGAGTTAGGAGCATTCTCACAAGTCGTTGGTGGGCGTTATTACAATAACCGTCATCTTGGTATCGGTGGTGGAGGCGGTGCTCATGACTGGGTAATTAATGGTGCCGAGATTGATCATAATAATTTTACTGATGATACTTACACAACTCGAGACACGGATTGTGGCTGGGAAGCCGGGGGAGTAAAGTATGTCGCCTATAACATAACGATTGAAAATTCTAAAGTTCACGACAATGCCTGTAAGGGCATTTGGTCAGATATCAACGCCAACAATAATACAATTATTAACAACCAAGTCTACAACAACTGGGATGAGGGTATCTTTATGGAAATAAGTTCCAATGGGACAATTTCTGGTAATACTGTTTATGGGAATGGACTAAAAGACATTAACGGTTGTACCTGGTTATGGAGTGGCGGTATTACCCTTGCCGCGTCAGATCACTTTGATGTCCATGACAATATCGTCTATGGCAACTGCAACCCTATCACAGGTATTCAACAGACTCGAACTGATGGTAATCCAGGACTGCTCGAATTTGACAGTTTCCACGATAATCAAATCTATGCCACTACGGCAACCCATGGAATCACAGGTGTAGTTTCAGACAATGGATCCGATCTATCGACCCGAAATATTACATTTACAAACAATCATTATCACCTGTCGAATTTGACTGGCAATTGGTTTGAATGGAAAAATAGCACCATCAATAAAACGACTTGGGTTGGATACGGAAATGATACCACCGGCACTTTTGATACAAACACAACTGTTCCCTAGATACTTAAGTTCCAAAGCTAGTCTCGGCTTTACTTGCTTTTGTAAACAAGCTTATATAAATTAAACCAGTCTTCGAGACTAAGCGCTTGAGCTCTATTTTGTATCGGTATGCTGGCCTCCTCTAGTAATTTCTCAATTTCTTTCTTATCTTGTTGCAGACCAGCGCTCAATGAATTTATCAAAGTTTTACGACGATTAGCAAAACCAGCTTTAACTAGCCGGAAAAATAGTTTGTTGTCGACATCAAAGATTGGACTGGTTCGTCTTTTAAGTATTAGGATCTGGGAGTCGACTTTAGGAGCCGGTTTAAAAAGTTTGGCCGGGACAACTTGGCCCAGACTAACTTGGCAATAATACTGGATACTAACGGCAAGAATACTCATGTCTCCCGGAGCGGCATTAACACGCTCGGCAACCTCTTTTTGAACGAGTAGTGCTGCTCGAGAGAAAGGATTGGCAGACTCGCAGAGAATCCTTAGTAACTTATTAGTTAGATAGTAAGGAATGTTGGCGACCACTTTATAGTCTTTAGGAAGTTTGGTCAGGTCAAAGCTTAAAATATCACCAGCAATAACTTCCAAATTATTAGCTGTTTTAGAATTTAACAAACTAGCCAGAGATTCATCTAGTTCAACGGCAATTACGTGCTTAGCTTTAGCTGTTAAGAGTTTTGTTAGGCTCCCTTGTCCGGGACCAATTTCCAAAACAACATCATCACTACTAACCTCTGCAGCTTGGCGGATAGCTTCCAGACTGGCTTGGTCATTTAGCCAGTGCTGACCAAGTGACTTATTGTTTATCATAAATCTAGTAATTTTAGACCGGTTGGCTCATCTAACTGCCGAGTTAGTCCATTCTCATACCAGCGGTGTATAAGTACTTCACAGGTTCCACCCACTTCCAATTCCTTAACGTGTCCACCCCAAGCTTGCATATTACTATCTGAGAAGCTGCCGTGAATATGAAGCACGGGCTCGCTTGTGTCCCAACTAATATTGCCTTGTAAACCGGTTATTTCCAGCGGTTGGTCTAGTTTTTTCCAGGTATATTGTTTGGTTCCTAAATTATAAAATCCCAGTTCGACATTTTCACACGCGCCCAAGCCACTAAGCCAAGCACCACCAATTTTTTGGTCTTTTACTAGAGCTGTTAACTGCTCAACAAGCTTTTCACCTTTTTGTAGTCTAACTAGCCAATTATAGCCGTCATATCTATATTTCATATCTCAATTGTATCAGCCCTTACCAATAAGTATGCGCATACCAGAAGTTGTAGGCTCCAGACCAACTACCATAGTGACCATCGGCATAACTAGTGGCCCATTTTAGTTGAGTGACGGCACTAGTCTGCCAGTCATTACCAAAAGGAGCCATTTTATCGCCCGGCGTTGCTTGACCCAAGCCATAGCCATAGCAACAGGTTGGAATGCTGGCCGGAGCAAAGCCCGGACAACTACCATACTGACCTTGAAGTTTAGTTGGGCACCAACCTGATTCACGACTAACTATGTAGTTAACATAAGGATAGTCGGATGAGGATATGCCAGCGGCACTCATTAGGACTGACTTATCGGCAGGAATGTAGATGGCTTTACCCCGGGCAATTATTTCCGTAACCGGATGGACAGCAATGATTTCTTGGATCTTTTTACGTGATATTTCCTTGCCATTTTTTGTTGTAATTGAGTAGGTTACCAGTTTCTTGCCGGCCGCACCCTTCTGACGAAGAACCGTGGTGCCAAAAGATAAGCTGCTATCTTCAATAGTTTTAGTCGGCGCTGGTATGGCCTCAGTAACACTAATTATCTTGGTGCCTTTTCGCGAAACTATGACGGACAAGCCAGGTGTAATATGCGTAGAGAAACTCGGACTGACATTGTCGCTATGACTAAGTTTTACATTTTCCTGTGTGAGTAACTCACGAACAGTTTTAGCATGGGACCTGATTGCTACTGGTGTACCGTATAGATTCAAATAAACCAAGGTAGCCGGGTCAATAACAAGTTCTTGGCCAATACTGCCGGTATGAAGAATATTATCTGGAATTTTAAGTTCTAGATTGTCTTCGGGATAAACCTGGACACCGGCTTGGGCGGCAATACTGCGTGGTGTTGTGGCGGCACTAAAGACAAAAGTTCGGTGTATGCCCTCGACGATGGTGATAGGCTGAGCACGGTAAACATTAACCCTAAAGTTGTCTTCAACTATATTAGTAGTAAGATCTGGTTCGACAACATCTCCCTTGTTAATCTTTATTTTAAGTCGCTTTAGCAGCTCACCTACAGTTGGTGCCCGGGTAGGAACGGTAGTTTGTTTTTTATCGTTGGTCAGTATGACTACATGGGAATCTCCAGCCCCGACTGTTTGCCCTCCCAGGGCAACAAAAGCTACAGCTGTAATAAACAGTAAAGAAATAAGTGTTGTAACCGGAACAATGAAAGGGTGGTTTTTGAATCTTAGCAGTCGCTTGCGTTTTGAAGACACGTATTTTTTAGAGAATTTTCTGAACTTGAATTTACGCATATTGGCGGTTTTGGATGATAATTGTCCACCCAAAGCCAACTAACAGTTTAACAAAGTTAACGATGCTACTAAAGTGGCTAGGAAAGTTTTTCTATTGGCGCAAAGACCGCGTTCAATCTTTTTACGCCTTTGTTTTGAAACTGAATGGTCACTTCATCACCATCTACTGCCATGACAGTGCCATTGCCAAATAATTCATGGTGCACTCCATCACCCTGTGATAGTTCCGGCACATAGCGTGGTTCATTTGAACTTGATGTTGAAGATGTATTACTAGCAGAAAAACCAAAAACTTGGTCAGGTGTTTCTACGCTGGCTGCCAGGCCGTCAATATCTGCCAAGAAACGACTGGGCGGATTGTGTTGCAAACCACCATATAACATACGCGAGGAAGCTGAAATTAAATAAAGTTCCTGTTTGGCCCGAGTCATGCCGACGTAACAGAGACGTCTTTCTTCTTCCATTTCAGATTGATCATACAAGGCGCGGGAATGCGGAAAAATTGACTCCTCCATTACAGCCATAAACACAACTGGAAACTCCAATCCCTTAGCGCTGTGCAGGGTCATCAAGGTTACAGAATCACTGCCAAACTCGACACCGTCTAAATCGCTGACCAGTGAAACTTCCTCTAAAAAGCCAGCCAGACCCAGATCACGATATTCCTCAGCCACACTAATTAGTTCACGAACGTTTTCCTGTCGAGCTTCACCCTGCGGTGTACCATCATCCAAATAATGCAGGTAATCAATTCGGCGAATCAAACTGTCTATTAACGCTGGTACTGGCGCGTCAGCCATAACTCCTCGCAAACTAGCTAGAGTGTCGCTAAGTTCAGCCAAAGCTTGTCGAGCTCTAGGCGTCAGATCTCCACATTGACCAACTGTCTCGAGAGCCTCAAGCAAAGTTAAGCCTTGGGTAGTTTGCCAACTCATAAAAGTTTGCAAGGATTTAGTACCAACAGCTCGGACGGGTACATTGGCAATACGCTCGAAACTTATTCGATCTTCTGGTTGGAAAATTAATCTAAGATAAGCCATGACGTCTTTAATCTCTTTACGGTCATAAAAACGTACTCCACCAACAATTCGGTAAGGAATACCCCAGCGGACAAAAGTTTCCTCTATTGCACGACTTTGAGCATTGGTTCGATACAAGACTGCAAAATCTTTATAGGCCCTAGCCTTTATATCTACGGACGATTGAACCCGACGAACTATGGCTTCCGCTTCGGCTCGTTCACCTTGAACTTGTAGCATTTGGACAGGCAGACCATCGTCGGCCGCCGTCCAGAGTTTTTTATCAGAGCGCTGCTGGTTTTTAGTAATAACGTTATGGGCAGCATCTAAAATGTGTTTGGTACTACGATAATTTTGTTCTAGTTTAATAATTGCGGCTTTGGGATAATCTTTCTCAAAGTTTAGAATGTTTCTAAAGTCAGCACCCCGCCATGAATAGATTGATTGCCAGTCATCACCAACGACTGCAATGTTGTTGTCTTTTCCGGTTAAGAGTTTTACTAACTTGTACTGAGCAGCATTAGTGTCTTGATACTCATCAATCATGACGTAGCGAAATTGCTGCTGCCATTTACTTCGAATCTGAGAGTTTTTAGTTAGCAGAGCAACGGTTTTACCGATTAAATCATCAAAATCCAGAGCTGAGTTATTCCTCAATAGTTTTTCATAGAGCGGGAAGACTTTGGCAGCACTTCGCTCAGCTGGTGAGTTGGCTAGACTGGCATATTGCTGGGGAGTTACTAATTCGTTTTTGGCACTGCTTATTAATCCTCCGATTAAGCGAGGCGGAAAAGCTTTTTCATCTAGGTTTAATTGTTTACTAACCTGCTTTACTGCAGCTTGTCTATCTTGTTCATCATAAATTATAAAACTACGAGGAATACTAATATGTTCACCGTCTTGTCGAAGTAATCGCACACAAATGCTATGAAAAGTACCAAGAAACGGCATAAAGTTACGACTCTTCGCATTTTCACCAAGAAGATGGGCGGCACGTTCGCGCATTTCTCCAGCCGCTTTATTAGTAAAAGTTACGGCTAAAATATTAAATGGTGAAGCTTTATGGTTGGCTATCAGGTATGCGATTCGGTGGGTTAAAGTTTTAGTCTTACCACTTCCAGCGCCAGCCAGTATTAGTAGTGGGCCCTCAGTTGTCTCCACAGCCCGTTTTTGCTCGGGGTTTAAGCCCTCAAATAAGTCATTTGTCACTAAGTAATTTTAACAGAGAAACAAGAAGTTTTACTTAGTCATATTTTTCATAAATATCATGGCGCCAACTATTACGGCGGCGGCGATAACAATAAGTATGATTAAATTTAGTGAGCGTTTATTACGAGACTTGCTTATTGGCACAAAGTATTTTTGATCGGCAATAAGCTTATCCAGGGCCTCTTGTTTAGCTTGACTTTGTTGGGTTTGTTTTTCAGCTTTTTTTTGGGCTTCAGTTTGGCCGGCACTATCAGTGGATATTGTAGTTGTGTCTGAGTCATCCGATTCGCTTTCGTCATCTTTATCTTCATCCTTTTCATCAGGTTGATTATCTGGTTCGCTTTCGGAAGTTTCAGACTCTACCTCAGCTGTATCGGCTTTGGCTGGTTCGTCAGCTTTTGGCTTATCGGATTCTTCTGATTTATCTGTTTGGGCTTCACCCCTGGGTTGGATTTTCACATTTTTGATCGACGGAGTAGCATCCTCTTTTTCTTGCTCGTCGGCAACGGCAGACGGACTTCCAGAGGGTTTATCTTCTGGCTCAAGTTCTGAGTCCATATTTTTTTTGGTTCCCTCGGTTAACTCACTGACATCCGTGGCTGTGACCATGGGATCCTTCAGCATATTCTTATGTCCAACAATAACTGGGCGCGCACCTGCTGAGGCCATGGTTTTACCGGGTTTGGTTATATCAAAGACTTTTTTGGTTTCTTCGTCGTTATTGTCCGCCATCGTTGGCCTGTCCTTCACTCTGTAATCTGTCAGCAGCTTCAACTATGCCGGCAAATTTGTGATAGTTCAAGCTAGCAGCCCCAACCAGGGCACCGTCACAACCTTCAATTTCCAGATAGCCCCTGACAATTTGGTCATCTACACTACCACCATAGAGTAGTCTGACTGCTTTAGAAGCTTTTTCACCGTATAAATGCCTTATCTGCATACGGATAAAATCCATTTCTATTTTAACTTCGTCTGGTTTGGCTAATATTCCACCGAATGTCGAGATTGCCCAGACTGGCTCATATGCTATGACTACTTGTTTGATCTGCTCGCTAGTTACATTACTAAGAGCGGTAGTCACCTGATCGTGCAAGACTTGCTGGGTTTCTCCCTGGCGTCGCTCAGTTTGAGTTTCACCAACACATAGTATTGGACTAATGTCGTTTCTAAGGGCGGCGGCGACTTTATCACGGATCATTGGTAAATCTTCATTAAAATACATCCGCCTCTCAGAGTGTCCAATAATTACGTAGTGGACTAACTCTTGGAGCATAGTAAACGACACTTCACCGGTAAAGGCACCAGCATCCTTAAAAAAAGCGTTTTGAGCCGCTAGGCGGAATTTGCGTCGGTCAATCTGTAAGCTTAATGGCTGGAGGGTTAGCAAGCTGGGAGCTAGTACCACCTCTATATCACGGTGAATTTTAATACGCTCCTGCAGGCGATGCACCAGCAGGCTGGCTTGGGCGCTATCCAGGTTCATTTTCCAATTGCCGACAATTAACAGTCTATTCATGGTTGTTTGAGGTTAATGCTTATGGCTATTATTGTACTATAGCTTGCCCGAATTAGCCCTTGTTTTGCAAAACCTCTACACCTGGCAACTTTTTACCACTCATAAGTTCCAGGCTTGCCCCACCGCCAGTTGAGACAAAACTAAACTTATCGTGCAATCCGTCATTATCTATAAAAGAGGCTGTATCACCACCACCAATAATACTGGTGGTATGACTGGCAATGATGCGATTGGCTAAATCCTTAGAGGCGGTAGCAAACGCTGGCTTTTCAGTTATCCCGAGTGGTCCATTCCAAATTACAGTACCACCCTGGTCCAAAACGGATTGGACTTGGGCAACCGATTGGGGTCCTAGATCGGCAATAATATCTGTCTGACCAACGTCGTTGGTACTCACTGTTCGGACATTAGAAGCTTGATCGACACTATCTGTAACAACTACATCTAGTGGTAGGAATATATTGACTTGGTGGTCTTTGGCAGCTTGCTCTACTTTTTGGGCGGTCGGTATTTCAGAAGTCTCAACCAAGCTTTTGCCGGTTGGCAATTTATTGGCAGCTAAAAAGGTATTAGCCATAGCTCCGCCTATTAACAAATCTTGAGCTCGAGTTAAGAAATTATCTATGAAATCTATCTTGGTTGAAATTTTGGCCCCACCAATAATAACCAGTAGTGGTCGTTTGGGGTTTTCCATAGCTCGGGTAATCGTGCTGACTTCTTGCTCAATTTGAAATCCTGCTACGGCCGGTAAATATTTTGGTATGCCGACAATTGAGGCATGTTCGCGGTGAGTTGCTGTAAAATCATCGTCCACATAGACTTCTCCATAAGTGGCTAGTTGACGGGCAAACTCTGGATCATTAGCCTCCTCTTCCTTGTGAAAACGCAGGTTCTCAAGCATGACAACTTCACCCGGTTGAAGAGCTTTGATCGCGGTCTGTGCCTCACCCCCAAGACAATCGGGGACAAACTTAACTGTACGTGCTAGCAATTTAGATAAGACTGGAGCTACCGGAGCTAAGCTTTGGCCTTCGGTACTATGGTGGCTAATTAGCACCAGCTTAGCACCTTGCTCAATTAAATATTGCAAGGTTGGCAAAGCAGCCTTGAGCCGCAGTTCGTCCACGACTTGACCGTTTTCAATCGGTACATTCAAAGAGGTCCTGACAATAACGGTCTTCCCTTTAGTATCGATATCTCTGACAGTTTTTTTATCAAACGCCATGTTATCTATATTTTATAGTATTCGGACTTTAATCGTATCGGTCGTTCCTACAACGCCTGGATATTGGCCAGAAGCAGTTACCACTATATCACCTGCTTTTAGGACCTTATTGTCTTTGAGCCAGTTGGTCAGCTTGGTAGCGGCATGGGTATCGGCGGGTCGAACATAGCTCTTAGTACCATAGACAATCGATAACTGCTGGGCGGAACGTTTATCTGAGGTGACGGCAATAATGGGAATAGTTGGGCGAAAAGAGGCAACCTGCATAGCGGTGGCCCCGGACTTAGTTTCGGCTACAATGGCCCGTGCCCCAACGTTATTAGCTAGTTCTATAACGGCGGATGAGACCGCCGATTGACGACTGTGTTCGTGCGGAGCATTAGGATATTTTACTTCCACTGGGTTATTGGTTTCAGTGTAGCGTATGACCCGTTTCATAAAATCCACAGATTCAATCGGGTAGCGACCATTAGCTGTTTCATCACTCAGCATTACGCAGTCCGTTCCTAGAATAACTGCAGTTGCCACATCAGAGACTTCAGCTCTTGTCGGTTCTGGAAATTCAGTCATAGAGCCTAACATTTGGGTAGCCACAATAGTTGGTTTGGCATATTTGAGGCCGAGGCTAATAATATTGCGTTGGGCAATTGGTACCGATTCAGGACTGGTTTCTATCGCCATATCTCCACGGGCAATCATTACGGCGTCACTGGACTTTACAATCGCTTCAATGTCAGCCACCGCTGCGGGTGTTTCAATCTTGGCAATAATTTTAGCACTGCTGCCGTATCCTTTTAGAAGTGTCCGTAAATGTTCGACGTCGTGAGCTGATTGAACATAGCTCATAGCCACCCAATCGACATCTTTGCCGGATCCGTAGGCTATATCCTTACGATCTTTAGTAGTAATAATATCGCCTTCAAAACTGGTATCAGGTAAATTAATACCTTTTCGCTTAATTAAGATACCGTTGTTGTTAGCCTCAGCATAAACCACTCCATCTTTAACACTAGTAACTGTAGTGCGCATTTTGCCGTCATAAAGATAGAGTCGTTCACCTCTCTTAACATGCAAGCTGAGATCGTGTTGAGTTGGGATAATGCCCGACCGAGCGTAATCGGCTTTGAAGCCAAAACTAAGATGTTGACCATTCTCGATATTGAGTACACCTTCAAAGTCGCCCAAGCGAAGTTTCGGTCCTTGCAGATCTTGAATAATTGCTACTGGTTTACCGTATTGCTGGCTAGCTTTTCTAATCCACTTTATTTGCTGATCACGTTCTTCTTCACTACCATGGCTAAAATTTAAGCGCAGTCCATTAGCCCCAGCTTTAATCAGAGATTCGATAGCTTCATAGGTATTGGTCACGGGACCGATAGTAGCTATTATTTTGGTGCGCTTGTACTTCGCAAGCGGCACGTTTGGTACGCGGTTTGTAATTTCCATATCGCTAGTGTTTTATTTTATAGGTTTGCGCCCAATTTTAACAGCTGATATGTATCTTTGGATTAGGTTAAGTTAATTATTAAAAACTATTTAATTGTAGATATGTTATAGCCTCTATATACTTATGCTTATAACACTAGTAAGGTAATAAAATGCCTAAGCATGTATTTGGCGGTCATCACGCTAAACATAAAACATTTCCAAAAACTGCCAAGACGCATCGTAAAACGTTGAAAATTAAGGCCCACCACGCTAAGCCTTACCGCAAGCGTCACTGGGCCCTGCTGATAGTTTCAATTTTTGGTCTCGTATTTCTATCTGGCTTTATTCTTCAATATAACGAGTCGGTTCAAAACGATGTCCGCAGTGCCAGAGACTTTATCACTAATCTTTTTCAAACGGACCAAACACCAAATAATCAAGATCAAACTGTTAATTCGACTTACGGCTACTCATTAACATTTAATTCTTTGAAATACTACGGTAGTGCCATCGACACTGTCACCGGCAACCTTTATGTAGGCAGCGAGTTAAATACTAACCGTGCCTACGAAGTAGTTAAAATATCTACCAACTCCATCCCAACTAGCTCTAACCCAGCCAGTTTATCTATAAACTATTACAATCGGGCGACTAGAGTAGATCAATCGCTGGCAGATTATAACGGACTTGAAAAGACCTTTGTCACAAGTCCACAGAACCAAGACAGCCAACCTTATATTCCTCAGTCGAGCTCATATGTCACTCTGTCAGGTCATAAATTTAAGCGCACACTTTGGGTTAAACATCTTCGTAGCAATTTATTGACCAATACTACAGTGTCATTTGTATCTTACGTTGGTATTGTAAATAGTCAGCCATTTGTTATTGAAGTGAATAACGGTATCACCAACACGGCCACTGACTCTATAAATAGAGATTTACAAACTATTATTGATTCACTACGTTTTGGCGCACCAACTCAAGCTATCAAACCTGTCAGTCGAACCGTGGCGTTAAACACTCAAACCTCACTCAGCTTAATTGACAAGTTCATGATGACTGGGATAGCTAGCGCAGCCTCCAATAATCCAGTAATCAACCCCTCAGAACGCGATAGCGCAATTTATGGACCGGCAGTTGTTAAAGTCTATAACGTTTATTGCATGGATATTTTCGTGAAAGGAAAAGAATTTATTAAAGATGCCTGTCAAGGTGTCAGTGGCAGTGCTTTTTTGTTAAGTCAAGACGGCTACTTAGCTACTAATGGTCACGTAGCCAGTGTTAGTCCTAAGGACATAATAATTTATGATTCCCTAGTTAATTTGACCCAGAAAGGTGATGAGAGACTTTTTGATATTTTAGCTGCTATAGCCGGAACGGGACCTAGTGACCCCCAGCTTAAAGGAAAAACTGTCAAACAAATATTGGCGTACGTTGTGGATAAAATGTATAGCATTCCAGACTCCACAATTGAAGCAAAGCATAGTGTCAGCAACCTATTAATTGACTTAGGCGAAACCCAGCCTAACGTTGACGAACTATTAAAAGATACCAAAGCCCGCCAGACGTACCCCGAGCAAACAAATATTAAACATGCTCTGCTGAAGGCTGCCGACTATAGACTTATAGATAACATAGATGGTTTTCGAGCTTCAGATGTCGCAATTATGAAACTTTCGGGTTCAAACTTCCCGGTAGTTAAATTGGGAGATATCAATTCCATTTCCCAAGGAAGCAACCTAAATATACTGGGTTACCCGGCTGACGCCACCAATAATAATATTGTCGATAGTAAACAAAGCAAGCTGACCTTAACTACTGGTAAGGCATCGGCAATTAAAAATGCCCAAGGTAGTGCCAATAAGCTGATTGAAACTGACACAACCATTGGTCATGGCAACAGTGGTGGTCCAGTTCTTGATGATAGTGGTTCAGTAGTCGGCATCGCCACCTATACTGTTGACGGTTCGGGATCCGGCAATGGCACCTACAATTACATCCGTGATATCAAGGATCTGACAGATCTTGCTTCAAAATCCTCCATCGTTTTTGACACCAATAGTCAAACTCAAGCCAATTGGCAAATTGCCATGAATTTCTTTTACAGCTCTCATTATTCCAAAGCTATAAAATATTTTAATAAAGTAAAGCAACTCTACCCCCAGCATCCAACAGTTGATAGCTTAATTGCCGCCTCAGAGCAAAAGATAAAAGATGGTCAAGATGTCAAAGATTTTCCAGTTATTCCGGTCGCCATAGCTGCTGGCATAGCACTGATAGGTGCTGGTGTGGCAATCTTCATGATAATTAGGCATAAGAGAAAACACGAAATCTACAAGTCACAAATGACTGGAGGAAGCGCACCCCAAGCAGTTGTCGGAGGAATGACTCAACCAATTAATAATAGTCAACCGGGACAAGCCATAAGCTCGCAGCCTCATCCTGCTTTAGTACCTCAGGTATCAGCTCCTGCGGCGGCTGTCATTGCGCCGACTCTTCCCCAAACCAATCAACCAGTTGCCAGCCAACCTGTCACACAACAGGTACCAATCGCTCCCGTCCAATCTCCCGCCGCATCAACATCTACACCTATACCAGTTGTTAACGCCGAAGTGCCGCCACCCCAAGACTCAAACATTCAGAATCTTTAACTAGAATTTCATAAATGATTAGCAACAATTTTCAAATTGGAGCAAGTTGACAAGTTATTAAGCTAGTGCTTTAATTAGTTCAAGTTAAGTTTTTCCAATGGAAACTTCAAAAACTAAGTCTCAACTCTTACTCCAAAAAATAAAAGGCACGCGCTTCTTTAAACCTTGGGCATTTATTATCTTATTCGCGGTGGTAGGAGCCAGTATCTTATTTTTCGTTCATGCCGCCACCATGCAGGAATTTAAACTCTACGATGCCCAGGCCCGCGGTAGCCTAAGCCACCTTGGGCATAACAAAGTAATGGATCGCGGTAATGTCACTGGATATCTATATAATGCTAATGTCCGCGACGTCAAGGCCTACTTTCATGACAACAGCACTGGGCAATCTACCAATCTGCGGCTAGGCAGCGTTTATAGTAATGCTCCTGATTTTGCTGGCAATCCATTTGATTATGTCTGGACATCTAACAACACCATTATCACCATCAGCCAAGATCCCAGCAGTATAACCCTGCGTCGCTACCAGTTAAGCGGATCACCCCTGCCAATCGCCGCTACCTTGATTGGCAGCTATAGTTTTGGGGATATCAACAGTCGTCCGGACGCTATCATCCAGTTGGCTAGTGGGGCTATTGTCGCCACTTGGCATGATACAAGGCTTGGTTCGCTTCGAAATGTCACCGCGGCGTATTGGAAGTTGGGTGGCAGTAGCTGGCAAATTCTGGACGTTCCATTTTCTTCCACCGGTTCCAGTGATAGCGTTTTGGTTCAGCAACCTGCCGACAAAAGCATCTGGATAGTGTTGGATGCCGATGCCTATGGGCAATTGCAGGCAGCTCATCTGACTGAATCAGGTGGCGATTTGCACCTAGACTGGACTAATTATCATTTCATTATCGGTGATGAAAACCATCTCAACGGTCCCGACCCCGAACACGCCGACCTGGCGGCAGCTGTTGATCCAACTACTGGTGAGATTGTGCTAGCCTATCAAAGCGCTGATCGTCAGATTGTTTTCTATAACGGTGGCAATGATGCCGAAAGCCACCCGGCTGTGGCCCGCATCAAGGCCGATGGGACCATTACATACATGCCCCGATTACCAGTCTGGGTTGAGCGAACTGCTCAAATGGGCCTGATTGTTAAACCCGGCGAAGTTTGGTTGGCTTACTACCCACTAGATGAAACCAATGGGAAATTCGGTCAGCTCTATGCTAGCCAGTATGTCAATGGACAGTGGCAACCGCAAACTTTCTTAGGTACCAGTGGTACAACCAGCAGTGGCTTCCTACAAGGCATTTCACGAGCTGAGTTCGTTACTACGTTATATGATGCCAATATAGTATCGCAAGTTAGCACCTTCACCTTTGAAACGGGAACTATTGGGCCCTCCCCGCCCAGCGACACCACGGCGCCAACGGCCAATATAACCACGCCTCTTAATGGCAATACAATTAGCGGCACTGTCAATGTCACTGCTACAGCTGGTGATAACGGTGTCCTAGCCGACGTCAAACTTTACCTTGATGGCAACACTTTTCTAGGCAATTTGTACAATGCCACGAGTCGGACTTTTAACTCTGTGCCCTGGGATACGACAAAAGTAGGTAATGGTACTCATACGCTGGTAGCTAAAGCCTATGACGCAGCCGGTAATGAGGGTATATCAGCGACTATCTCAGTGACTGTTCAGAATATCGCACCACCGCCACCAACCGATACCAACGCTCCAGTAGTCCAGATCACTACACCAGCCAATGGCACTCACCTAAAAGGTACTTCCATTAATATTGTTGCAAGGGCTCAAGACGATGTGGGGGTTACTAAAACTGAACTCTACCTAGACAATAATCTGACACTTAGCCTATCTGGCGGCAGCCTTAACTATACTTGGAATATCCAAAAATTAAGCAAAGGCACCCATATTATTGTTGTTAAGGCTTATGATGCCGCTAACAATGTTGGCAGCGCTCAAGTCAGTGTTATTAAATAGAAGATAAAATTTCTTTGTGGTGACCCCTGCGGGATTCGAACCCGCGATCTTCTGGATGAGAACCAGATATCCTGGACCACTAGACGAAGGGGCCTCGTTAGATTGCTAAGACTATACCATAACAGGGGTGAAATAGAAACCCCGCTGTGGTAGCGGGGTTCAGAGAATATTGGTTTTGAGCGGTCAGTCTTTGCTCGTAACTAATGCTTACATTAGCACAGTTTTGCTTTTTTGACCACCCTGTTTTCCACAGATGTTATTGGCTTCGGCCAAGCATCCAGCGTCGGTGTAAGAAAGCACCAGCTAGGGAAACAACCGTAAAGATACCGAGCATACTGCCTGGGCCTGTGTTAACCAACACTTTTGGAGTACTGGTCAAGTTAGCAAATCTAAAGGTTTTTGTACAATCGTTACTAGTTATCCATTTCTTTTGACCGTTAGCAAGTTGAACTTGGAATTTAGCGGTTACAGTAAATGGACCATTACCTAAGTAAGTGTGAGAGTCTGAAACTTGATTGCTGTGTTTGCTGTTATCGCCCCAGTTAATGTCATAGCCAACAACTTTAACGTTTTGGACTTCAGGAGCAATTGTGACTTTTACAGTTCGGTCTTGTATTTCAAACCGACTAAGTTTACAAACCATAGTAAGTTTTGGAGCTTCTTGCTTTTGGACTTTTACGGTGTAAACAACGACGACACGGTAGTTCCAACAACCCCAAACTTTTTGGGCAGTCCAGACTGGACTTCCAATTGGTGTAGTATTGTTAATTGCACTGTCTCCAGCTGGTAAGCTTAGAAATGTAGTACTGTTAACGATATCGTTATTGTAGTGAACTGAGTTAGGTACTAAAGTCAGCTTTACAGGTTGACCGTTACAGGTAAGTGTAGTGTTGTCATTTACAGCAGCGGCATTTGATGCACTTACGCTGCTACTAAAGGCAAAGCTGTTCATATCTTTATTAAGCGGTGCATTAAGAGCCAACTTAACGTTATTAGCAACGGCACTACCAGTACCATTGTTATTAAATTGAGGCTCAGCATCGTTGTGGACATAAGTCCAAATATCAAACTTATCACCGTCGTTACAAGCTGAGTTTAAGCTATTAACTAGTTTAGGGTTATCAGCACCAAGCGGATTATCGCTGGCGTGAGGGCGAATGCGTACAAAGTTAGGTTCATCACCTAGAGGATAGCTACCTTGGTTTGAAGACAAAGTACTAGTTATGCCACAGATGTTATTAAATACTGGTGTTGAAGAAGTTGGGAAACCATTAGGATTATATTGGTAGCAAGACAAGGCACCGACTTTAATAGCCAGACCTAAAACAGCTGCACTGATGGCAAAAGTTGCTCCTAGTCCTAATGTTATTTTCTTGAATATATTCATGATGTTATCTCCTTAATGTGATATCTCATTAATTCCTAAATTACGCTCCACCATTGCCTGGATCACCAGGTTTTGTTGGGGGTGTGGTTGTTGGAGGCGCAGTAGTAGGTGTGGTACGTGGAACAGTAGTAGGTGTGGTACGTGGAACAGTAGTTGGGGTCGTAGTTTCTGGAGTTGTAGTTGGAGTAGTGGTTTCTGTGGTTGTGCCTGGAGTTGTAGTACCGGGACCACCTTCACCACCGCCACCGCCTGAGCCACCGCCTGATCCAGTAGTATTACCGTTACAACCAGCATGGCCAGCTATACAGCTAGGACCATTACCGCCAGGACCATGGCCTTGGCTTTGGCCGTTAGTACCACCGTTACTGCCGGCACTTGAGGTACCACCGCCAGATCCACCACCTAGAGTGTTACGGGTCCTAGCATTTCCTTGGTTGTGAACATTCTTTTTCTGATTCGCTGATGCAGGAACGTGTTGCTCATTTTTATCGAATTTAATTCCACCTGTTGCAAACAACTCGTTTACAACTACAGTACCGTCATCGGTTACCAGAATAAGTGATTGTAGCTTTTCATCTAGTGCTTTTTGGTCAACTGTCAGATCTTTGTCATCGTGGTTAAAGCCGATCTCAAAGCCAGTTAAGCTTCCAGTGGTTTCAATAACTTGAGTTTTCATGCCAGTGATTTTGCTATTGCTACCACGGACTGCTTGATACTCGACAGCTTGCCCTTTAGTTACGGCAAATTCACTGGTAGGTACTAAGAATTGGGGATCCAAGGCTGCAAAAACAACTTGTTCGTCAGCAGCTGCGGCTTTAGCATTATCATGATAAAGCTCAATTCGCTTTTCAATGTCTTTAAGGGTGCCAGCATCTGGTAATTGACGGCTTTCTCGAAGATCAAGAAATACTTTCAGAGTAGCTAGTGAGCGACTGTCGCCACAAATTTGAGCGCGTAAACGCTGTGAAGCAATACCGGCTGGAACTTGCTTTTTCTTGCCTTCAACTACGTCATAAAGAGGTGGGTATAGTGATTCGCTCTCAGCAAAGTTAACATTAGCTATTTCGTCATTAAGACTGGCAGCTGTACAGTTATCTGGACCATTTAAAGTATCGATAGTTGTAGAAGTTGAAGATGAAGCAGATTCATGATTATTTGATCCACTGCTGCCACAAGCTGCTAGAGCCAAAGCGCTAGCAAAACCAATAGCTGTAGCGGTACGAGCAATACGCCAACGATCTTGTTCTACATTTACAGGTGCTGCCATTGATGATTCAACCATGAACGAATCTCCTTATTTTATCTTCACAAAACTCTACTTGCCTGTCTGCCTTGAGGCAAAAGACAATTTATGGACGTAGTTTATCATAAATAAATGCTTATGTCAATACTTTTTAAACTACTTTTGGCAAGCCTGGTATTATAGTTTGTAATACTTATGCTTTAGGCGGCTTCACGCATTTTGGCCAGTTGTTTTTCTAAGTGGCCAGCCCAGTCTTTAACACCGGTATCTATTGTCAAATGCGAAGCACCAGAGCTCTTAATTGTTTTGGCAATATTAGCTGTTCGCTCTTTTTCCTGTGTTGCATATAACTCTCTACCACCAGGGACATTATCGATACTGATAATTTGTCCAGAACTTGGATCGCGGAAAAATACTTCGCCCTCAGGCAGTTCCAGGTCCCATTTGTTAGTTAGCTCAACTGCCATAAGGTGATTATTGCCGGCTAATCTATTAAGTGGTGATGCCCAACCATGTATAGCGTCTTTAGGATCAAAAACGTCTCTAAAGTCACTGATCACCACCAATACGCTCTCATGTGCGGCAACGTTACCTAGTTTTGTTAATAAATTACACAGATAAAGCGGTTCAGCGCTATCAGGGGTCTCAATAGATTTTCTCCGTCCTAGAAAACCCCTTTTTCTAGTCTGACTAGATTCGGCATAGGAATCAGCTTCTTTTATAAGTCGAACGGCTTGTTTGAAACCATTAATCATTGATGCCTCATCAAAGTTTGGCTCATCTAAATAAGTAATTTTGTTGCCATTAGACCAAAGATTGGCGGTTGGCAATCCATCACGGCGAGCCATTAAAGTAGTCACCATAGCAATACCAAGACCAAGTTCACGTTCATCATGATCTGGGGCATCGTTTTGATACCTATGACCCATGACATCAGATGCGACATAAAAGGCTGGAGCATTTTCGGCTAAATGTGTTTCGACTATCAGTTCACTTTCTTCAGAGCGCACCGTAGCTGGCCAGTTAATATCTCGGAAATCGTCTCCGGTCTCATATGGACGCATATCCAATAAATCACTACCTTCTCCAATTTGACGAGTTTGGTAATCTCCGAACAACACTCCTCTAAGGGGCTTTTGAGCTATAGGAAGACGTTCTAGTCGTGATAGACTAGCGCCTATTTTCTCTAAGTTTATGCTCTCAGCACTCACAATGAGGATCCTTAGCTATTTTTATTAGCCTGTTCAACGGCCATCTCTACAAGATCAACAGCAGATAGACCTTTATCAACAGCAGTATGAGTTGGCTTAATGCGGTGAGCATAGACGCTCGGTGCAAGATTATCTATATCTAGTGAACTAACATAGACTTTACCACCTTCAAGTAAAACTGCCATCTGAGCTAGTTTGACCAAAGCCCGTCCTGGTCGCATTGAACTCTCTATCACTTTAGCGCTTCCTCTACTTACTAATGATTCATTATCAGAAGTTAAGTCGAAAAAAGCTTGTTCGATATCAAAAATTCGTTCTTTTAACTCTTCATCAAAACGTACTTTATTAGCCGTTTTTCTGATTAACTTCAAATCTACACCACAGTCATTTAAGATTTGACCAAATACTGGATGTTCCTCTTGACGCGTCCAAGCTCGAGCTTTGTTTACTTGGCTGGGAACAGGCATATTGAGTCCATAGCTGAATCTATCCTTTACAGCATCGCCTAATTCGCTAGTACCATTATTATTAGACCAAGGGTTTTGGGTGGCGATAACCTTTAAGTTTGGTGATAGCTCATGGCTCTGACCAAAGGCGGTAACCTGTCCTTCTTCCATAGCTTCCAGTAGGGCTGACTGAGTTTTACTAGGTAATCGGTTAAGCTCATCGGCTAAAACAACGTCATTAAAGATGGGGCCACGAGTTATTTTCCATGAACCAGGTACTAGATCAGGCTCACGGTAGAGCGTGATATCGCTAGGACGAACATCTGGTGTACCTTGAATACGGCCAAAAGTTCCGCCAATCATGACAGCTGCACCTTTTGCTAACACGGTCTTACTGGTACCAGGAGTAGCTTCCATTAATATGTGTCCATCGGCTGCTAAGGTAGCAGTTAGACGATCAATAAATTCACTTGGACCATAAAAATGGTTACTAATTTCTGTAGCTAACCCCTGTAACTTGGGCTGTGTCGCTTTAATGTCTTCGTTTGTAACGGTATTTGATTCACTCATAAAAGTCCTTTCTTAATTCTTGGTCTTACTTAAACGGTTAATTGCTAGTCTTTTACCAGCTTGACTCAGTACTGCTCCAGCGAGTGCAACTAAGCTTGCTCCAGCGAGCCATCCGGCTGGCTGATAGGGCTTTTTCTCTTTGTGCGTGGCGGTATCTTTTAGAGCAGTCTCAAGTTGGGCAGTAATTTTAGCTTGAGAAGTTTCAACATGTATATTGTTGCTGCCAACCTTATTAAAAACTTCTGGTCCTATATCTGATGGTACGGGCTGGCTATACTTATTTACTTTATAGGTAGAGCCACGGCGACCAGGTACGATGACTTTAACATCAATACCATTATGCTTAGCTTCTTTGATCTTGGCATTTAAACCAGTTTGATCATCTATGGTACCGTCGCTAGCCACGACGATCTCGTTATGAGTATTTTTACCAGGTACAAAATAGGATATGGCTCGGTCCATGGCATCGACAATATCGTTACCATTTTGATCAGTCACAGGTTTATATAGTTCTGAATCTATAAGATTATGATTATTAGTAGGAGCATAGGCATTAACGTTAGCCCCAAATCCGACTAAACCAATTTTTAGATTGGCAGGAGTCTTAGCTAGTGATTCATTGACAGCAGCTGTAATGGCATCAAAGCGCGACACCCCACCGTCCATATCAGTCGTTCGAGTCATCGTATAGGAGTGATCTTCAACTATTATTGCCTGAGCATCAGGATTAGGGACCGTACGTTCAGTGGTAGGTCCAGCGGCCCAAAAAGATAGGGCTCCAATTGACACCATTCCCAGAGCTGCCAACGATTTGGTTCCCCGACCAGTACGATGTTCTGGAGCTGATTCCTGAAGATGGGCGACACCCGAGATATTAGATAAACGCGGTGCATGAATACGAGCTTGACCATGTAAGTGTCTTTGAAACTCACCGAAAAGCACAAGAGGACCAAGCGCGGCAGCAGCCAGTGCTTCGGGGTTATCTAAGCCAAAACCTTGTAAGTGAGTTACTTGTTCAATCATATTAATTATCACCACCTAATTTAAAACATATTAACATTAGCATATTATTGACATAAAAGCAATAGTAATATAACGAATTGTTATTCGATCTGTAATACCTGGATATATCTACTTGAGAGCGCCGGTTATATCTTTGGTTTGAGCTTGATGAGCATTATCTGTCGGTTTAATATGAGCCGGTACTTTTAACTTGCTTTTAGCAAAGCTGAAGCCAAAAGTACTACCCTTACCTTCTTCGCTCTTAAAGATTATTGCGCCGCCTTGAGCTACAACTACTTTTTTAGCCATGAACAGTCCTAAGCCGGTACCGTCAGGCCGAGCTTTCTTCGCATTGCCAGCCCGATAAAACTTACTAAACATATGGTGCTGTTCGGCTTTAGGAACTCCTATACCATCATCTACGACCGTAAATTCAATAGATTCGTGGTTATCCACTAAGTTTACATGAATGTGACCGCCGGCTGGGGTGTAATAAATGGCATTATCTGCGAAGTTCATAATAACTTGGCGAATTTTGGTTTCATCTAACATGAGCATTGGGAAGTTTTTGGGTTTATCATAGGAAAGGTCAAGATTGCGGGATTTTGCAGCCTCAACTAATTGCGCGACTTCACCTTCCACTACATCCGACAAATTGGTCGGAGCAGAATCAATTACAAACTTTCCAGTTCGTAAACGAGATACGTTTAATAGATCCGCAATCAAATAAACCATCCGTTGTGCACTTAAGAATGATTGATTGAGTAGTTTTCGCTGATTTGCGCTTACTTTTCCGGCATCACCTTCCAATACCATGCTGACATAGCCCTTAACTGTAGTTAAAGGTGTCCGCAACTGATGTGAAGCCATGCTTATAAATTCGTCCTTAGCTTCATCTAATTCCCTAAGTTTCTCGTTGGTCTTGCGCAATTCTTTAGTTGCATTATCAACCTTCTCTTGAAGGGTAACATTAAAACGTTTTATTTCCTCAAATCTAAGCGCATTCTGAATTGCTAGTGCTACTTCATCTGAAATTATGTCTAGAAGCTTAATATCGTTAGTTCGATAAGCATCACCACTTTGCTTAAAGCTTATTACTAAATATCCTATTTGTTGTTCGTGAGTAGATAATCGAACGATCGCAGCAATATCCAAACTGTTTAACAAATTGCGTAAATGACTTTGGCCTTGATCAACAAGCTCATCAGTAACAAATAATTTTGTGTGCGCATTATTGAGTTGTTTAACAAGTTCATCCAGTTCGTGATTGGAGATATTTTTATTGCCATTACCGATTACTCTTACGTCGTCCCGCTTTTCATTACCAGTTAATATAAATTTGATAAATGATGCTTTAAGCGTAGTGCTGACTAGTGATGCGGTCTCATCTAAGAGAGTATCAATTTCAATTGTCGCTACCAGAACATCATTTAGCTGATCTATGAATTGTTGTGGATCGTATGAATCTTTAAAAAAGATTTGGTTGGTAACGCGGTCGAAAAATTTCTTAACTCGTTGATAAAGAAGAGCTGTAAGGATAGCAAAAACAATGTAAACTGCTCGTTGAGATGAGCCAAGTTTATCCTGTTGCGTAAACAATGTTGAGACAACATAGATGAATCCGCCATATATGACAGCAATAAATCCTAATGACAATAAATAGGCTAAGGCACGAGCAGCTGCAGCTCTGATGTCGAATAACTTGTGCCTGACAATTGCATAGGCAAGTGATCCACTAAAGATAAGCGTATAAGCCGGGCCCAGGGGAACCAGTTTTGTATTATGTAAGATTACTACAAAAAGAAAATCTGTTATTACGATCAAACCAAATGCTCCGGCTAAGCCCATTAAAACAAATCTAATTTGGGTTTTTTGCTTACCCTCAGCATGGCGATACTTTTTAAGTAGCATAATTACTCCACCAACTAATAGACCAACGACCGTTAATGCAAAAATTGGAATTCCAAAATTTGGTATGGGCTGAGCATTGCCGTTTTGAATTTTTAAGTCTTTAAAAACAAGGGGTGTTAAGGTCAAGGGCATAACTATAGTTGCTGCGATAACTGCTACTTTTCTTGCCCACTTTGAGGGAGGGAGTATGTAATGTGGAAACACGTTAAAAGTTAGGAATACTGATAGACAAAGAAATGTCGCGCTAAATAAAACTAGTCTAATCCACCAAAGTTGGGACAATATCACTGGGTGAATAGAGATATAGTTGATAATTGACCAGGCCGCAAAACTACCTGTAAGCATAAAAAATAGTTTATTTGTAGCACTAGCGGAATTTTTAAGAAAGACGACTACACCAAGTAATATATTGATGACTGCAGATATAATTAGTAAAGCGACTTCAAACATATTTTTAGCTTAATTTTAAGATAAAGCTTTAGCTTTATTCTACAGTGTTACTACTATTTGAGCACCCACTTTTGTTTAACCCCGGGAGCAAAATATTTTTCGTGACCTGCTGGCCAAAATACTAACTTAATTAAGCTGCTACTCTTTTGACTTTTAGAAATTTCGGCAAATTCAGAGCTTTTTTCAATTAATTTTTGACGAATAACCTTTTTTGATAAGTTTTTAATATGTGGCTGTAGCTGTACACCTGTTTGTAATTCTAGATTTATTTCTAGATATTGATTTTGGCTTTTTGTAAATTTAGATAGTACGGTGAATTTCTCAGTAAGGTATGAAGTTAATTCAGGGGTCAGCAGACCCTCTTTGATGAATTCCGGGTAGATATTGATACCATGAATTGTCACGGAGAGATCTGTTCGCTCATACACATATACAAATGGATATTGACGTATAGTGTGCTTGATACCAGCTTTTTTTATTTCATTTTCTAAGCTCAATCCATTTTTCTTAAAAATTCTGCTCATTTTAGAAAACTTGACAACGCCACCGTGATCACCTATTGCATAACGTATAAGGGGAATGGTCGAATCACCCGTTAATATGATTTCGTTATCGACTTCTTCAAAATCTACAAATCTTGGATTATATTGAGTGAGAGTGGGTGTTTTTTCAATCTGACCAAAGATATCTTTAAAAAGTAATGGGTTTTTTGTAGCAATCCGCCTAATCAATATACTTACCGGTGATTCGTAGGCCATCGCTCCAATATCTGCAGTTCCATATATATTAAGAGTATCTAAAAGTGGATTAGCCTTGGTCTTTTTACAAATATAGTTTCTATATGTTTCAGTGAAGGCTTCCGCTGCAAACAAAAGTCTTATTCTCAACTTTTGTAAATCTATCTGTTCCATTACAGCATCATCAATAATCTCTTTAACGAATGGTGGGTAACCAACTAGTATGGTTTGCTCAAATTGTGGTGCAAGTTGCCTAAGAGCTTTTAATACTTCTGTTTTGTTATATCCCACCGGTAATATAGATGCCGGGTAATTCATTCTCTGGGTGGCGATCTCAAAAGCTCTAAGTGTAACTACTCCACCTATCCATACGCCCATTCCGAATGCGATTATAACTAACACTGGCCCTTTCCCGGGGTTAGAAGCTTGCTGTAAGTAGTCTTGTATCAACCAGGAGTATTGCCAGCTTAATTTTTCGTTTCGAGGAAAGTAAAATGGTGTGCCAGTTGATCCAGAGGTAGAACAGAATATTAGTGGACTATTTAAATCTCCGTTTCGAACTAAATCCTTTAAATTATATTGTTGCAAGTAATTTTTTTTACTTGTAATTGGAATCTTATGAAAATCTTTGCGGTTGATAATTGAATCTTGATTTATTTTTCTTGTCTTTAAAAAATCGCCATAAGCTGGAACTTCTTTTTTTGCATCTTGGAATAATTTAAAGGCTCTTTGCGAAATCATTATCTAGTCTTTAGGCCCACTGTTAATTCGCTTAAGGGCTATGTCATCGGCAATTCTATAGGGTGCCCTTCCGCTTTTCTTAGAGGCATCAAATACTTCTTCAAGGGTATTTTGTATTCCCTTTACGCGTTCAAGTACTCGGTCCTTTTTAAAACCATCCTTTTCAAGCTCATCTGCGACATATATGAGGCCACCGGCATTAGCAATGTAGTCAGGAACAAATAGGATATTTCTACTATGCAAACTGTCTCCAACCCGATTATCGAGCAGCTGATTATTTGCACCGCCTGCAATTATTTTAACGTTAAGTTCTTTTACTACACTAGGCCTTAACTCCCCACCGAGTGCACAGGGAGAAAAAACATCTAACTCTTCCTTATGAATATTTGTGTAATGTATCGCTTTGATGTCGGGATACATTTTAATCATTTTTTGAACTTTCTGATTGTCTATATCGGCAATTATTATTTTTGCCCCGTCATCATGCAAGAGTCTAACCAATTCACCACCCAGTTTACCTATGCCTTTTACTCCAATAGTTCTATCTTTAACGGAATCTGTACCATTAATATGGCCCAATGAGGCTCTTATTGAATAATACACTCCGAGAGCTGCCATTTTAGATGTTGATAAATCACCGCGATCACCGCCACTTACCCCTAGCATATGCTGAGTACTCTTCGCCATTTTTTTGACATCATTGTCATATATACCTACATCTGTGCCTGTCTTGAAAAGTCCACCAAGTTTTTCAACCATTTTTGCATAAGATTTGAGTACTTTGTCGCGGTCAGTATCTTCTGAAGCAATTATTACGGCTTTACCGCCACCCCAGGGCAGTCCGGCAAGTGCACATTTGTAACTCATGGCTTTAGACAAATTTAATGAGTCCTTGAGAGCCGCTTCGTCGGATGCATAAGTTTGAAATCGAGTTCCTCCAAGCGCAGGACCAAGATTTGTATTATGAATTGCAATGTAACCCCTTAAACCAGTTTCATTATCTGTAAGGCCTACCAGCATTTCATGATTATCAAACTCTTTAAAAATCCGAAAGCTTTTTGAGCGTCGTTTTTTAAGTTTATAGGTCGTGTTTAACATATTTTTTGTTTGCTCATGTGTTGTGGGCTATGATAGCCAACAATTTGATTTTCATCTCGAATATATTACAACTAAATCCCATAAATTACAAGTGCAAGATTGGGATAACCCCAAGTTTTTGAACCTTGCTATACTTTATATAAACATGTCTTTGTCGAACGTACTACAAGAAAATCTAAAATCAATCATTGAAATTGCTCGTTTGGCTCCATCAGTTCACAATACTCAACCCTGGCAGATAAGTATTGATAATGATAAATTATATATAGACATCGATCCAAGATATCAGCTTTCTGACGGAGATCCGACTGGGCGAGAGACTATTATAAGTTTAGGTATTTTTGCGGAAGCGATCAAAGTCGCATCGGAACAATTCGGGCTGCAATGTCGAAATATTTCTTTAGATAAATATCGAGCAGTTATTCATTTTACGCTAGACAAAAGTAAAAAGAATAGCCAAGAGGTTAACGCCTTAAAAACACGAGTAACAGATAGGAGTATATATAGTCAGGTTGATATAAATCAAAAAATAAAAAGTACGATTGTTAATGTTGCGCCGAATGATAAAGCAAAAGTTTGGGTTTTAACTGACGCTAAATCAATTAACATAATTGCTTCCCTAACTTCAAAGGGTATTAGTTTAGCGCTGAGCAATCCCAGTTTTCGTCAGGAACTTAGTCGTTATTTAGTACTACCTTGGTCTTCAAAGAAGCGAGGCATATCAACTTCTAGCCTATATTTACCCAAAGCCTTAGAAATTTGTGAGCCATTTTTAATGAAATTAGGAATTGGAATAAAATCTGAAGCAAAGCTCGAAAGAAAAAGATGGGAATCAGCTAGTGGGGTTATTTTTATTACTACCAAAGGAGATATGTCAGAGTACTGGTTTGAAGCTGGAAGAGCTTATTTGAGAGTTGCTCTTGAAATTGAACAACTTGGTTTGAGTCAGGCTACGTCAGCGGCTACTGTAGAGGCATCGAATTATCATGAAGATGTAGAACAACTTATTGGTACAAACCAAAGATTACAATGTGTTATTCGTGTAGGTAAAGGTGCAAGTAAACGAAATCATTCCCCGCGAGTATCAGCCGAGGAAATTATTACATAGAATTGACTGCAGATATTATTACCTTGGTATGTCTTTTATGTCGTCTTTTGTAGTTACGTGTATTGTGTTTAGCCAAAAATTGTTTTTCTAGAGAAATTACATATCGTCCAGAATTGAGTGTATTTCCTAAAGCTATATTTTTCACAGCAAACGCTAAAACTCCACCAGTCATCATAACAGTTGACCCCAGTTGAGGATGAGTAACAATCGTTGTCCCTATCTTAAGTAAAGATTTTTGCATCTTAATTGACATATTATGCGGGTCAATAATGCCTACAGCGTGTTTTGTCCATTCGCGGTAATCTTCAATTTTTTTCTCTAGTAGGTCTTCAATGCCGGGAACTTTGCCATGAAATAAGTCCCGTGATGGTTCTAAATCGAATCTCTCGACATCTAGAATCACAGTATCTCCTATTTCAGTTGCCATAAGCACTGGTAGCTTGCGTTTTCGCGCCTCAGCTCGAATTCTAACCTTCATTTCAATATCATCTATTTCATCAATAGCTAATTTAATTGGCCAAGGTTTATTAAATATCTGATCGATGCTTTGTTTGGATACTTTATCAAATGATAGGACTGAAGTGTAGGGATTCATTTCATAAATTTGTTCAGCTATTACCTGTGCCTTACTTTTACCAATACTTGTTACCCCGGTGAGTATACGATTTAAATTAGAACCACTTATTACTGCCCCATCTACAAGTTTGATGCGTCGAGAAATACCCGTGATTGCAAGAGCTTGTGCGCTTGCACTTCCAACACTCATCCCAAAACATGCTACTTCAAAATCAAATAGCTTTTTTTGCTCTTCATTTGTTATTAGATCCCGATTTCGAATCGTTCTAAGTGCTTCAAAATCGCCTTGCGCAAGAACGTGAACTAGTTGACCTGACCAGGGATAATAAACCCAGCTACCCAGTTCCCAAGGATTTTTCTTGCCGTAATGTTCTTTTAAAAGTTTTGAAATTGATGCGACTTGCACTTCATGATTAGCTCTGTAAAGATGGGCATTTTTACTAAGTAGTAATTCAGCGTATTGTTCACCGTAATTATCTATTATTTCTGTTATACGTCTCTTTGAGACTAAATCTTGAAAAGTTTTTAGAGATTGTTTAGAGCTTGCATCAATAACGATAGGGCTAATTTCTGTATTAGAGGACGATAACTTTTTACTCAAGTTACTAAGAAAATCTGGATAGTCTTTCGTAGGATCAGTTGTAACAAGTTTCTTGTGTCCCATTTAATTGTCCCATTAATTTAATAACTAGCAATTCCTCTATTTTATCTCACAAAAATAACAAAAGATATTAAGTAATTCTAGGTGTAGCTGTTACAACAACAAAATCAGGCATATTAAATCCTGGTGGATTGGCTGATTCAGCTTCATCTTTTATGTCATTAAAAATTTTTATTGCTTCATCTATAACTGATCGGTCGTTGTGCTGAACTTCAAGACTCTTGAGAGTTATTTCTCTCAAACCAAGGGCCGGGCGATAGTCATATTGCTTGTCCGGACTAACTCTATGTTCACTGATTCGAGCTTTATCACCTAATGTTGCCTTAACTTCATCAGTAACTTTGGAACCATATGATGGACTAAAGACATTGAAGTGCTCAAGTGTGAAGTCTCGCCAATGATTGATGAGTGGACTACCGTGCATTACTGTCCAATCATATTCAATAATAGTGAGCTCGCCGATTGGTGAGGTTAATAGTTTACTGAAAGCGTCGTTAATAATAGCTTCTCTTTTATCTTTAGCAAAATGACTGAGCACAAAACGAGCATGAACGCGGTCCATTGATCCATTATTAAATGGAAGTTTTAGAGCATCACCTTGAACTACAGTAGAACCGGCTTGCTTGTGAGCAAGTAGGGGTTCCTCACGAAAATCAAATGCAATATAGTGCGCTCCCTGATGCCTAACGTATTCTCCAAGCTTGGTGTTTTCTCCAGCCCCAATATCCAATACATTTTGACCGCTTCGAAGATCATGTATTGAGTCTATTGAAACTTGGTTTGGCATGTCAAAATCGCGCAAGCGTATAGATTCTTGTTTCATAGAATCTCCTTGCTGGTATGCGTTTCGAGATTCGTCGTTCATGCAATTACTATACTATAGTGTTTGGTTAATATTCGGAGTGCGGCATATTACAATGCAACAATTTCTGATTTCGATAAAATCAAATTATAAGGCTTTACATTCCAAGTTTTGTGCATATGTATATAAGGATTATAATAGCAATAAATAGGGGTTAGTATGCCTAAAATTGCAATAATTGAAGATGATCAAGCCATACGTGATATGTATCGTCTCAAATTTGAGAGCGAAGGCTTTACAGTAATCGTAGCTGCTGATGGCAAAGAGGGTCTTACTTTAGTTGAAAAAAGTAAACCTGACTTAATATTGCTTGACTTAATGATGCCGGAGATGACAGGAAGTGAAATGCTCAAACGTATGCGAGCAACAGCTTGGGGAAAAGATATCAAGGTTATTATTCTTACTAACGTTAGCAAGGACCAGGCCTTCCCGATAGTTAACCCTCTAGGCGTATCAGGATTTGTAGTCAAAGCACATTACACCCCCCAAGAAGTTGTTGATACCGTAAAAAAAGTTATTGCCGGTACTTAGTTGTAACAAAACTGCTCATCACGTAACATTAGCTTATGGCAAAAATTGCTATTGTTGAAGACGACCAAGCCATTTCTCAGATGTATCGAATTAAGTTTGAGTCTGAAGGCTATACTGTTGAAACTGCGGAAAATGGCAAACTAGGATTGGCACTAGCTCAAAGTATGAAACCCGACATGATCTTGCTGGACCTGATGATGCCAGAGATGCGAGGTGATGAAATGTTAGCAGCCATGCGAAAGACTGATTGGGGCAAAAACATAAAAGTTATCATTCTAACGAATGTAGGCGAACAAGAAATCCCTGAACCACTTAAAAAGCTGGGTGTAAGTGCAGTAATATTGAAAGCTGATATGACACCGAAACAAGTTGCTGATCTTGTAAAAACTCAATTAAAATAACATTAGCTATAGCATTACATACTGCTAATAATGATCTAAATATTAAAAAACATCTGTAAGGTAGAATAAGTCATATGAAGATTGCCATTTTAGGATATGGTGAGCAAGGACGTGCAGCCTATGAGTATTGGAACCGCAATGGTAACAATATAACTGTATGCGATCAAAATGAGTCGGTTGAACTTCCAGCTAATGTAGATAAGCAACTTGGAAAAAATTATTTACACGACTTGGAAATATTTGATCTAATAGTTCGCTCCCCAAGCGTCCATCCCAGCGACATCTCAGACGCAAATTCGTCTGCCATTTTAGATAAAGTAACTACTGTAACAGACGAGTTTTTCCGTGTCTGCCCTACTAAAAATATTATTGGGGTGACTGGTACTAAAGGCAAAGGCACTACCTCTACCCTAATTGCTCGAATGCTTGAAGCTGATGGCAAAACAGTTCATCTAGGTGGCAACATTGGTACACCTCCACTGGATATGCTCAAAGCCGGTATTGAGGACAAGGATTGGGTTGTTTTAGAATTAGCCAATTTTCAACTTATAGACATAAAACATTCACCCCACATTGCTGTTTGTCTAATGGTAGTGCCTGAACATATGGATTGGCATCCCAGCGTTCAAGAATACATTGATGCTAAAAAGCAATTGTTTGCTCATCAAATTTCGCAAGATATTGCCATATATTACGCTGATAACTCAGATTCAAAACAAATTGCATCCACTAGTCCAGGCATAAAAATTCCCTACTATTCTCAGCCCGGAGCAATTATAGAAAATGGTGCAATTACAATCAACGACCAGGTAATATGTAAAACCAATGAGCTAAAACTATTAGGTGAACACAATTGGCAAAACGTTTGCGCAGCCATTACAACCGTCTGGCAAGTTACGCAAAACACACAGGCCATGCATATAGTATTAACTAGCTTTTCAGGTCTGGAACACCGCTTGGAACTAGTCCGCGAAATTGAAGGAGTTAAATTTTACGATGACTCATTTGGTACCACACCGGAAACAGCTATAGTCGCCATCAAAGCTTTCACTCAACCCAAAGTCGTAATTTTGGGCGGTTCAGACAAAGGAGCTAGCTTCGATGTTCTTGCCAAGACCATCATAGACAACAATGTCAGTAGTGTTGTCCTAATCGGTGATATCGCTTCCAAGATTCATAAGGCCCTAGACAAAGTCGACTTTCATAACGTTATTGAAGGTGGAGATAAAATGACAGATATTGTTGCCGCTGCCCAGAAACAAGCTAAAAACGGCGATGTAGTTTTACTGTCTACTGGTAGTGCAAGCTTTGGACTTTTCAAAAACTATAAAGACCGCGGTGAGCAGTTTAAGTCGGCAGTTTTAGCACTCGCTTAAGTTGTTCAATAGCTGGTTGTTCGGGTTGTATGACCCGGGCCCGGCCATTAACAATTTGTTTTATCAAGTCTTCAATCCAGTGATAATGAGTACATCCTAGAACAATAATATCAGCACCTTCACGGCAAGCCGCATCAATCCGGGCATGAATGTGTTGTTGATCAATTTGGTTTGATTCGATCATCTGAGTCCAATCACTACAATCCGGTTCTATAACCTTAACATTCTTGGCATAATTTTCCTTTAGCCAGTGATAACGATCACTACCAAGAGTAGTCGGGGTGGCGCAAACTGCAATAATACCGGTTTTAGTTAACTCAGCAGCTGGTTTAACCATGGGCTCCATGCTAATTAAGGGAACGTGTATTTGCTGGCGCAGAGTATCAATTAACGTTGTTGAGACAGTATTGCATGCAACCACAATAACTTGGCAACCCTGACTGGCTAAATCCTGCAGTATTGGCAAAACATAGCTCAAAATTTCCTGAGGCGGCTTAGTACCATATGGCAAATGAGCCGGATCGTTCATAAATATAACTTGAGCGCTAGGGATAGCTAGTTGAACGGCGTTGGCTACAGATTGCCCACCAACACCAGAATCAAATACTCCAATTTTAATACCAGCTGGTTTGGGCGGACCCATGGTTCCTTCACCGTATTTCATGATTTGTCTTCCACCTTGACCCGCCTCGTTGCCGAGCGAATAACGTTTTCAAACAAGGCGCAGACTGTCAGCGGGCCAACCCCACCCCGAGTAGGAGTAATAGTTAGATCATCCCGCTCATAAACGTCAGCGGCTAGATCACCCACAGTTTTACCACTTTCACTCGCCACGCCCGCATCAACGACAATGGCACCGTATTTAATCATGTCTGCGTATAAAATTGCTGGACTACCAGTAGCAGTTATAATTACGTCAGCGTTTTTGGTATGAACAGACAAATCTTTAGCCCCCCGGTCTATTACTTCTACGTCTAAAGCCGCTTGTTTCAGGATTTTCTCTAGTGGTGCTCCGACCAGTTTGCCCCGCCCAATAAGAAGTATATGTTTGCCGTTAAGCTCAACATTGTAACCACTGAGTAGCCACATAATAGCTAGAGGCGTTGCCGGCTCAAATTCAGCTTTAAGTCCCAAAGCATCGACATCTTTATCTGGTGCTACCAAATTTACAATCTCATCAGTCTGGCTAGTATCAGTCAGCGGCAACTGAACAATGATGCCGTGGATAGATTTATCGGCATTGAGTTTTGTCAAAGTGTCTGCAATTTCAAGTTGGGAAATAAAATGAATATCAACATCAACTAAGATATCACTGCCGTAGCGCTTTTTAAGACGAACGTAGGTGTTTATCACAGGATCATCTTTAACCTGAATTATAGCAAGTTTGGGCTCAATACCGTGAGCTTGACGCAAAGCCCGCACTTGTTTAGCCTGACGCTCTTTTATATAGCTAGCCAATTCTGACCCATTTAACGATTTCATACCAAGCTATTGTACCTTACATCTTGCCAAAACAGAGGTAGTTTGCTAAAGTTGGCAAAGCAAAACAAGGGCCAGTAGCTCAGCTGGTTAGAGCACCTGCCTCTTAAGCAGGGTGTCGAGGGTTCGAGTCCCTCCTGGCCCTCCAAGCATTAGCATTATGGCCTCCTAAGAGAGGTCTTTGTTATAGTTAAGATATGAAGAAAAATACAAAGTGGTTAATACTTGGGGTACTGTTACTTATAATTTTATTAATTGCAGGTATGAGTGAATATCGCTCAACTCATC
The DNA here is from genome assembly GCA_964652125.1 of uncultured Candidatus Saccharibacteria bacterium. GTDB lineage: Bacteria > Patescibacteriota > Saccharimonadia > Saccharimonadales > JANWIN01 > CAZFNQ01. The sequence goes on from CAZZAE010000001.1 coordinate 46,128, forward strand.
CTACATTAATTATGCACGGACAAGGTCCTGAAAATTTTAGGCCAGATGGAACATGTATACATCCTCAAACGCTTAATGGCCATGAGATTTGCCCAGAACCATAATCTCTTAATTTAGATGCAATGAGAGTTACTGTGGCCCTCCAATACCACCCGTGCTAATAAGTTTTTGTAAATATATTAACGGCTTTTGATTCCGGTAACTTCCCATGCTCTGGCTAAAGCACCTGCATACAAAAGTATGATTGCCACAATAAAGTAATTGAACATGCTTTGATTATTTGGGTTATGTAGCAACCCTATGCCTGTTGCGAATTGTAAGATATAGGCGGCAACAGCTATTAATCCCAAGATGCTTGGTGTCTTTCGACCAGTTCTTTTGTGGTCAACGGTTTGCGGCAACAAACGGAACGAAACAAGTATGCCAAGTACTGCCATCACACACCCTACCAATGCAAAATTGTGAGGATCGGGCGACAAACCCATTAGTGAAACAAAAAAGATATTAACTAGTTGCGAAAAAGAACTATTAGCAATAATACGTCGCCATGCTTTAGTAGTTTCGTTTACTCTCTCACTATCAATAAATGAGAGTGCCACAAACAACAATCCGATAAATGCTGCGGAGGCACCTGTACTTGCGGCAAAAAAACCACGGTAACCATCAATCATAGGTCATATATTAGCATTTATAAATTCGGTTATGATAGGGTCTACGATGGCCCTCCAAATTAGCAGCCAGCGTATCTTCATCGCATCTCTATAATTCATTTACTAAATGCTCCTTTTAATTGAGGGGTTTTGTTATGATCAAAAGGTGAAGCCCAAACAACTAGAAAGAAAGCTTACTCTGGCATCCGAATTCGGAGACTTGTTTATTGCGGCCGTTCCACTAATTTTTCTAACTTCAATTGCCGAGCAAATTGGTGGTGGCATAGCAGTCTTTTTGATAACAGTAGTTATCATGTGGGGTACTATTGGCTGGTTGGTATATCGTTATGTTGGGTTCGAACACCAACTAGCTAAACACGAACTGGGTTTAACTAATCTGGCTACTGCTAATAAATGGCAACTGCAAACAAACCAAAACGAGTTTTTGTTGCTTCCGGAGCTAGAAAATGTTTCTCTCATGTTGATTGCTAATCGTGATGCCAAACTTGTCAATTATATGTTGACACCTGCTTGGAACTATATCGATCTTTCATATTGTATATATAGGAAATCAAAAAACGGTGAGTACAAAGCTGCCTATGTCTACTACTCTGTACTGGTAACTAAATTGCCAAGAGTATTGCCTAATGTATTTTTTGACTCAAAAAGCCAGGGCGGACGGCAGTATAAGGCTAAATTTACCAAGGATCAGAGACATGGACTAGAAGGAGATTTTGATACTTATTTTGATACCTACTTTGCCGAGGGATACACCATTGATAGCATGAGTTTTATCACACCTGATGTCATGCAAGCCTTAGAAGCCGCCAGCAATTATGATATTGAGATAATGGGTGATCGTTTACTGATGTATGGACCGGTCTATGTTGATGCCAGCGAAATTTTAGATGGGGCAACGAAGCTTCAAGCAATTTTAAAGACTCTACAATTTACTGCTAGCGAGTATGATGATGAACGCTTGCCTGGTGATGTTGGTAGACAAACCGTAACACCTGAGGGTTTTCAACTGCGACGAAAATCCAGTCGGGCATGGATATCGATTATCTTTATAGCGGCATACATCATACTTCGATTAGGCGGTCTAATTTTCGCTTCCAAGAAATAGACAATCCATAGACAGTTTCGACAGCTTCTTGGGTGGCAAGCTCATTTGCTTTATTGACTAGCTGTGGTATAATGTACTTACGGAATTAAAAGATTCTGACTGCAAGTAAGCATCAAGTGACTTTGGCGGTTACCGAAAATAGCATTGCCCAAGACGAAGCGGCCAATTGAAATAGGCGCCTCCGCATAGGGATAAGCAATCGCAGACTAAGGCGAAACTTAAACCCAAATGCGTCAAGGAGGCGCTTCTAATATGAGTTTAGAAAAATATGGAATAAACCCCGCAGAAGCATTGGGGTTGGTAGGTACTGGGGCAGTTTTAGGTGGCCTGGCAGTACGAACGTACATGAACAGTTTCCTTCATGATGAAGGACATAGAGTGTTTGCAGCTCCCAATTTTAATGCCTTGCAAGCAATTGTTAGTGTTTGTGAAGACAATGGACTAAATCCATCGCTTGAAATTTCAGATGAAAAAGTAGTCCAAGCCCTTATGGACGATAATCGCACAGCTTTCGTTGTCACCAGACCAGACGTTTGGGAAGAGATGGGTTCCCCTTCTGCAGCACCAACGTTCAGAGTAAAACACCCGGCTGAAGCGGCAGAGAAAGCCCGAGCTAAGCTAATTGAAAAAGGTTTTAGTGCTGAGACTATAAGCCCGACAGCAGATCAACAAGAAGGTGAAATGGTATTTGTAAAAACTGATGCGCTGGTAAGTGGATTAATTGGGTTCAGGCAGCATGTCATTAAAATGGGACCAAAACCCCCCAAATGGACGCCAAATAAATTGCTTGGCTTCACCCGCCGCGCAACTCAGTCTTAAAAGAACTCTTGGGGCTATCCATATTGCGATAGCCCCAACCATAAACATTTTTTAGTTACTTTTTAAAATGTTATATTTGATTCCATGCCTGCACCCAATATAGAAATAGAACATTTTCTGCCGCCAAACCTCGAAGAACACGTTGCATACTTTGAAAATATAACACTTGGTTTAGATCAGCCCGAAATTGTGTATAAAGGAGCTGTTCGAGAGGTTTCAGACGAACTTCCATATTTTTTGCTTCAAAGCTTAAATGCAAGTAAGTCTGCAAATCGAAACCAGCCCATTTCAACTGAGGGTATGATCTCTAGAGAAGCTTTAACCGACGCTTTAGTGAAAAATGCTTTCTTGCACGCCATTGGTGATCGGCAAAGTGAGATTTATAGACGAATGATTATGATGATAACCGGTTTTGCTCAAGCAAATGGAGATGAATCTGCAACCAACCATGGCTTTGAGCTGGGTAAAAGAATTATCACTGAGAGGGCTCATCGAGCTGCTTTGGGATTATGCCTAGGTAGTCTAATGTTAGTTGAACCAGCACTTGAGTCTGATCAAGGCTTAACATTAAAAGAAAGAGCTGACCGGGTATATAAATCTACTCGATTACAACCTCCAGTAAAAATTCCCCCAGCAGAAGGTAATCGTTTTGATGCTCTATTGGCACGTATGAAAACAGAAGATTTTGTTGATGTAGTGACACGACAACCTGAAGGACGAGGCCTAATTAAGAAAATGTCTTACAGAATTAAATTAAGTCGCGAAAATTTAAAATGGATTCGTCAAGCTCGGGATCCAGCCAAAGTGGGTGAAGTAATCGAGGAAGTTTACGATAATCACCTATTCGCACCTGAAATGATAATATCAGATGAGGAAGCTGATTTTATCACCATATCGACCGTTAAGATGTGCACTTATCTTGGCCGAGCGGCTACTAAAGATGAAACAATTGCCCATGACCCTAGGACTGCTCATATTAATTACTTAAGATTCAAACTTAACGATAACAGTGTAGCTGGTGCTCTTGCCCTCTTCCAAAAAGGTGTACACAACGTCGCCAGGAAAGAATTGGCCCTTAAGGATTAGTTTTTTTCTTAAACTACAACTAAGGACCTTTTTAATATTTATAAAAAATATCTAATTGCTACAATACCCGTATGACTGTGATTGATGACTATCTATCAAAAATAGAACCAGAGAAGAAATTACAGCTAGAAAGGATACGCTCAATTATTCTGCACACAGCTCCTGATGTTAAGGAAGTAATCAGTTACGGAATGCCGGGTTTCAAATATCATGGTAAATATCTCGCCGGTTTCGACTCATTTAAAGATCACATGAGCTTCTTTCCTACTGCACACCCAATAGAAGTCCTAAAAGATAAATTGCAAGGATATAAGCTGTCAAAAGGAACTATACAATTTGACGTCGAAAACCCACCTGCAGGGTCCTTAATTGTTGAACTAATTAAAGTTCGCATGGCCGACATTGATTAAATAATCTAGGCATCAGCATCCGCAGCAGCAAGGTTAGAGAATATTTATTGCCAGACTCGGATATAGTCAATAAGCATATTGGAAGGCACAACTATTGGTGGCGATATGACTGATGAGAGTGCATATTGGCCAACCAGGAATTGCGGTGAGGTTGGCACAGCACTACCAGTCACTTGACCTACTTGGATACCATCATAGTAAAACGTTACAGCTGCCGGTTGCCAGTTTGCTCCAAAGGTATGCCAACCGCTGATACTTTTAGCCGCACAGCCACCGGCCTGCAGGGGAGCGACCGAAGTGCCAAAATGGGTATGGTAACAGTACTGACCACCAAGTGACTCCATAACATCAATTTCTCCAGTAGTTGGCCAAGTACCCGTACCGACAGTCCAAAATGAATTCCAGTTCTGTGGAGTGGTACTGCCTGCTGGTGAAACCCAAACACGAGCTTCCATATAGCCATAAGTAAATGTGTAATGGTTAGCGCTCTGGACTAATCCCGAAGCGTAATCGTAAGTGTGGGCATAATCTGGTGGGGTACAAATTTTAGATACAGCTTGCAAGTTTAAGTAACCAGTGCCCTTTTCACTTACCTGGGCCGGATCATAACACGAGGCTTCATGGGCATCATTAACTGCTTTGCTAATTTGGGAATCGGTACAACCTGCCCAATGGCACCAGTTTGGTCGCCATTTGGTTAAATCCAAGCTCGTGTCATTAAACTCATCACTAAACTTCATGTTCCATGTTCCAGGCACTCCCAGGGGCAACGGCCCTACAGGAGCGGGTTGATAGAATCTGGTCATATCTACGCTCAGAGTTGTATAGCAATTACCATGCCGCTGATTTACATAACCCAAGATAATCGAGTGGGAGCCGACAGCCAGTAGTTTGCTTACTGGACCGTAAGTTGCCCAGGTGTTAGTTCCTACGGTAGTTGTCTGGGAGGGGTTAGCATCTACATAGACAGTTAGTTTTGGCCATAGGCCGTTACAACTTGTGGCTTTGGCGACAACATCAAATTGATTACTTGCACTTGGCAAGTTAAAGGTGCCTGTTGCACTTCCGGAAGCTCCAACTAACTTAATCGCTTGGCTCCCGCTGGCACCACTATCAGCGAAAACGCTTGAACCGACCGGTAGACTGAGTTGTTCCGACTCAGCTGTAGTTACAATCACTTCCGGACCAGCAGCAAAACTACTCCAAAGGAAGTAACTACCAAAAACACCAAAGAGGAGCGACATGGCAAGAGCCTGTTTGCCAGAAAAACCGTGTCGTTTTTTAGTCAACCAAGCTGGGGTATTATTCTGAGATTTCGTCATACATTTACAAGCTTTGAATTAAATATAATAACCATATGCCTGACCTTCACTATTATCTATGCCTCTTATGAAGTCAAGAGATTTATTGGGTTTAGTATACAATACTAAACATAAGTTTAATGAGAGAGGTTTTGTCGTTATTTACTATAAGCGTCTGAGTTTACTGGTTTTTGCATTTTTATCTATCTTCTTGATATCTTCACCATCAGTTATTGCAGCCAGCGGATATACTTGGCACGATGCTGCAAGTTCCCTTGGCACCCAGCACTGGTCGGATATTGCCATGTCAGCTTCAGGTAAATACCAAACTGCCACAGTCTATACTGGTGACATATATAACTCCCATGATTATGGAGTTACTTGGACTAATGTCACCAATGGTCTAAGGCCCCGAAGATGGATCAGTGTAACATCATCATGGTCAGGCAAATATATGGCGGTTGTTAATGCCAATGCCGGAATTTTTATCTCCAATGATTACGGCGTGACCTGGGTTAACAAAACAGATAGTTTGCCCATTGGTGATCTATCTTGGTTCTCAATCAGCTCGTCCAAATCGGGTCAGTATCTCGCAGCTGCGGCATTTGGTTCCGGAATCTTTACATCCAATGATTACGGCGTGACCTGGGTTAATTCAACGTCTAGCCCACTTACCAGCAAATTATGGGATGGTGTAGCCATTTCCTCAACTGGACAATATATTATTGCCACTGCTGCTGGAAATGACGTTTATACCTCATCGGACTTCGGATTGACATGGCTTGACGCAACTAGTGGGCTTGGTCACAAAGGTTGGTTTGGTTCGTCCATATCAGCAGATGGAAAATATTTAGAGGCAGTAGTAAATGGTGGAGATATCTATACCTCAAGCGACTACGGTACAACTTGGGTAGACAGTAGTAGTAGCCTAGGTTCTAAATCCTGGATAGGTATTTCAAGTTCGGCTAGTGGCCAATACCTTGCGGCTTCAGCACAAAATAGTGACATCTTTACCTCCAGCGATTTTGGTGCCAACTGGGATGATAATAGCGGACCAGGAAGCCGGGTTTGGAGCGATGTCACCATAACACCAAGCGGCCAATATGTTGCT
>CAZZAE010000002.1:0-52283 GCA_964652125.1 uncultured Candidatus Saccharibacteria bacterium
GGGGCATCCTAAGGTATCATAGATGCCAAGGAGAGCCCAATGTTTACAACTATCATCGTTAGACCTATCTTCAACCTGTTGGTGTTAATTTATGCTATCTTACCTGGCCACAACTTTGGGCTAGCAATCATTATATTCACGGTCATTATTCGTCTATTAATGTGGCCACTGGTTAAAAAACAGTTACACCAAGCCAAGGCCATGCGTGAGTTGCAGCCTGAACTCAAGCGTATTAAGGCCGAAACTAAAGGTAATCGCCAAAAAGAATCCATGATGCTCATGGAACTATATAAAGAGCGGGAGATTAATCCATTCTCGAGTTTAGGTCTGGTTATATTGCAGATACCAATTTTTATAGGTTTGTACTCTGGTATTCGTCGTATAGTTACTGATCCGCATCAAATAATTAGTTTTTCGTATCCTTTCCTTCAGCACCTGAGTTGGATGAAAACTCTATCTGCCGATATACATAGGTTCGATGGTTCACTGTTTAATATTGTCGACTTGACCCGTACGGCATTAATTAAAACAGGCGGTGTTTATTGGCCAGCCATGATAATCGTTATTGCCAGCGCGGTTACCCAGTACTTTCAAAGCAAACAGCTGTTACCAGATAGTAAACAGAGCCGAGGACTTCGTAAGATCCTAAAAGATGCGGGTAGTGGCAAACAAGCTGATCAAGGTGAAGTAAATGCCGCCGTTGGACGTAGTACTCGTTACCTACTTCCTTTCATGATTTTTATCATCACAGTCAGAATTGCAGCAGCTTTGTCGCTCTATTGGCTAGTGAGTGGCGCAGTGGCCTTTATTCAGCAGAGCCGAGTGCTTGGTAAGGATGAAACTGAACTAGAGGCCGCCGCTGATAAGACTGACAAAAAAATTATTGAGGGTGAAGTAATAGCTAAGACAACATCGACAAAACAACAAACTAGTACAAAGAAGAAATCCTCTAAGAAGCGAAAAAGGAGGAAGTAGTGGAAGAATCAATTTTATACGCTAAAAAGTATCTGGAGGATATGTTGTCCTTTTTTGGTTTAAACACCGATGTTTATGCGACTAATAGTGATGATGAAGTCATAGAACTACATGTACCATCAACTCATTTGAATGGTTTTTTAATTGGACAACACGGTGACACTCTTCGGTCTTTGCAGTTTATGGTTTCCAATGCTCTTCGGAACAATAACTATGAAGTTACTCGGGTTAACATTGATATCGCCGATTATAAAAAGCAGCGTTCTGATCGGCTAGCCACCCAAGCTCAGGAATGGCTGGATAAAGTTAAAAGTTCAGGTGAGGAAATGCATCTTAAACCTATGAATTCAGCCGATAGGCGAACTATTCACAAAGTGGCAGGAGAAAATGGCTTAACTACCGAATCTGAAGGTGAAGGCAGCGAAAGACATATTGTCCTAAAGCCAAACCAGTAATTAATCGACTTTAATTTTCTTCTAAAACTTGGTTGTAAACAGTTAGTGTTTCTTGAGCGGTGCGCTGCCAAGAGTATTTAGCGCTAACTGCGCTAGCACGCTTTATTAGATGTTTTCGTAGTCCTTCGTCACTAAGTACACGGTTGATGGCGTCAGCCATATCCTCTGTGCTCAGGGGGTCAAAATATTCAGCACCATCCTTATATATTTCAGGCAGGCAAGTGGTGTTGCTACTTATGACTGGAGCACCTGCTATCATAGCTTCTAGCCCGGGCAGACCAAAGCCCTCACTTAAACTAGGGAAAACATAAGCGGCAGTGTGCTCGTATAGCCATTTTAGCTGACCATCACTTATGTGCCCGGTGAAGATTATATTTTTAATATTTTTTTGCTCTGTCCGCTTTTGCAGCTGTTTATAGACGGCATCACGTTTGCCAACTAATACTAATCTAAGTGCTGGTTGTTGTTGCCTAAGCAATTGAAAGGCATCAATTAATCTATCTAAGTTTTTATGAGGCATTGGACGTCCAACGTACATTATGAATTGTTGGTTATGTAATTCCTCAACCGGCTCAGATTGATCTTTTATGGGGTCAGCCGCTTCGTAGGTCACAGTAATCTTGCGACTATTAATGCGAGCGAAGCGGGCCACGTCGTCTTTAACAAATTCACTGGGAGTAATAATGGCTTTTGATTTTCTAGCAGCCACTACATTCACCCATTTATAGATTTGTTGCTTTATTGTAAATACTACCCAGTTTTTGCTGGGGTTTCGAAAACGGGTGGTTGTAAGATCATGCATTGTTGTTACTACCGTGCCGCGGTAGAAGATTGGCTGATTGACTTTACCGAAGTGCACTAAATCTGGTTGGAGCTTACGCACTTGCTTTAATAGATCCAATTGTTCGGCGAAAGTAAATTCCTTATATGAACTATCAATTACAGTAAATTTAGGTGCTATCTTCTTTAGATAATCTACGCGGTGTTCCTTTGTCAGAACTGTAATTTTATGATCAGCACTAATGTGATGAATGTGTTCGATCAGTTTATCAATGTAACGGCCAGTACTTGTTCCAGATTCCCGGGCATCAATTACAATTTTAGCCATTAGTTGTCCTCCTCGTTAATTTCCACCATTTTTGGCGTAGTAAGCGTAGTTTAGCTGCATTTGGAGGTAAATCATGGACAAGCATTCTATTAATATAGTCTACAGAAACCTTTTTGTTTTTTTGAATGTTTCTGCGCTCTATGAAATTTTTTGGAAGATATACTAAAGCCATGAACCAGCCCTTAGTGGCTGGCCAAAGATTACCTCTTAAAAGCGCGCTGAAGTAAAAAGAGGTATAAGCTAGCCAGAATCTAGGCAATACTTTTACTAAAAGTCGTAGTGGCACATTTCGTCTAACGATCATTGGTAGGTTTTTCATAGTTTGGTAAGTTGTAAAGCCTTTGATTTTGCTGCTGGTAGCCCCTATCTGGTGGTAGGCAATTGCCCCAGGAACGTAAGTTACCTTCCAGCCGGCTAATTGGGCTCGAAAACTTAAGTCCACATCCTCGTAATAAGCAAAAAAGTCTTCGTCAAACAAACCTATTTGATTCAACATTTCGACTCTATATAAACTAGCACCCCCGCTAGCCGCAAAAATGTCAGTATTGTCATCGAACTTATTGTTCGCAGGTTCACCTCGACCCCTGGGATAAGGTAGGCCCCAAATAGTATAGAAATCACCCGTAGTATCAAGAAACTTACCATTTGAATCAATAATTTTAGAAGTGGCTATTCCAGCTTTAGGATCATTTACTAGCTTACTTACCAATCTGTCTGACCAATTCGGATCAGCAGTAGCATCATTGTTTAATAGTGCGACAAATTCTACTCCGTCTGACAGGGCTTTTTTTATACCTACGTTTACTCCACCGGCAAACCCGAGATTTCTAGTTTGTTCTAATAACGTTACGTCTGGGTATTTTGCTTTTATAAGCGCAACCGAGCCATCATTTGAGCCATTATCTACGACAATAATATTAGAACTATATTTTTGTGCCCTTAACGAGTCTAAACATTTAGCGATACTGTCTATTCCGTTCCAATTTGGAATAACAACTGTTGTATTACTTTTTATCATTGGCGTTTATAAAAACCATTTACTCATCTATAATACCCCAGTATCAATGCGACACATATTTAGCCTCAAGAACCGGGCACTGCTTGCTGAGCTTGTCAGGACAGATTTTAAACTTCGTTACCAAAATAGCGTACTCGGTTACGCCTGGTCTTTGCTTAGACCATTATTTCTATTCGTTATCCTCTATATAGTTTTTGTAAAATTTCTTAAATTTGGCAATGAAATACCCCACTTTGCAATTTATTTGCTGCTTGGTATAGTACTTTGGAACTTTTTTGTGGAGATGACTATACAAAGTTTAGGTTCAATTGTTGGTCGCGGCGATCTAATTCGCAAAATCAAAATTCCTCGTTGGATAATTGTACTTTCTAGTAGTATTTCGGCTCTTATAAACCTCGGCCTTAACCTAATTGTCGTGTCAATATTCATGGTTTTTAACCATGTTGGACTACAGTCGTCAGCTATATATTTTCCACTGATACTGCTTGAGATATACGTATTTGCCTTGGGGGCATCACTCTTCTTAGCGGCTGCCTTCGTAAAATATCGAGATATTCAATATATATGGGAAGTTCTCCTACAAGCCGGCTTTTATGCAACACCGATTATTTACGCAATGTCGCGTATCAAAAACCTCACAATTCAAAAAGCCTTATTTTTGAACCCTATGACTCAAACTATTCAAGAAGCACGGTACGAAGTAATTACTCATCAGACTCCTACGATTGGGCATGTCTTAAACGGAGGTCTATACATATACATACCCTTCGTACTTGTACTTTTAACAGTTATTATTGGCGTAACTTATTTCCGTAGCCAATCCAAATATTTTGCGGAGAATATATAAATTATGCAAAGTACATCTGACAGTAGCGAAGTCGCAATTAAGATAGACTCACTAACAAAATTATTTAAACTACCACACGAAAAAAATTCATCTATCAAGAGTGTGGTTTTAAATATCTACAGAAAAAGGCGTGGTTATGAAATGCAATTGGCGCTTGATAATATCTCTTTTGAAATTAAAAAAGGGGAATTTTTCGGCATTGTAGGTCGCAACGGTAGTGGCAAAAGCACATTACTTAAGCTATTAGCCGGTATCTACACACCGACTAAAGGTAGTGTTGACGTAAATGGCCTACTAACACCATTTATAGAATTAGGGGTTGGGTTTAATCCAGAACTCACAGGCCGTGAAAATGTATTCTTAAATGGTGCCTTACTTGGCTTTACGCGAAAACAGATGCTGGGCATGTATAAAGATATAGTCGCCTTTGCCGAGCTTGAACGCTTTATGGATCAGAAACTAAAAAACTATTCTACAGGCATGCAAGTTCGTTTAGCCTTCTCAATAGCTATTCAAGTTCAAAGCGATATTTTGTTGATTGATGAGGTACTAGCTGTCGGCGATCTAGATTTTCAAAACAAATGTTATAGATATTTTTCTGATTTGAAAAAACGCCGTCAAACAATGGTGTTTGTGACACACGACATGGCAGCAGTACGCAGATTTTGTAGTCGTGGAGCTCTACTTAATGATGGAAAGCTAATAGCAGTAAATACTGCCGATAAGATAGCTGGTTTATACGAAAAATATAATCTTGTAGCTGCAGAATCAAGACTTAGACTTGATAATAAAAAGCATGTCGACACAGTTAATGAAAACTTAGGAACTCAAGAAGCTGTAATTAATTCTGTTGAAACCTTTTCCGCCAGTAGTCGGCGTGTTCAAAATACGTTTTCCGCAGATGAGAAAATAGGTGTAAGAATAGTTTTTGAAGCAAAGACTGAAATTGATAGTCCGTCTATAGGTTTTATTTTCCAAAACCAAGAAAATTTAACAGTTTTCGCAACCAATAACAAGATTAAACACGTCGTAACTAAAACTATTAAACCAGGAGATAAGTTAACCTTGGAAACAGTAGTTGAAAACGTTTTTACGGATGGTGAATACACAATAACTTGCGCAATCGAGAGTGAAGATTTTTTGCTTATGTACGACAGGGCTGAATATATTCATAGATTTATGGTGGGGGGTCATCCATTACCCCACGCTACTGTGCACCCCGAGCATACTTTTGAAGTTAGCTATTCTGAGAAGAAGAACAAGGAATAGCTAATGTTTAAATCACTTGTTCGTAAAATAATAAAATTGATTCTTAAGCCTTTGAGGCCGGTAGTAGTATTTGTAAACAACAAGTTCCAATCTTATAGATTATCTCAACCAGATAATATCTATAATAGCTGGGCTTATAGTCAGGAACAGCGCTGCTATGTGGAAAGTAGTATTCAAAATGACCCACTTATCAGCATTGTTGTTCCCATATACAATCCACCGGAAAAATATTTATTAGAAATGGTATATTCTGTAGTCAATCAGCATTATCAAAACTGGGAACTAATATTAGTAAATGCCTCAACCCAACACGAATCAAAAGCGCAAGTTGAAGAATGTAGCCAGATCGATACTAGAATTAAAGTTGTAGACTTAGATAAAAATGAGGGCATTGCGAGTAATACAAACCGAGGTTTAGAGCAGGCTAACGGAAAATATGTAGCTTTTTTGGATCATGACGATGTGCTACATCCCTGTGCCCTGCATTGTGTCGTTGAAGCATTAGGAAGATCTTCATCTCCAGATTTAATTTATACTGACGAAGATAAAATTACTCAAAATGGCGAAAGATACTTTCAACCCTTATATAAACCTGTATGGTCGCCGGATCTATTTCGTAATGTTAATTATATAAATCATTTAACAGTTGTACTTACCTCAATGGTAAATAAAGTGGGAGGCCTTCGAGCAGACTATGATGGTGCCCAAGACTATGACTTGTTACTTAGAATAATCGATGTATGCAAACCTCAGATATATCATGTTCCAAAAGTTTTGTATCATTGGCGAGCGGCGGAAACGTCAACAGCAAATGATATAAAAAATAAAGATTATATTTTTGCGTCGGGAGAGCAAGCAATAACGGACCACTTGCATAGAAATAAAATTCCAGCCAAAGTTAGTCATATTGATGGTAAGCCAGGTTTTTACCGCCTAAGCTATAAAAAAACGGATTTCACGCTTGTCATTGGACCAGTTGAAGTTTATAAAAGAGCAGCCTGTGTAGCCTGGATAGACCAATTGCTAGAAACCTTATGTAAGCAGCCAAAAGACCAACAGGTGAGTTTTGAATTAGTTATTGGTAGCTGGTTTAAGAAATTTAAACCCTCAGATGATACAAATAATGTTCGAACTGTCTTGGTTGATGATAGTAGTTTTTACTGGCAAGAAGCTGTTTCTAAAGTTACAAAGCCAGTAATAATTGCGTTCAAAGTTGCTGCATTACCAGAAAACCCAAATCATCTTTACCAACTTGCTGCAGTGGCCGCCGGATCAGACGAAACATTTATTGAACCTATGTTAATTGATAAAGGTGGTTCGATTGTTGATGCCGGGGTTAGCGGTAGCGGTTTTGGGAATAAATTTCTTGATGGGTATTCATTTGGACAGGATAGTTATTTTGGTACGACTGACTGGGTTAGGAATCCGATATCTGTGACCACAAATGTTTTAGCAGCATCGACCGCTTCTTTTAAATCGTATATCGACAAAGATAAAAATAAATATGACTCAGCTCTAATATCTAACAAAGCGAATTCTGATAAAAATGATACTAATTTTAAATTTATTTTGTGGTCTCACTCAAAATTTAACTACTTAGGAAGGTTCAATTCAAACTACCAAGAAGCAATTGAGAGTATAGAAGCCATAAGGTTTAAGCCAAAAAGACCGACACGAATTGACGATTGGGCCAAGAAGTATGAGCGTGATGAAAAATAAACCCAGTGTAGTTTTTATTGTTGTTGGTTGGAATAACCATGATTTGCTTAGAGAATGCTTTGCTTCTATTGAAAATCAAACATATTCGAACATTAAAACTATATACGTTGATAATAATTCTCAAGATCAGTCATGTGACCTAGTGAAAAGAGAACTAAGTGATGTTGTAGTTATAGAAAATGATGAAAATGAAGGGTTCGCAAGGGGTAACAACATCGGAATAAATCTAGCTCTTGAAGACCCAAGTGTTGATTATATTTGTTTATTAAATACTGATGCTCGACTTGAAGATGATTGGATCGAAAAAATTGTGAACTTTGCGGGCTTAAAACCAAAAGGAGCTTTTTTCCAAGGCACTACGCTAGACTATTTTGACCATAATGTTATTGACTCAACACATATATTTATGGCTAGAAATGGTCAGGCAACCCAAGGTAATTGGCGTAAGAAATATCAAAAAGAGCTGGGTCCCCGTAAGGCTTTTGGGGTTAACGCAGCAGCCTGCATGATAAGTCGCCACTTTATAGATTCCCAGCCCTTCAAAAATGAACTTTTTGATGAAACTATGTTTATGTATCTGGAAGATGTTGATGTGGCTGCTCGAGCTACAATTATGGGTTGGGATAATTATCTAGTCCCTGATGCCAGAGCCTACCATATGGGTTCAGCTAGTTCTTCTAAAAATCCCAGTTTCTCTCTTTATCTTACTTTTCGTAATAATGCGGCAGTTATATTTAAAAACTTCCCATTAAAGATTACACTTCGGTTATTAATGAAAATGCCGCGTTCTGATTTTGACTCTTGGCGTACGCTTAGACGGAGGGGTGACAAGAAGGCCGCTCAAGCGCTTTTAAAAGGTCGGGTTGTCGGAATTTTTCGTCTGCCACTTTTCTGGGGCAAAACTATGAAATTACGTAAATATCGAAAAGTAGACAGTAGCTACTTGTGGCATTTGATGCGAGATGGTTATTAAAGTGGTGGGCTAAATCCACTTAGGTTTGTGATTACGTCGTAAATACCCCGTGCCTTACGCAAATCTGAACTAAAACTATGAATCTCAACCTGACCAGCACTGTCGTCATATTTTATATACTCAAGCGTAGGTTTTTTACTATTAAATGATCCAGCAACGAACGTACCTGAATCGGATGTTGCGCTTAAGCCAGTTGAAACATCATAAAAGCCTCGTGATTTTCGTAAGTCCTGGCTAAATATATGTACCTCAGCTGCTTTAGTGTCAGTACTATACTTTATATAAGCTAGCTGATCATATCCACGTCCCAAGAAGTCACCAGCCACAAATACACCTGAGTCTTTTGAGACATTAGTCAGGGAATTGACAACATCATATACTCCTGTAGCTTTTCTGAGATCTTTGCTAAACATGTGCAATTCTAAATTATTTTGAGCATTGCTGTATCGAATATAAATAAGTTGGTCAGATCCACGACCCAAGAAGTCACCCGCCACAAAAGTACCAGTTGTTGCGCTGATATTTGTCAGATTAGTCGGTACATCATATATTCCTAGAAACTTAGAGAGGTCGCTACTAAATTCATGAACCTGTACATTGCCATACCTCATATAAATTAGCTCATCTTTACTATCTCCAGTGACATTTCCAGAGACTAATACACCACTATTAGGATCAGTTGAAGCCATTCCAGTCGGTACATGAGTAAGCCAACTCTTGAAGCTATTGTTCCAAAGATGAGCTTCAACACAAGCCGATCCAGTGTTATTCATCTTAGTGTGTGTAAGATTCTCAATGGTCCCACTACTATTTCGGTAAGCAATAAATTGTCGGCCAGTTGCACCAGAAACATTTGAGTCGTTATAACAAGGACTTGCTACCGATCCAAACCACTGTTCGAACCAATAGACGAACCAATAACTACCTGAATAATATTGGCGACTGCTACCTGGATAAACGTGAGGGGTATAACAGTAAAGAGATGCAGTAGCTGCATTAGCAATAACAAAATGAGTGTATGCTGTACCGTAATCATCATAAAATGTTACATCTCTGCCGGGATATAGGCCGGTAGAGTAGTACCGTGTTCTGCCTGGACAAGCGTATCCACTGACGGTTGAATCTGATCCACTCCAGGTATTATCACCACTGGCACGAGCAAAATTCAGTCGAAGTTGCCAAGTGCCCCAGTCAACCTGATTAAAGAATCCGGATATGCTACCACAACCTCCAGAATCGGGGCATGCGTAACCCATTGCAAAATTAACCTGTGAGCTCGATGGGCTAGGATCAGTAATTAATGATTCCTCCTTTTGCATTGTAGCTATTATTGTTCTGGGATTTAGTCCATATGCCCGAGCAGCGTCATAAATAATCTGTGAAGCCAATACACTTTTACCACAATTTAAATAATGAGCATTCATGTAGTTATTGTTGCAAGTTTCTGTATATTTATGACTGGCAAGGTAACTACCCTTATCGAGTAAGAGTTGCTGAATATCTCTAACACCCATTGAGCCGTTATCAATAAAGATCGAGTCTTTAATTAAATAATCGGATTTATAACTTGCCTTTGCTTTGGGTGCAAATATCATCGAGCCAATAACCGCCAAAAGTATTAAGGCACAGAAGACAGAAGTTTTCTTTTGCATGAAGCTATATATCATAGTTAGAAGTTTAAGTTAATGCTTATCTCGTTAGCTTCTTTTCCATCCTGGAAACTAAATATATCCAGATGTCCGGTTGAAGATGAAGCTTTAAAACTTATATTGGCCGAAAACTTGCCTCCTGAGATGTTGATAGGACCTTGACCTATCTGACCTGCCTGGTTATCAACTAGCCGGTACCAGACTTGGGTTACTTTAGCCGAACCTGCAATTAAATCACCAGATTTTAAAGTTGAACCACTTGTTGGTTGCTTTAGAGTAATAAGACCAGAACTTGATGTTGCCCATTGCGAAGATGGCGTAGTAACTTGACCTTGGCCTTGTTTGTCGGTGATATTACTTTCTTGGATACTGCCACCACTGGTTGAAGGATTATTTGATTTAATGCTTGGTGCTGTTTGGGTGGTCGTTCCAGTTGGATTCTGCTTGTGAAAAAAGTGAGTAGTATTAGTCAGCTCAAGAATAAGAACAGCTAAAACTATTAAAACTAATATAAACAATATTAATTTAAGAGTACGTTGTTGCCCATTGCGACGTCGGTAACTTTTATTTATAGGCTTAACCATAATTGTATTTTACCAAGAATATGCAAATAGCAACATTTTTATAAAGCATTATCAATATATTCAAAGATTACAACTAATTTTAAAACTCAAATATTGGATAAAGTTATTTGCCAACTTTATATAAATAAAAATCTGTTTGAGGATAGCTAATTTTTTCTTTCAAACTTACACACTGTTCAGTAAGGGGGTGAACTGACAGGGCATACTGAATGTTTTTCAATATAAATGAACTACATTTGAACTTGACTTTAAATGAGTCACTTGAGACTTTGTCGATGGGTACAGTAAAGTTTGGACTGTCTGAAAAAAAGGCATGCCCTTCACGGTTATAAATGTACTCGTATTTCTGACCAGCCAACTGCTTCCAAAAATTAAGATCAGGATAAAGCTGAGCACCACTTAGGGATCGACGGCCAGCTAACCATCCAAAATTTTCATAAACTCCTGCGTCGTCACCAACCGTAACCCAACTGTCTTTAGGCGAAGAAATTGCCTCCATCCGTTGAACCAGATTACTATGGGTTAAAAAGCCGAGGCCACGATACAGGGGAATTATTTTGAAACTACTAGCTAGAGTGAACATCAAGAAACAAATAGCAAAAAGCATTTTGTGCCCCGACAGAAGAGCTATGATTAGCACAGTGAAGGCAATCGCCAATCCACTGATAATAATCGGATTATGCAAAAACAGGGGATAGTGGTGCATGATGTAGGCACTAATCATCAACAAAACTGCTAAACAAGCTAGCCCGTAACCTAATGCCCAAGTATAAAGTTGGCGTGGTTTAATCTTGAGAGTATTAATCTTTTTTATAAGATACAACATCTGAAGTATCCCTAAGAAGCCCATGCCGATAATTAATCTAACGCTCGGCACTCGGTCTAGTAGTAAAAGATTAAATAAGGGGCCACCTAATTTAGTAAACACTCTTATAAACATAAGCAAGGCGCATATTTGTAAACTTAATAATATGAAGTCGATCTTTTTATGCTTGCGCCAATCTAACCAAATTACGGCAAATCCAGGTATTAATAAGAAGGGTAGCAGAAGAATAAAGTTAGAAGCTTCACTTTGATTGTATATAAAATGACCGCCACGAAAATCGCTCTGTTGAACTGGCATAACATAACTATCAAAGACATTTAGTAACTTCAAGGCTCCACCATCAATACGCCGATGACCTGGATAGAGACTTTGATTCAAACCATTAATTGGACCCCTATGAGTAGCTACAAACGTCAGCCCAATGACGGCTGTGACAACTGTAGCAATTAACACTAACCCTAAACGTTTAGCAAGATCCGCCCAGTTAAATTTTTCTGAAATAAGTTTCTGCAGAGTATACCCTAAAATGAAAAAACCTATGACTAAGGCAACCGAAATTTGAAAAGGTGGATAGAATATAAATCCGAAACATCCTAATAAGAAGCTAAGTCCAATGACATGTAAGGCATCTGACAATAACTTATTTTTTACAAATGGCACTTGCTCGCCATTAATTAGTCGTAAAAACATAATAAGAATAAAAAATCCCCAAGCCAAAGTTAGGAAGCTTCCAGTTTGGTACCACCACATTGAAAACGGCGACAAACCAATGGCAATTCCAATTAGTATGGCAAACACTTTTTGGCCAGGAAAGACCCTTAAAACAAAGAAGTAAACACTTAATATTAAGAGGAACATTAACAGCCACCACTTAAAGGCAAAAGCAAACTCGAGCGGTAGAATCATGAAACTCCAGTTTTGGGGTTTAAATATTGTTGACCAGTCTTTTGATGGAATTTCACCAGCCAAGGAAACATCCCTACCACTTCCGAAGTCTTTGTTAAACCGAGGGTAGCCATTTTTCGATTGCGAAACTGTCATTTGGCTGCCCGCTAACCATTCATCCGATCGAATTGCCCGAGGATGCCCCCAAATTAGATTCGGATCCTTAGCATGACTACCATAGAGATTTGAATAATACATTCCAACCGAAGTCCCGCTTAAACGTAGACTAGTCAGAACCACTAAAACTAAAAATAAAGCCAAAGGGAAAGCCCAAATTGAAGTTTTTACCCACCCGGCAAAACCTTTTATCTTTTTATTATTCATTCAGGTTGTATTATAGCTTGACTGAAATGCATTACCAATCGCAGATCTAATTACTCCAAAAGCGATATAACTGGTAAAATATGGATAATCTTAAAGAGGATTTATGAAGTTAATTATTTTTTCAATTTGCAAAAATGAAGAACAAACAATCGGTGAGTTACTAGATGGAATACCTAAAACTATATCCGGTGTCAGTGAAATTGAAACCTGGGTTATTGATGACGGAAGTACTGACAAAACTGCTGAGATAGCTGCCAAGCACGGTGCAAAGGTACATAAAGGCATTAGTCAAAAAAGGCTAGCTTACCGTTTTCAGGAAGCTCTAGAGATTGCCCTTAGCCGAAAGGCTGACATAGCAGTTAATATAGACGGAGATCTACAGTTTAATCCTAAAGATATACCTAAGCTTGTTAAACCGATTATTGAAGATGGTTATGACTTTGCCGCTGCAGATAGATTTACGGACGTTAAAACTGGTAAACGGCTGCGTCCAGAGAACATGCCACCGAGTAAATATTTTGCAAATCGGATTGGTACCTGGATTGTCAGCAGTCTAACCCGACAACAATTTAGAGATGTTACTTGTGGTTTCAGAGCTTACAACAGACGAGCACTAA
Source organism: uncultured Candidatus Saccharibacteria bacterium (assembly GCA_964652125.1). Taxonomy (GTDB): domain Bacteria; phylum Patescibacteriota; class Saccharimonadia; order Saccharimonadales; family JANWIN01; genus CAZFNQ01. Next base: position 13,310 of record CAZZAE010000002.1, read on the forward strand.
TTGCCCTTAATATTAATAGTCAATATACCTATACTCAAGAGTCGTTTCAATTGCTAGCTTTGAAAAAAATGGATATTAAAGCCGTACCAATTGATGTAACTTATTATAAGGATCGCAAGTCCAGAGTTGTCACAAACTTTTTCACTTTTTTAATCGGAAGTGCCATCAATATAGTTCGGGCCTATAGAGACTTTGCGCCACTTAGATTCTTTGGTTCACTAGGTCTGGCTTGTTTCATACTTGGCGGTGGCTCGGTTGGTTTTGTATTTATTCATTGGATCCAAACTGGGGAATTTAGTCCGTATAAATTTATAGGATTTACCGGCATTTATCTTATTAGTCTAGCTCTTGTTATTTGGACAGTTGGTTTAGTGGCCGACATGCTTGATCGTATGCTAAGCAACCAAGAAAAAATCTTGGAACAGATGAAAAAAATACGATTCGGTGAGCATAAAAACGAATGATCCATTTTGTAATTGGTACTCGAGCTCAACTATTTAAAATGGCACCAATAATGCTAACTTGCGAAGAACAAGGGCTCCAATGGCGCTGGGTATATGCTGCCCAGCATAAAGAAACTATTGAAGAAACTTTGCAGACGTTTGGATTACCGAATCCTGATTTTACAATTATAAATTGGGATACTGAAGCCAAGACTATGGGTAAAATATGGCTGTGGTTTGGAAAGATGCTACTAGCCTTACCCAAAAGTAGGAAAATATTTGCTGGTCAAGTTGGTAAAAAACATATTGTGCTGACACATGGTGACACGCTTACCACATGGCTAGCAGCTGTAATGGCAAAATTGACTAGAACCAAAGTTATGCACGTAGAATCGGGTCTACGCAGCTTTAATATTCGAAAGCCGTTTCCAGAAGAAATAAATCGACTCATTACTTTTCGACTGGCCGACTATTATGCTTGCCCAGGACAATGGGCTATAGACAATCTCAAAAAATACAAAGGCGAGAAGATTAACACTTTCCAAAATACTCAAATTGATACTATTCGATTTGGTCTAGCGCATGCTGATAAAGCTAAGCTGAACCTTCCAAATGAGAAGTATGTTGTAGCTAGTCTACACCGCTATGAGAATATATTTGATACGGTACGATTTAATACAATTGTTGATCGTTTAGAGTCAATTAGCCAGACATTCCCAATTTATATGGTGCAACATCCGGCAACCAAGGAACAACTTAAAAAGTTACCTGATATCAAAGCTCGAATCGAGCAAAATAAAAGAATCCATTTGCTGCCCAGACTGGAATATTTGCCTTTTGTGAAGCTAATTAAACACAGCGAATTCGTGATTACTGATGGAGGTGGAAATCAAGAAGAGCTTTATCATATGGGCAAACCGACACTACTATTTCGTAACGAGACCGAAAGGCAAGAAGGTCTTGGATCAACTGCTGTCATATCAAAATTGGATCCTAAAGTTATTTCTAAATTCGTTTCAGATTATAAGAAATATGCCAGAGAAACACTCACCACTACTAAGACTTCATCACCGTCTACGATAATTGTAAATTGGCTAGATAAGAAAGGTTTCGGAAGATGAAAAAGAACGGTCAATCTTTCTCCATTGTAATGGCTACTTATACTGGCGTTGAAACCATAGATGACGCCTTTACCTCCTTACTTGATCAAAATGACCCAGGAGTTTCCTATGACGTTGTGGTTGTCATTGATGGACCAAATGCTGCCCTACGGGCTAAAGTTGAACAAGCTCAAGAAAAGTTTTTAAAAGCTGGTATAGATTTTAAGTTGAAACAATTCACAAAGAATAAGGGCCGATTTGAAGCTCGATTAGTTGGTGCCAAATTGGCATCACATGGTCATATTTTAATAGTTGATGACCGCGTTAAACTACCTAAGAACTTTCTAAAATATATGGCAAATGCCAATCAGGAGGTATTGATCCCTGACGTAGTTGAAAGTGATCCAAACAACTACGTCTCCCTAGCTCTTAGTAAACTTAGGCGCAAAATTTACGGCCAACAATGGGGAGGTAATTTTGAAGACTTCTATATTGATGAAGCGAACTTCGATAAATCACCGAAAGGCACAACGAGTCTTTGGATAAAGAAAAGTATATTTATCGATGCCTGCAATTTACTTCAAAAAACTGAAAATTTAACTGCCCACGTTAGCGAAGACACCCGGATACTGAAATTTGTAGTAATGAGTGGTGCGAAAATATACAAAACCAGTAAAGTTAAACTCGTCTACCAACCTCGCAGTAAGGCAAAAGAAGAGCTAATTCATATTTATCAACGCGGTCCACGATTTCTGGACTATTATCTACATCCAGGTACAAGATATTTTGCTCCATTAATACTATATTTTGTATTGGTGATGCCATTATTAGTGCTTGCTGTTCTCCATCCTATCCTAATTCTATTTGGACTAGCCGTATCAATTCTCGTAGCACTTTGGGTTAGTGGTGATCTAAAACAATGGTTGCTGGTTTGGTATGGTCTTTTATCTATAGTGGTGTGTTTCGGTACTGGTCTTTGGCATGGTCTATGGCTCATCTTTCAAAGTCGGAGAGAGAAAGCATGAATTTGTTTCCTAAAAAGGTTTCTCTTTATTTGGGAATAATTGTTTTTTTGATCTTTGTTATTTACTTTGCATTAAACGCTAGTACGTTTAAACCACTACTTGATGTCAATATTTGGCTGCTGGTGCTAATAGCAATTGCTGATTTAACGGTTATTATGGTCAATGGTCTTTTTATTAAATTTATACTCAAACCCTTTGATAAATACATTTCGTTAATTGAGAGCGGCCGAGTTTCTCTAATTTCATCAGTTGGAAATTTCTTTGCTCCTGTGGGTGCCGGTTTTGGTTTTAGGGCAGTGTATCTAAAGAAAAAACATAATTTACCATACAGTGAATATCTGTCGACACTTTCGGGAAACTATATAATAGTTTTTTTGGTAAATTCTTTCTTTGCATTAGTGGCACTTTATCTGCTAAGAAGCCATCACTCTAAACAGTACCTGGTTTTAATTGGGCTATTTTCAGGTACTTTCATCATGTCACTGGCCTTGAGCATTTTAAAAATTCCCGCAAGCCTACAGCGAAAAGTAAATAACAATAAGCGGCTGAGTAAGATAAGCAAGCCATTTTTTCAAGTTATTGATGGTTGGAATAAGATAGTTGCTGACAAATCACTTATGGTGCGTCTAATTAGTATTATTTTCTTTAATATTCTAATTACCATAGCCATAGCAACATTAGAAATTCACGCCCTGCATTTTCACATTGGTTTACCGCAATTGTTGCTATTTAGTGTGTTGGGCTCTTTGAGTCTATTTATCAATTTAACTCCTGCTAATTTAGGAGTAAAAGAAGCAATTTATATTTTTTCAAGAAGCGTAATAGGTTTTTCAACTGGGCAGATTTTATCAATAGCCTTATTAGATCGCGGAGTTTTATTTATTATTCTATTTATCTCTTGGATAATTTTTGGTCGAATGAAAAAATCTTTAGACCCAACTTTGACTGAGGCTATGGGGAGCAAGAACGAGATTATCGTTTCGTAGTTTGACGATATCATCAATTTTGTTAATTTTGCGAAAAATATTCTTTTGTTCGTCGATATGATAGCAATATTTGTAAAGCTTGAGCAGCTGACTAGCTTGCTTTCTTGGATCATAGCCACATCTTTTTAAATGATCAGCTGAAAACTCTATAAATAAAATAGGCTGGTACTTCTTAATGGTTTGAAGGCCTCCCTCAATGGCATAACCTTCGTAACCTTCAATATCCATTTTGATCATGTCGACTTTTTTAAATTTTTTCTTTTTAACAAAACTATCAATGGTTACAACATCAACATCAGTAGATTTATTTGATACCTTGCCCGCGGAGTGTGTGGCAATGCTGTTTTCGGCTAAATAGATCTTCAGCTTTCCTTCCTCAGAGCCAACGGCGGCATCGATAATTTCGACGTTGGTAATATGGTTGATTTTCAAATTATGTTTTAACAGTTCGAGATTTTGAGTGACCGGTTCAAATGCATAGACTTTGCCCCTAGCTCCAATTGCAGTAGCAGCTTCTGCGCAGTAGACACCGATATTGGCGCCAATATCAAGTACGATGTCGTTCTTTTTCAAAAGTTTGTGGAAGATGTCTAATTCAATTTTTTCGAAATCGCCACTAATCATACTTGGTACGACAGTAGTATCAGTAGTTGGCACTTTGAATTTTAAGTTTCTAAAAACAATGTTTTTATCGACTCCATGATAGGTGGCTGAAAACATCTTTCGGTAGATTGTTGTCGTAAAGGGCAAATGATGAATCCAAGTGTTTCGGAATTTACTCCTTGAGAAATTCATAACACTTAAATAGAATGTCTCTTTTTTTACCATAGCAGCTATTATAGGGATTTCACTGAGAATATCTACTTACAAAACAAAGTCGATTAGGTTCCAATACCCTTATAAACCATAGTTTTTGGTAATTTATGTTTATCAAAAGCGTTCTTACCGTCAACAAAAACTTTAAATTTTAACATGCCCAGGTCCATCTCGGTAAATTCTCGGTGATTGGTTGCCACTATAATGGCATCTTGGTGTGTGAGCGCTGATTTTAGGTCTTTTACTGTCGATTTATCGAGAAAGTAAGGATCAAAAATTACGAGTTTTGCGCCTTTAGTCTGCAATATTTTAATTACCTTGTAGGAGGGGCTTTCACGATCATCAGCCACATTGGCTTTATAGGCAAGTCCGAGTACGGCAACACGAGCTCCCTTTAAGACAAGTCCAGCCTCATTGAGTCCGTCAATCAATTGTTCAACAGTATATTCTGGCATATGGTTATTGATGGAGCGGGCAAGTGATAAAAACTCATGTTCAAATCCATAACCCCGTGCGTATTCAATAAGATAATATGGGTCTACAGGAATACAATGGCCACCAACACCTATGCTTGGATAATGAGGCATAAATGAGAATGGTTTAGTGGCTGCTCCGTCAATTACGTTCTTAACGTTTATACCTAGCTTTGAAAACGACATGGCTAGCTCATTTACAAACGCTATATTAACGTCACGAAAAGAGTTTTCAACAACCTTTACAGCCTCCGCTTCCTTGATTGTAGCCATGGCTTTCACTGGAGCATCAATTATTGATTCATAAAAATGCACTGTTTTATCTAGACCTTTTTGATTGCTACTTCCAGTAACACGGGGGATATTTTCAACACTCCATTTTTTATCACCAGGATTAATTCTTTCAGGACAATGAGAAACGTAAAAATCTTGATTAACTTTTAAGTTCGATTTGCTCTCAATTAGTGGTATGACTATCTCGTCACACACGCCCGGGTTAATTGTTGACTCAATAATGACCAGTGTATCTTTACTTATTTTTTTTGCTACTGAGCTAACGGCACTTTTAAGTGGCTCTAAATCTGGCAGGTAATCATTTTTTACTGGAGTAGGTACACAAATTACAATAATCTTGCCCTCAGCAACGGAACTAAAGTCCGAACTTACTTGAAGTTTAGAATTTGGCAAATGATGCGCGACATAGTCGTCATTAATAGGGTCTTTACCATTTTTAATTTTTTCAATCTTATCTTGGCTTAAATCCACCCCTACAACGCTATACCCTTTTTTTGAAGCCAATAAAGCCAAAGGTAAACCCACGTACCCAAGTCCAATTACAACTATTTTTTGCATACAACACTCATATATTCTCAAATAATAATAGCAGATATGTGGTCATATCTTTCAGATAAGTTCTAGTTTTATACCTGCGAACTTGGATATTCACTAACTATTGATCAAAGATAGTAGATACTGGCCGTAGCCACTTTTTTTCAGAGGCTCGGCAAGTCTTTCAATTTGATTGGCATCGATAAACCCTTTTTGGTAAGCTATCTCCTCAATACATCCTATTTTCAATCCCTGGCGCTCTTCAATCACCTGTACAAATTGGGCAGCCTGAGTCATCGAATCAAAGGTACCAGTATCAAGCCAAGCAGATCCACGATCGAGCAAACAGACTTTTAGCTTACCTTGCTTTAAATAAGCATCCAAAACTGACGTTATTTCCAATTCGCCCCTGTCACTTGGAATTACAGATTTGGCTATCTGAATAACTGAATTGTCAAAAAAGTACAAACCAGCATTGGCATAATTAGATTTTGGTTGATCGGGTTTTTCCTCAATCGATAAAGCGTTCATATCTTTGTCAAATTCATAAACGCCATAACGTTTGGGATTGGCAACTTGAGCAGCAAAGCCAACAGCACCATCCACATTAGTATATTGTTTGAGTTGTTGATCTATTTGCGTTCCGTAAAAAATATTATCACCTAAAATCATTGCCACTTTATCTTCTGCAATGAAATCCACGCCAATAATAAAAGCATCAGCTAGGCCTTTGGGTTGTTCCTGGGCTTTATAACTGAAACTACAACCAATTTGGTGGCCATCACCAAGCAGTTGTTCAAATCGAGGCAAATCGTGGGGTGTAGAGATTATTAATATGTCTCGGATGCCAGCACTCATGAGTGTACTTAACGGATAGTAAATCATAGGTTTATCGTAGATTGGCATTAATTGTTTGCTAACTGCTAATGTCAGTGGATACAGACGTGTTCCCGATCCCCCCGCTAAAATAATTCCCTTCATTATCATGACTCCTTTTCTATATAATCTGCCAAATCTTGATGCCAATCGTTACTTACAAAACCGAGTGAGTGAATTTTAGTTAGATCTAGGGTACTTTGTAATGGACGAGTAGCAACATCTGACTTACCCCGATAATACTCTTCTGTGGTTGCTTCTGTAATAGTGATATTTAGTTCAGCCTGTCGAAAAATCTCCCGTGTAATATCTGCCCAACTGGTTGGTTCACCATCATTTGAAATATTGTAGGTACCAAATTTTGCTTGGTTTTTAAGTAGATGGTCTATAGCCCGAACAAGCTCGCTAGTAAATGTTAGTCTTCCGATTTGGTCATTTACAACTTTAGGATTAATTCCTTTTTGGCCAAGCTCTAACATGGTACGGACAAAGTTTTTACCTTCGCCAATCAACCAGGATGTTCTCAGAATATAGTGTTTGGGTGCTAGGCCAACCACAATATCTCCAGCCGCTTTACTAGCTCCATATACGCTTAACGGGCTGAATTGCTCATCTTCAGTATGTGGGTTTTGATGACCATCAAAAACATAGTCAGAAGAAATATGGACAAGTGTTATATCGTGCTTGGCTGCAACTTGTTGTAAATGCCCTACAGCTGTAGCATTAACTTTCCAGGCGTTAGCGCGGCCTTCAATTGTCTCAGCTCCATCAACGTTAGTATAGGCTGCTGCATTTAGGATTATTTTGGTACTTGTCCAATCAAAAGTATCCACAGACTTTTTGGCAGTTATATCAAGCTCATCAATATCAGCACTCTTGGCACCAGGATATTGTTGGTGTAGGGCAGTTCCCAATTGTCCGTTGGCGCCAATTATAAAAATACTGTTTTCATCCATGACTAAGCACCTCTTTAAGCGATGGATTACTGCGGTCTTTATCGGAAATAATCATACCGTGACCTTCTGCTATTGGCCAGCTAATATTGAGATCTGGGTCAAGTGGATTACATGCTGATCCAGGCATATTGGGTTGCCATTCTTTTTCAAAATAATATAGATATACTGATGGTTCATTGCTGATAGACTGAAATGAATTTCCAAGGCCCTTTGAAATAAACAAACCCTGGCCACGTTCCAACTGGAAGCCTTGCCATTGACCGGAAGTGTCAGAAGTCTTTCTCAAGTCAACGATTGCAGCATATATTTTTCCACTAGCCACAGAAACTAATTTATGAGCATCTTCAGCATGAATGCCACGCACGGCACCTTTAACTGACAGTGGTGCGTTAACTTGAGGTCGTTCATCGAGACTGGGTAATCCAAGGCTAGCAAAATCTGATTGCCGGTAGAACTCCATTACTGATCCACGATCATCTTCAATGACTTTAAATTGGACTATCCATAAACCCTCTAAATTTGTTTTACTTGCTTGCATTGGTTGAATCATCCCTCAATCCTTTGGCTTTGAGCTTTCGTATCGTAAATTCCACTTGTGCGCATTAAGTCGAGACGTTGCTTATATGGGAGCCACCAGGCTTCATGAGCTTTGTACCATTCAATTGTTAAAGCAATGCCTTCTTCAAATGAGACACTCTGCTTCCAGCCTAGAGTTTTTTCAATGTAGGCTGGATCAATATCATAACGCATGTCATGACCAGGTCGATCAGTGACGAATTCTATTAAATCATTGGGCTTGCCAAGGGTTTTTAATATAACTTCGGCCACCTGTACACTGTTACGTTGTGCAGCTCCGCCGACACAATAAGTTTCACCGATTTTACCTTCGTGCAGCGTTAAATCAATAGCTGTGCAATGATCAGTCACGAATAAGTAATCACGTACTGCTTTACCATCACCATAAATTGGCAGCGGTTTGTTTTGCAGGGCGTTAGTTATAAAGACCGGGATTATCCGTCCAGGTGAATCGTAAGGGCCGTAATTATTTGAACAGTTAGTGATAGTAAAAGGCAGGCCATAGGTTTCGCCGTAAGCCCGTACTATATGATCACTGGAGGCTTTTGAAGCAGAGTAAGGGCTGCGAGGATCATAGGGAGTATTTTCATTGAAACGCTTGGAACTGCCTAGTTCTAATGAGCCAAAAACTTCATCTGTGGATATGTGATGGAACCGTTTAACTTTATGTTTTATGGCGGCTCGGGCTAGAGTCTCGGTGCCTAAGATATTTGTTTTTAAAAAGGGACCTGGATCGGCAATTGATCTATCAACGTGGCTCTCGGCAGCAAAATGTATTACCCAATCTTGACCTTTTACTACTTCGTCCATAGCTTTTGAGTCAGTAATATCAGCCTCTATAAATTTAATCTTAGAATCTATATCAGCTAGACGGCCACGATCGCCAGCATAAGTTAGGGCATCAACAATGGTAATTTGATAATCCGGTGATTTATTTATAAGGTAGCGTACAAAATTGCTGCCAATGAAACCGGCACCGCCAGTTACAAGTATTTTCATTTCTCCAGTATAACAATATTTCCTCTGTAATTAGATAGCGCTCTGATATTATTACATTGCATATGAAAAAAGTTATTGCATTCGATTTGGATGAAACGCTCACAGAAACTCGTTCACCTATAACTACTGAAATGGCATCCTTGCTAAATCAATTATTAAATAAATATCAGATTTGCGTAATTTCGGGTGGTAATTTTGAACAATTCCAAAAGCAATTACTAAATCACTTTGATATTGAAACTAAATTGTTGACTTCTCTTCACATAATGCCAACATGCGGCACTCGTTATTACAGATATAACCCGCAAAAAAATATCTGGGCAGAAATTTATTCTGAAAATCTAAGCGACCACCAAAGGACAACAATAAAAAATGCTATGAAAGAAATTACTAAAGAACTGGGCTATCCTCTAAAAGAAGCAAAGGGTAAATTGATTGATGATCGAGGTAGCCAAATTACTTATCAAGCTCTTGGGCTGGATGCAAAAGTAAAAGTAAAGAAAGCTTGGGATCCTAGTGGGGAAAAGAAACGTAAAATCCGTGATATGTTGGCGCCAAAATTACCAGATTTTGAGGTTCGTACTGGCGGGACAACATCAATAGACGTTACAACCAAAGGAATGGACAAAGCTTATGGAATGAAAAAGTTAATGGAACAATTGAATATCAAAAAAGAAGATATATTGTTTATAGGCGATCGTGTATGGGAAGGTGGCAATGACTACCCGGTCAAGCTTTTGGGGATAGATACCATATCAGTCCGCGGCTTTGAACACACTCCTGAAGTAGTACGCAAAATACTAGATGAAACTTAACTCTCGATTATTACTTCGTTATCAAATCAGTGATTTTATTCTTAAAGTTTTCCAGGCTAAATTGTTTGGCATGATCTACAATTGTCTGATTATTATATTTGCTAGTTTTTTTTGCAGAAATAATAGCAGTTAATGATTCTGCAGATTGCTCATCAAAAAATTCTCCAGTCTGCCCCGGAATTACATAATCCAAAGCTCCTCCTGCACGAAAAGCTATTACTGGTGTGCCAGCGGCCATAGCCTCAACCGCTACAATTCCAAAATCCTCTTTACCTGGAAGAATAAAAGCTTCGGCAGTTTGAAAATGTTGTGGCATTTCTTCATCGGTTACATCTGTCAAAAAGGTTATTGTTGATCCGGCATTTTTAGTTAGTTTTATATGCTCTGGTCCTTGGCCAATAACTTTGAGCTCTAGCCCAAGCTTAGTGCAGGCGGCTATGGCCACGTCTTTTCGCATATAGGGTGTTTGACGACCAGCGGTAATGTAACCTTTGCGTGGTTGGTTATTAATTGGTCTGAATCTGTCTATATCAACTGGTGGGTGAATGATTAAAGATTCACGACCATAGTATTCTTTAATGTTGGACTGAGTAAACGTCGAGTTAGCAATAAATGTTGTTGGTCTTTGAGCAGCTTTATAGTCCCATCGCCTCATTGGTCCGACCAAAAGTTTTAGTCCTAACTTAGCTAGCGGATCCAGTGCTCCAAACCCTGGATTTTTCATGTATTCATCGTAACGAATCCAATAGTAATGGGTTGGTGAGTGGCAATAACAGATATGTTTGGCACTTGGTTTTAGTTGCTTAATAAATTTAGCTTCAGCTCCACTGGAAGAAATTACTAAATCATATTCTTTTAAGTCCAATTTACTAAAGCTCCAAGCTCTCAGTACTGGCAAGAATTTCCTTAAAGTTTTTGGAAGTTTTTGAAGCCATGAGGTCCGAACATCTGCATCTTTGAACCAATCAACAGCATCAGGATCATATTGAGAAGTATAAATTGGTGCCTTTGGAAACATTTTGTGGAGCTCCAGGACTACTCGTTCGGCTCCGCCGTAGCCAACCAACCAATCACAAACAATTGCCACTTTGAGCTCGGTTAAGTTATTCATTAACTGCCTTGCAGGACCACTCGAATTGTCTTAACCAAAATAATTAAATCTACCCAAAAGCTCCAGTTCTGAACGTAGTACATATCAAGTTGTCGGCGCTCATCAAAAGTTATATTCTTGCGCCCAGAAACTTGTGCTAAACCGGTTAAACCGGATTTGACACTTAAAATAGCATGTCTTTTATCATGATTATCTAGCTCTTCAGGCACTAGGGCACGAGGTCCGACTAAACTAATATCGCCATTAATGACATTAAAAAGTTGAGGCAATTCATCCAGACTGGTTTTACGTAAAAACCGACCCATGGCGCTCAGCCGAGGGTCTTTATAAAGAAAATCTCCATTCTCACGATATTGCTTTGCCAATTCTGGTTGGCCCATTTTACTAAAGCCTTCTTCAGGAGTTAGACCACTATACTGTTTTTTCATTGTCCGAAACTTAAAAACTCGAAACTTATGGTTAAAACGAGTTAAGCGGGTTTGACGGAAAAATACTGAGCCCCCGCCAAATATTTTTAAAGATAAGGCGATTATTAACAAAAATGGTGAGACAAGAATCAATATAATTGTTCCAAGAACCAGATCAAACAGGCGTTTTATTATTCTACCCCAACCCAGCAGTGCTGTTTGGTGGACTGCTATCACTGGAATCGAAGATCTAAACAGCTCCACGGCAATATTGCCAACAAATAGTTCCATGTTTCCAGGTATGAACCGATAAGCTATATGGTTGGCTTGAGCAAAGCTTAGTATTTCATCATTTTTGCCAGTATTTGAATAAAGTTCTGTTTGAACAATACTATGTATATTATCTAGACCAATACTCTCACAGGCGTCTTGAAAAGTAGTATAAACTTTGATATTTTTAGCACCTTCAATTCTATGCTTGCTGCCAACTACACCAACTATACAGTATCCTGATATTTTATAATCGCGCAGTGAATCAATCAGCTTTTCAGCAATTTTGGTATCGCCAACAATTAAAATATTGGTGATACCGACACCGTAATTAAATAGTAGTGTACGAATAAAACGTGCTACGTTTCGAAAGATAACTAAAAATATAAAAGCAAGTACGAAACCGTAAATTGGGACTAGGCGGGCCGGAAGTATTGGTTTTGCTGCCAAAAAGTTCCAAAAGACAACAAATAACATACCAACAAAGGAGCCTATGAATAATCTCCCGAGTTCACTGAACCGTTTTTCATGAATTGACGAACTATAAAGTCCAAGCAAACCAAAAATTAGTATCCAAAAAGGTAGTAGAACTAAGAAAACACTTAGATAGGTGTGAGCGTGTACGGGTGTCTCCAGGGCACGATGGCTAAGAGTAACTCTTAATATATATGCACCTACGAAGGCAGCCACGAGCGCCAAGGAATCACCAATTACTAAAAATAAGCTATAAATCAATGAAGCGTTATTTTTCATCTATACTAGATTGTAGCACTCATGAACATATCTGTTAGCAAATCAAAGCTTGCCACGACACTAGCTTGGGCAGTGATCCTTATTTTTTTATTAATGCCCCTGCATGCTGTTTTTACTACTTGGCTAGGTGCCACGATTGGTCACTTTGATTTATTTCGAATCTGGAAAGAGCTACTGCTTGTGCCCATGGCCTTTGTGGCTTTACTACTGGCCGCCCGGGACAAACGGCTAAAAGAGTGGCTATTTAGCAGTCCTTTAGTGCTTCTAATATTGCTATATATACTGCTTCACATCATTTTAGGAGTTTACGCGCTTTCAGCAGGCAATGTTAATGCTTCAGCACTTATCTATGCCTTGTTAATAAATCTTAGGTTCTTCGTATTTTTTCTTGTTGTTCTCATTATTGCCAAGCAGCTGCCCTGGCTGAGTAAAAACTGGCATAAATATGTGTTATGTCCAGCTATCATAGTAGTTGTTTTTGGTCTTCTTCAATTATTTATTTTGCCCAAAAATGTACTGTCACATGTCGGCTATGGACCTCATACTATCCCGGCCTATCAGACAGTAGATCAAAAGCCTAGTTATGCTCGTCTGCAATCTACACTAAGAGGTCCGAATCCACTTGGAGCCTACCTGGTGCTAATTATTACAGTCATTGTTGGGATTGCACTTAAATCTAAAAAACAAAAATGGCTTTGGGTTTTGGGCCTTGGATCTTTAATAGTTCTTGTCTTCACTTATTCTCGCGCTGCTTGGCTTGGATTAATACTAAGCTTGGTTTTACTAATATATTGGAGTGTAAAAAGCGGTAAACTTAAACGGCAGATTAGTATCCTGTTAGTTGGGATATTGATTTTAGGCTCGGGCTTAGTTCTGATTTGGCGTCATAATAGCTTGCTCGATAACACACTATTTCATACCGATAAATCGTCCCATTCAGCGGAAAGTTCCAATGCAGTACGCACAGAAGCAATGCTTCACGGTGCTAAATCTGTTTTACATCAACCAATTGGCTACGGACCCGGTAGTGCAGGACCGGCATCCGTTCGCAATAATCATCCGCCTAGAATTGCTGATAATTATTTTATTCAAATTGGTCAGGAAGTAGGTATATTAGGACTGGGATTATTCATTGCTATTAATTTCTTAGTAGCAAAATCATTATGGGCCATCCGCTTCGAACTTCTGCCTAAAATATTACTAGCCAGCTTGATTGGTTTGACGCTGGTTAACATGTTGTCACATGCTTGGGCCGACGATACCCTAGCTTACCTATGGTGGGGATTAGCTGGCTTAGCATTAGCACCATCTGTTATACTGAACAAAGAGCGAAAAAAGCAACATGTTTAGACTTAAGAAAAAAGATGCCCGTGAAGTTAAGCGAATAACTGAATATCTAGTTAGCGGTGGAGCCTATTTTTGGAGCGGTTACCTAGCATTTTTTGTAGGTGATAAAGTATTCCATCTCAATCTTTGGTGGGCTAAATTGGCTGCCAACATGTTTGGCTGGACAGTTAATTATTTACTCCAGAGATTCTGGGTCTTTAATAATCCCAAGCTCAAAAAGCATCGGGTTGATGTTACCAGTCGCTATATAATTATTACAGCTGTAGATTTTATTATTGATTACTTAATTGTCAGTTGGCTGAAATCTATTGGCATATCACCCTACATTGGCCAGTTTATATCTTCTGCCTTTTTCACTGTTTGGAACTATTTGTGGTACCGACTTTGGGTATTTCCGGACAAGTTTCCCCGCCATAAACGGATATCGGTAGCTTAAGCTATGGTAGAAGTTATTCGACCGACTAAAAAACAGCGAGAGTTACTAACATATATAGAGCAGTTTATTACTGCGCGGGGTTATAGCCCGAGCTACCGTGAGATTATGAGCGGACTTAAATATACTTCTGTGGCAACTGTGGCTTTGCACGTTAATAGTCTTATTAAAAGAGGACATCTTGTTAAACGTGATCATTCGGCTCGTTCGCTGGAAGTGGTAAATAAAGTTAGCGATACTAAGCTAGCTACCAATCAAGTTTCCGAAGCCGAAGAAAAATGGCTGGTTACCAAGGTAGATTATTTTTTTGATAGAGCCGAAAAGAGTAGTCAATTACCGCAGTCCGAACTTGATGAGTTGTATGTCTTAATCGGGGCCTTAAAAGTATTAGGCCTAGAGGGTGCAGCCCAATCTTTTATGCCTCGTTTGAGCAGTCTTAAAAAGAAAGCCTGAAGGTAAAATTACTACAGTCATATGGTAGTTGCTTATGCTACTCTTATATTGTTAACAATTTTTAAGTCTGGAAGTGCGGTTAGAATCCGCAGGCAGTGCCGCTACGGTGATGTCCGTTTTTAACGGAACAAGTCCGATACAGCAGTTAAGACTCCCGAGCAGGAGCGATTGAAACCGATTTTCAAAACCCTTGCTCATAACATAGCGAGGGTTTTTAAATGGCCGAGACAGCCGAATTACTACAATCAAATTACATTCCCATTGACGCTTTTCCCGAACTGGCACACGCCCGACTTGTTGGTCGCCGAGAAGCTTATGAAATACTTGAAGCCAATCGTCAGAATCTAATTGATGGCAATTTCGAAGCGGTATCTATTCCTGTAGATGCTATAGGCACGGCTCGTAGAGTTGTCCAAGCAGAAAATATTTACGGAAGAAATAGTTTGGTGCGACAGGAACGCTTCGGGGGTTTGGTGCTGGATTGTAATCGACTCTTTGCTGAGGCAGTACGAGTTAATACTTATGAATATTTTCCGCCTCTTACCCTAACCTATGATGAAGAATCCGAGGAGTACCATTCACACGGTCTGGCGGTTATGGAAATGACCCAAGCGGGACTATCGCCGGTTGCCAAACCGGAGGAAGTCGATCGCCGAATTAATGAACGAGTTGAGGAGGTTACTTATAAAACTATTAAACGTCTGGGCAATATATTGCTCGCTCAGTCCGTAGAAACTCAACCAGTTAAGCTTAGAACGATTTCCCAATGTGCTGATTGGGCTATTGATGAATATAACAAAATGGAAAAAGACAAACCTCGAGTCGGTTTTGGGGGTTACGCACCGCAAACTAAAAAATTAATGATTCGCGACACTCTGATTGACCCAAAGTCTAATGATCGGGCCGAGGAACAGATGGGTTTATCAGGTGTTTATATTACTCACGAAGTTATTTCAGAAGCTTTGAAGCGACAGGGACTGCGCCAGGAAATTGCAACCAAAACTGAACTTCAAGGAGCACAACTCAAAGTTGATGATGACATGCTCGACTTTGTCATGCTACTCGATAGTGTTGCTAGTGAACATAGTGGTCTCAATATTTACTTAGGTGAAGTTTTGCCAGCTGGCAAACAGAAAGATTATGAGCACGTGAGGGAAGAGGCGATAGAGCGTCAGCAGGCACTTAATGACTTGGCTTATGGCTTAGCCGAGTTTGTTATCGGGCTGGAAAGAGATGGGACTGATAGGTGGGCAGCAGTTGGGATAGTTGAAGCTGAGGTCAAGCGAGTACTCATAGACATGGCGGATCAGGACAATACTCTGGCATACGACATGTTTGATTACCAAACTGAGCGAGGTTTGCAAGAGGTAGCTTATCTGCGCTCGATTGGTCAATTTGATGCTGCTCAACTTCGACTTGATCAGGTAGCTGAACAAGCTCCCTCACCGGGCTATTGCGGGGCTGGCAGTTGCGGACTAGAGGAAATAAGGCAAGGCAGTAAAGAGGCAAAAGCTTTGGAGGAAATGGGATTAAATCCATCAAATAGTTTGATTGATAAAAAAAGGGTATGTCGAAAGTGCAATGCCAAGAAGGTTGCCTATGCTCTAAATGACAAGAAAAAAGCCTGCTTAGATTGCAAAGCTAGGGCAGACCTTCGATAATACTACTCTATGAAGCAACAGCGAATTGGAATTTTTAGTGGTGTTTTTGACCCAATCCATGCCGGTCATATCGGTTTTGCCCTGGCTGCGGCCGAAAGTGCCAAACTAGATGTAGTCTATTTTTTAATAGAATCAAGTCCGAGAAGAAAGATTGAAGTTACTCATCCGGCTCACAGAATTGCCATGGCCAAGTTAGCGCTTGAGGCACACTCTAAACTCAAATTATTAGAACTTCCAGATAAACAATTATCTGTAGCCAAAACACTGCCCAGGCTAAACCAACATTTCTCTCGGGAGGAATTAGTATTCCTAGCTGGATCAGACATGCTTCACCATATGCCGTCGTGGCCGCTAATAGATCGTTTGTTGAGTCAAATGGAACTAGTAGTTGGGACAAAAGGTGACTCGAGTATTAACCAAATTAAGACACTGATTAAATCCTTACCAGGTTCGCCCAAAGCATTATTTGTTATTAATAGCCCTAATCCAGATATTTCCTCAAAAAATATTAGGCAGCAATTACAAAAAGGAGTTTCAGTAGATGATCTACTTCCAAGTGTAGATAGCTACATTAAAAAGCATTGGCTCTACGCTTCGCCCTCAGTGACCATTTCTTCTTCGTAGTGGCTATGTAAATATGCCAAGTGTTTTTCTCGGTATTGTTTGAATTCGCTTTTCTTAAGACCACTACGCTTTATTATTGAACTTATTTTTTCACTACCAATGTAATGTGGCATCATTACATAGCTGGCTCCCAGGCTATACAGTTCTTCAGCCTCGGCTACGTTATCAGCGTGGCAAATTATAACTGCACGGCTATTTTTCTTGGCCAGCAGGCGGACTAAAAAGACAGTCGAGTCAAAGTCGGTAATAGTAGAGACCACTAACTTGGGCTTTTCCAGTCCAATTTCCTCAAGCAACTCGATGTCGGTAATATCGCCGTAAAGGTACTCTATTTTTTGATGCTCTAATATATCTATAACTTCAGGGTCATAGTCGACTACCACGTAACTGCGCTTTAGATTATCAAACAATTTTATAAATTCGGAGCCACCTTTGTGATAGCCAAAAAGTACCAAATCAAACGTACGTCGTCGGTCTGGCCCTGCTGAGCGAACTTTACGGCGCTCAAACATAGCCAAGTCTACTTCAAATAGTTCATAGAGTTTATCGGCGTAGATAATCATATAGGCACTAACCGCAATAGAAATTAGGGCAATGATTGTAATCGTGGCGACCAAATCATTGGACACCAAACCTTGTTTGTTGCCCAATATTATAAAGACTAGTGAGAACTCACTCACTTGGGCCGTAGCAACTGCTGTTTTGAAACTGGTGTTTTTGGTGTAGCCCATAAATCCCATGATGGCCAGTACCACCAGAGGCTTGATTACGATTACGACAAAGCTACCAATAACAATGGCTGGCAGAAGTATGCCAATATGTCCAAAATTTAGCTGTGACCCAAGAGTTATAAAAAATACTATGATGAAAAAGTCTCTCAGTG
The DNA here is from genome assembly GCA_964652125.1 of uncultured Candidatus Saccharibacteria bacterium. GTDB lineage: Bacteria > Patescibacteriota > Saccharimonadia > Saccharimonadales > JANWIN01 > CAZFNQ01. Next base: position 31,145 of record CAZZAE010000002.1, read on the forward strand.
GTCTGAGCCTGGCACTTATTTCTCTGGTAAAAGGTAAGCTCGCTAAAGCAACACCGGAAAGTAGGGCTCCCATTTCCAATGAAAAACCGGCTCGCTCAAACAAAGCAGCAAATCCAAATCCCCAACCTATTGCAAATAAGAACAATAATTCCTGGCTGCCAGCAATAAATTTATGTACTCTTGGCAATATCACCATGCCGACAAAAAACATCGGTATAGTGATAGCTGAACCTTTGAGAACTAATAAGCCAAGTTCATTAAGCGTAAAGCCATGCTCAGAGGCCCGGGCCGTAACAAACAACAGTGCCGTAGCCGCTACCACGTCTTGAACCAGTAATATTCCAGTTACAACTTTGCCGTATAGACGAGTTTGTTCTTTTTTATCACTCAGCAGCTTTAAGATAATAATTGTGCTGCTAAAAGCTAGAGCTACGCCAAAAAATAGCGAGGCTGTTGGGCTATAGCCCAATGTTAAGCCCCCACCGTAACCAATAGCTACACTCAAGACAACTTGTAAAAAACCAGTAATAGCGGCTACCTTGCCTACCTCTTTTATAACTTTAGGATTTAAGCCCAGGCCAATAATGAAAAGTAGCAGAGCGATACCAATACTTGAAAAGGCATCGATAGTCTGGGGGGATTTAATCAAGTGCAGAACCGATGGTCCAACAATGATACCGGTAATAATATGGCCAATAATTAATGGTTGACGGATTAGTCGCATAATTATGGCCACCCCAGCACCCAGGGCAATAATTAAACTCAATTCCGCAAAAATGCTTTCGTGCATAGTTATCTCAATTTTACAGCATAAGCGCTACATAAAAAGCCATTGACAAACACTAGCGTTATATGCAAGTATTAATGGACTTCAGGTACCATCAATATTGATGTTTCCGAAGACAAAAATTAACCGGCTAAAAATCAGCTGGCAAACAAAATAAAAAACACCACTGAGACTTTGGTGTTTGGGTGTGGGAGGATATGGCACAATGCCTATAAAAATAAAAACAATTTCAAGGAGTTATATAGTGGAAGTCAAAGTACGACGGCCGAAGTGGCAACAGTTTATATCTTATTAGCTTGTTTATGCTAATTCAAAAAAAGCAGTTTCTAATCTCAAAATTCTAATCCAGGAAGGCATTATTTCTTGGATTTTGCTGCTATGGCATCAACAATCAGCTGATTAAATGCAGCTTGGCTGGTGGGATTTTTATCTAGTTTAGTGCCGTTGATCACAAATGTCGGTGTGCCATTAACACCAATGTCATTACCAGCCTTAATATCGGCATTAATAACATCGTTTACGGTCCCACTGGCATAGTCACTATTGAACTTATTAACATCTAGTCCTAGCTGCTGAGCATAGCTTTGAAAGAATGTCAGTGGATTACTTGCTACTGACCATGAGCTCTGCTGATCATAGAGGGCATCATGCATCTCAAAATACTTGCCCTGCATACCAGCGGCTTCTGCAGCCCGGGCTCCGGCAAAGGCATTTTGGTGAAGCTGGGTTAGAGGATAATTACGGAACTGGAAAAATATGTCGGTTTTGTATTTTGCCACTACAGCTTTGACTACTGGGTAAAAGGCTTCGCAAGCTGGGCACTGGTAATCGCCATACTCAATTAACGTTACACCTTTTTTACCTTGACCTTCAATATGTTGGCTGGCGGCTGCGCCGTTTGTTTGACCACCAGGGGCAGAAGCGTTTTTGTTAGTAAGCCAGAAGATAATACCAAGTCCTACGATGATTGCTGCTAGTACTGCTAAAAAGCGTTTGCTCATGCCGTAATACCTCTCAAGTTAGTATCACTATAATAATGTAAATAGCGAAAAAATTCACGTTGTAAAATAATAGTACTAGCTGTGTCAAAGATGTTAAGAGCTAATCCTCTCACTTGGTAAGTTTTAAGCCAACAAGAATGGTAAGATGTTAGGTATGATTATGCTTATCTCGGCCCTGGTCCTTGCAATAATTACACTTCTGGCAGTGTCATTGCAAAAAGCTTACAGCCATATTCCAATAAAGGAACTAAAACGTCGGGCTCAGCATGGCGATGACTTTGCTAATTTGCTATTCAAGGCTGCCACTTACGGCGACAGTGTTCATGTCCTACTTTGGGGAATTATTGGACTAAGTGCGGCTGGATTTTTTGTAATAATCGCCCATGCTCTACCTACATGGCTGGCTTTGATTGTGTCCTTAGTACTGCTTTGGCTCGGCTTTGCCTGGTTACCCAACACCCGCTTGAGTGGCTTAAGTAAAATCATTACCCGTTATTTTACATCTCCTCTAACTTGGTTACTGGGACACTTGTACCCAATACTTAATCGAATTGCAGATCGAGCGAGTAAACATATTAATGTTGGATCTCATACTGGTTTATATCAAAAAGAAGATTTACTTAATTTACTTGAAGCTCAAAAATCCCAAGCCGATAGTCGCTTTACTGCCGATGAGTTACGCATTACAGCTGGGAGTCTGACTTTTGGCGATAAATTAGTGCGGGATGTTATGACCCCGAGGCGAATTGTTAAAGCTGTGGCCACAACCGATTCTATGGGCCCACACTTAATGGATGAACTTCATGCTAGTGGGCATTCGCGCTTTTTAGTCTATCAGGATAAGCCAGATAACATTGTTGGTATGCTCTACGCGCGTGATCTTATGTCGGCAAGTACTGGTGGTCAAGTCCGAGATCTTATGAAAAAGGAAGTTTATTATGTCCATGAAGAGCAGTCCCTAAAACAAGTTTTGAGTGCGTTTTTAAAGACCAAACACCATTTGTTTGTGGTGGTAAATGCCTTTGAGGAAATTGTTGGTATTATTTCCATTGAAGATATTTTGGAACAAATATTGGGCAAACCCATAATTGATGAGTTTGATAAGTATGATGATTTGCGAGCCGTGGCAGCGCAGGGAGCTAAAGCCGAACATCAAAATCAGGTTCCAGAAGAAGCTTCTCCAGATAAGTCTTAGGTGTTAGAATAATTTAATGATACGAGTTTTAGCAGCCGATGTGCATCGTCATGCTGGCAAGCCGGTTAGTGTTCAGGGTTGGCTGCACAAAAAGCGCCTACTTGGTGGGCTGACTTTTATTAATATTCGCGACCGTAGCGGATTGATTCAAGCGGTAGTCAAAGACAAGGACCAAGTTGAAAAGTTACGTGGTCTTCAGATTGGTACTGTCTTACAAGTTGATGGCAAAGCTAAATCGGAACCTAGAGCTCCGGGTGGTGCTGAAATTCATGAACCCAAGCTTGAGATTATTGTGCCAGTTAGCGATGAATCACCAATTGAAATAGACAAACCCTTGGATCATAAGCCAGATAACCTAGATACTCTGTTTGAGTATCGTCCGATTGGTCTACGTAATTTGCAAGAAACAGCTATCTTTAAAGTCCGATCTGCAATAACTAAGGCATTGCGAGAATATTTTTATAGTAATGATTTTACAGAAATTCACACTCCTAAATTGTTAGCTGCCGCTACAGAAGGTGGAGCTGAGGTGTTTAAAATTGATTATTTTGGCCAGGAAGCAACGTTGGCTCAAAGCCCCCAGTTTTATAAACAAATGTTGGTTGGAGTTTTTGAGCGGGTTTTTGAGATTGCTCCTGTTTATCGGGCGGAGCCAAGCGCTACCACGCGTCACATGACTGAATATACATCTGTTGATGGAGAGATGGGCTTTATTGATCTTAAAGGTTTAGAAACCTTTTTAAGTGGTCAGCTTAATTTTGTCGTTGATTATATTTGGGAACACTGCAGCCAAGAGCTCAATATGTTAAGTGCCACTAAGCCCGTTTTGGCTAAGGAAATTCCTAGTCTTAGCATGGCCGAAATCCATGAAAAATATTCCAAAGCTACAGGTAATAAAACCATTGACGAAAAAGATTTACGGCCCGATGAGGAGCGTTGGATTTGTGAATATGCCAAGGAACATTTAAAAAGTGAGGCCGTGTTTGTAACAGATTGGCCAACTAGCGATATGAAGTTCTATCATAAAGCCCAAGAGGGTGAGCCGGAACTAGCCGATCGCATTGACTTACTGTTTCGGGGTTTGGAAATAGTGACAGGTTCAACCCGCGAAAATCGCTACGATAAACTCGTAAAACAACTTAAGGAAATGGCTAAAGGTGATCCAGATAACCCAGGCTTTAAATACTTTTTAATGGCTATGAAAGCTGGTATGCCACCTCATGGTGGTTTTGGTATGGGACTTGATCGTCTTACAGAAAGGCTAGTGGGCCTCAATAACGTTAAAGAAGCAACTCTCTTTCCAAGGGATATTAATCGTTTAGCACCTTAGCTAGAGTCATTTTATGATTTGTTTTTAGTTTTAAGCTTATGCTTATATACTGTGTCTAAAGGAAGCTTCAATAAGCTATGGATGAAACTAATCCTGAACCATCAAAAGCAGAAATAGAATCAGTCGAACATAAGGAAACACAACCTGCTGTTGCTGCTCCGTTAGAAGATAAAAAAGTGCCTTCGAGTGGTAAGTTTGCCAAACTTTGGCATAAATACCTGGCTAAAAAGAAACTGACTTTTCCGCTTACTGCCCTTTTCCTAATTTTAGTGATTCTGGCGGTACCGGTTAGTCGTTATAAGGTCCTCGGTCTCTTTATTAAGAGGCAATTTAGTGTTGAAGTTCATGATGCTCAGACTAATGAGCCGGTTAGTAACGCTGATGTTAGTCTAGATGGTCAAAATACTAAGACTGATAGTAACGGCAAAGCAACTGTTACGGTAAAACCAGGAAATTCTCAACTTAGTGTTAAGAAAAATTATTACAGTGATTTTAGTCAAAAAGTTTTAGTACCGCTTAGTAAAACTAATGCAGCTTATCAAGTAAAGCTGCAAGCTACGGGACGCCAAGTACCGATCAGTGTGTCTAATAAGATTACTGGTAAGCCAATTGCAGATGCAACTATCAAGGCTAGCGGTACCGAAGCTAAGACGGGGCAAGATGGTCAAGTAACAATTGTCCTACCAATTGATCAAGCTACTCTAAAAGCAACAATATCTGCCAGTGGCTATAACGATGCACAGGCTACAATAAAGATTACCGATCAAAAAGATAAAGCCAATGATTTTAATATTGTCCCTGCCGGCAAGATCTACTTTTTATCTAAAGCTAGCGGCAATATAGATGTAGTCAAGACGAATTTAGATGGTAGTGACCGAAAGACTGTGCTGGCTGGAACAGGCAAAGAAGACGATACCGGTACCGTATTGTTGGCATCACGCGATTGGAAATATTTAGTTCTGCAGTCTCGTCGGGATAGCAAGCTAGCTAAGCTTTATCTAATTGATACCTCCACAGATAAACTAACAACTATTGATGAAGGTAATGCCACCTTTAATATCACTGGCTGGATAGACCATTATTTTATTTACACCGTAGATAGAATTGGAAAACAACCTTGGGAATCTAATCAAACAGCTCTTAAGAGCTTTAATGCCGACAGCAAAGTTCTTACAACTTTGGACCAAACTATTGCTGAGGGACATAATGATTTTGACTATGCCTCTCAAGCATTTGGCAGTGTTTTTGCCTTGCCTAATTCGATAGTCTACACAATAAACTGGAATAGTGATTGTAGCTCCGGCCGAATTAATAATAAGCAAGCTGAAATAGTTTCAATACAACCGGCCGGTGGCAATAAAACCGTTATGTTAAAAAAGGGTGCACCAGCGGATGCATGTACGATTAATTTTGACGCCGTTTCGTACGAGCCAGAAGGTATTTACTTCCAGTACAACTTTGGAAGTACTTTCTATAAATATGAAGACGGCAAGGTTGTCCAAACTAGCGATGTAAATACAGATACTTTTTTCAGCAAAGTTTATAACACATACTTAGTATCACCCTCAGCTAAGCAAACTTTCTGGTACGAAGAGCGGGACGGTAAAAACACTCTTTTCGTTGGTGATAGCCAAGGCAAGCTTGGTAAAGTAATCGGTAATTTAACTGAATATGTCACCTATGGCTGGTATACAGATAACTATCTGTTAGTTTCTAAGAAGGGCAGTGAGTTATATATACTTGCCAACGCCCCAATTAAAGATATACAGCCACTTAAAATTACCGATTACCATAAACCGAACTTTAACTTTAATGGCTATGGCGGTGGTTACGGCGGAATTTAGTTAATACTTTACATGTTAAGCTTCATGCGATAAAGTAAAAAGAATGAGTGATGATTTAGCTTTTGAAGTTAAAAATGTTGCCAAATACTTTGGCGATGTCAAGGCCCTTGATGGTGTTTCGCTGAGTGCCGACCAAGGTAAGATATTTGGCTTGCTCGGTCCCAATGGAGCCGGTAAAACTACTCTCGTCAATATGTTGGCTACCCTATCCGAACCAACCAAAGGTAGTCTTAAAGTTTTAGGTGTTGATGTGATGGAGCGACCGGATAAGGTTCGCAAGTTAATAGGTTTGGCTGGTCAATTTGCAGCCGTGGATGAATATCTAACTGGTGAGGAAAATCTTTATATGGTTGGGCGGTTGTATCATCTCAGTGCTAAAGAAGCCAAGAATCGTACCAAAGATATTTTGGAGCAGTTAAAGTTATCTGATGCTGCAGGTCGTTTAGCCAAGACATATTCCGGCGGTATGCGACGACGACTGGACTTAGGTGCCAGCTTAGTGGGGCGTCCTAAAATCTTATTTCTCGACGAGCCAACAACAGGGCTTGATCCGCAGACTCGACTAGATCTTTGGGACACCATAAGACAACTAGTTCGAGAAGGCACAAGCATATTGCTAACTACCCAGTACCTAGAAGAAGCCGATGAACTCGCCGACAAGATCGCCGTTATTGATAGAGGCAAGTTAATTGCCGAGGGCACTAGTAACCAACTAAAGGCTGAACTTGGTGGAGATGTCATTGAATTTGAATTAGGTAGTGCCAATCAAAAAGACAAAGCCCTGAAAGCCGTAGCTGGTATTAGCAAGAAACAAGCAACGTATGATGAAGATAATCGTACCGTTACTGTGCCAGTAGGGAGTAATGGCTCTCGTAAATTAACTGAAGTTGTACGAAAACTGGATCAAGCTGGTGTATCGCCACACACTTTATCTTTGCACCAACCATCACTTGATGACGTTTTTCTGACTTTGACTGGATATAAGGCATCTGATGTTGAGCAAAAGCCTAAGGCTAAAAAACGGAGGCAAAATGTGGAATAAAATATATTTTGAAGCTGTTGATACTTGGGCTATAACTAGGCGTAATTTGCTTCGCTACATTCGTTTACCTCAGCTTGTGTTTTTTAGTTCTATTCAGCCAATTATCTTCTTAACACTGTTTAACTTTGTGTTTGGTGGGGCGCTCAGTCATGAGGGAGCTGCCCTTCACGGGAAGTACATAAACTACTTGTTACCGGGTATTATGGTGCAAGTTACGCTTTTTGGTGGCTTGCAAACTGGTATTGGCCTAGCACGAGATATTAACAGTGGAATTATTGATAGGTTCCGCAGTTTACCTATGAGTCGGGCCGCTGTTTTAGCTGGTCGCACTTTGGCTGATATGCTTCGCAATGTCACAGTAGTCACAATTATGCTAATCGTTGGCTATTTTTACGGTTTTCGCTTTTCTAATGGTGTACTTGGCGCTATTGGTATGGTATCGATTCTTTTGTTGTTCGGATTTGCTTTCTCATGGTTTGCCGCATTTTTGGGCATGGCTCTCAAAGACGAAGAAACAGCCCAGTTAGCCGGTTTTGTATTTGTTTTCCCTCTGGTGTTTGCTAGTTCAGCATTTGTGCCAGTCGCTGGCATGGCTAAATGGCTTCAGCATTTTGCTAATAATCAACCAATTACATTTGCGGCCAGTGGTGCTCGTGAATTGGCACTGGGCTTACCTAGTCATGGGGCTATATGGAAACTACTGCTGTGGGCAGCGGGTATATTACTGGTATTTGTACCGTTATCAATTCTTACATACCGCCGTCGTACATAAGTCCGGCTGTTATACTTAAAAGCACATGAGTGATAGCCAAAATCTAGCCAAGACGGGTGGTGGTGAACTAATTCAGACTGGTAATCCTCAAATAATTGGTAGCCCAACTCAAGCCACTTCCCAGGGTAATTTGCAGTCAAATACCAACACTGTTCTGGCTGAACAGGGGCTTAAAATTAGCAGCGTAGGTAGCTCTACTTTTAAGCCAGTAAATATATCGGTATCGACATCAATTCCTTCGCAGTCAACACCAAAATCTCGTTCCTTGCTCCCATTATCGATTGGCATCATCGCCACCGTGGCCGTACTTATTGCATCTGTTGTTTTGGCATTCAAAAAAAGCAAATACTAGCCTAAAAGCTGGGTCCTGCTAGTGCTTAAACTCTGTTAGAATATCTAACGGAAGTAACCAATGGATAACACTGTGCCAGATAATCCGCCACAATCTCCCCAAGAGCAGGAGATAGAACATCGCGTCAAAGAATTGCTAGGCTCGCCACCCCAAGATCCCAATCCAGCACCTATTGAACCTGAAAAACCAATTGAAGTAGAAAAACCTCAACCTCAGCCCCAACCTCAACCGACAATTCAGCTTGAAACTCAAGAACAGCCTCAAGGTGCACCGCCTGTAGGCAGTGTAATAAGTCCTACTCAACCACAGTTTAGTGAACCAATTCCCAGTCCAGAAGTTCCCCTTGATACTCAGAGCATGCCTCAAGAACAAACTGGCTCAGAAGTTGGGGCTAATGCTGCCCAAGAAACTGAAGAATCAATAGCTGCCCAAGACAAAGAAATTGACCAAGCCTTTGAGCCGGTAAAACCAAGTGGTGGTAAAATTCGGCGCTTGCTTCGGGCTTGGTGGGGTAGTAAAAAAGCAAGATGGATTACGATTGCCGGTCTATTTGTCATTATTTTGGCTCTTTTGTTAACGCCAGCCAGCCGTTATTTTTTACTTAATAATTTTGGGGTGCGTAGCAGTGCTTCAGTTACGGTTTTAGATGATTCTACTCAGCTACCGCTTAGAAACGTATCAGTCAAGCTAGCAAATGCTTCTGGTTTAACAGATGAAAACGGTACGGTAAAGTTGTATCACATTAAACTTGGACGAACCCATCTAGATATTGGTAAAAGAGCTTTTGCCGACGTAAACCAGAATATTACTATAGGCTGGGGAAGTAATCCTCTGGGAAGTTTTAAGATACGGGCGGTTGGGGATCAATTCTCCTTTTTAATTAAGGATTGGCTGTCAGGACAGCCAGTAACTAAAGTTGAAGCTACCAGTGGTGATGCAAGCGCATTTTCCGATGCCAACGGTAAAATAGTGCTTACCATTGATCCTTCTGAAGTTAAAGACAATATGAGTGTAGTTATTAAGGCCGATACATATAGGGATCAAACAGTAGCCTTAGATACTACCACTAAGGTCGAGCAACCGGTTGCCATGGTTCCAGCTCGCAAAGAAGTATTCATCTCCAATCGCAGTGGCAAGTACGATCTCTATTCAATTGATATTGATGGCAAGAACGAAAGGTTAGTTTTAGCTGGCACAGGTTTGGAGCGTGATGATATGGTTTTGGTGCCGCATCCAACTGGTGAGGTGGCTGCTCTAGTTTCTACCCGTGTTAATGTACGTAATAGTGACGGCTTTTTACTTAGTACTTTAACTCTTGTGAATGTACAAGATAATAGTACCTTTGAGGTGGCTCAATCGGAGCGTATTCAAATAGTTGGTTGGGTTGGTGACCGGTTAGTATTCGTGCAGATTGCTGCTGGTGCTAGTGCCTCCGACCCTTCCCGTTACCGTTTAATGTCTTACAACTATAAAACTGCAGATAAACTCCAGTTGGCTTCAGCCAACTTATTCAATGATGTTATATTAGTCGGCGGTAACATTTATTATGCGATGTCTGACCCTCAATCAGGTGCAAAAGTAGGCCTTATCAAATCCAATGCCGATGGCACTATCAAAACTACTTTATTGGATAAAGAAGTTTGGAATATCTTTCGTGTTAGTTACGATACCTTGGACCTAGCCACTGCTGGACAAGACTGGTACGAGTACAAGATTGGTAACTCTAACGCCGTAAAACTCAGTGAATCCCCAGCCAATCCCAAAAGTCGTATTTATATAAATAGCCCAGATGACCTGCATAGTTTGTGGATAGATCAGCGTGATGGAAAGGGAGTTCTACTAGACTATAACCAAGCTGCTGCAACTGATAAAATTCTACAAACTCAAGGTGGACTTATTTATCCGGTTCGTTGGCTCAACGGCACTACATTTATATACAGGGTTCATACTGACCAAGAAACAGCCGATTATGCTATGAGTGTTAATGGTGGCACGGCACGCAAGATTAAAGATGTCTATAACGCCTCTGGTATTGATCGTTGGTATTACTATTAATTCTTTTATAAGTTTTAACTTATCAAGCACTGTCGTATTTGACTTGCTATAATTTGCTTATGACTACAAAAAGACAAAAACAGCCAAAACTTAAAAAAGGAGCCTGGTTTTATAAAGTTCGGGGTAGCTATTTACCAGCGACTTGGCAGGGCTGGTTGACCTATGTCCCATTCGTAGGGTTTTTAATAACCGTTTTTGTGGCCGCCGATCGTACTCAGCACTCCGTCAGTGACAAGTTTTATATGATTTTTCCCCAGTGGATTGCCGCGGCTGTAGTTATGACCTGGTTGGGCGCTCGAAAATCCTAGTAAAAACTATTAATAAGATGCTTATGATAAAATAAAGTTGCTATTAAACAGGATAACTTCAAATTATGAAATATAGTTTACGATACCTTGCCGGGGCGACCATTATTGCCGGATCGCTAGTCGCTACTCCGCTAGTTATGGCGGAAACTTCCAGCAATACATCAACTGACACCACCACTACAGAAACTGAAGCTGAGACACAAGCTAGGCACGACCGCATTGAAAAGTTTAAAAGTGATCTAAAAATTAACCTGACCCTGACCCAAAAGCTTCGACTAAAGACACGTTGCAAACCGGCTCAGTCAGTTGTGGCTAAAGTTAGAAACAAATTTGGCAATAGTATTACCACTCGTACAGAGGCCTATACCGAGCTGTCTAAGAACCTAGACAAACTTATTACTAGACTTAAAGCAGCTAGTGTTGATACCTCGACGTTAGAGCAGGAAAAGACCACACTCGACACTAAAATCGCTACCTATAAGACAGATTTGGACACTTACAAGCAAGCTCTTAGCGATCTTAAGCTAGTTGATTGTCTGGCCGATCCTACCGGGTTTCAGGCTGCACTTGAAACGGCTAGGACTGATCATGATACCTTAGTTACCGACGTTGTGGGTATTAAAACTTACGTAAAAGATACAATTAAAGCTACGCTAATGACTATTCGCACTCAGCTTGAGTCTAGTTCATCAACCGATAATTCAACTGGAGGGACTAACTAATTATGGAAGATCAACCCAACCCAACACCTAACGATAACGCGAACCAACCAACAGCTCCATCCATGCCGCCTACCACACCGGCTGATTCTAATGATGTTTCTATGTCGCCAGAAGTGCCATCCACCTTGCCGCCAAATCCAACTTCCGTTTCCGCTCCTCAAGACCCACAAGCTGCCCCTGCAGGCTTACCGGCACATCCTTTAGCTCCTCAAGCCAGTTCTGACGCTCAACCACCGCAACAAACTCCTGCACCAGCCAAAAAGTCTGGCATGAATATGAAAGTGGTGCTAATTGTTATAATTGCCGTTGTTCTAGCTTCCGCAGCTATCTATCTTTACACTAAAAATCATAAGTCTAAAAAATCAACCAATATCCCGGTTGCAACCACGCAAACCTCAACCAAAGTCACGGCGAATGATGTTAGCCAAACTATCGCTTCCGTCGATAAGTCTATTACTAAAGCCGACAGTTCCAATGATGTTAGTAGCAATGATCTATCCAACGGTTCACTAGGTCTATAAAAAGAAGTACTTAACTAGCCCCCAATAAACTTGTAGCGATCACTCAATGCTATTATTAATAAATTATGGCGGCAGTTTTTGACTCTTTAAATGATAAGGATTTAATAAATCTTATTAACAATGGTAGAGTTGGTGTTTTGCCAACTGACACCATCTATGGACTTGTTTGCCGAGCGGATAATGAGCAGGCTGTAGAGCGACTCTATAAATTAAAAGAGCGTCAGCATAAACCCGGCACTGTTATTGCAGCCAGTATTGATCAGTTAGTAGATCTGGGTTTTAAACGGCGCTACTTAAAAGCGGTTGAGCAATTTTGGCCAGGTGCAGTCAGTGTGGTCATCCCAAGTCTTGACGCGTCAACAAACTATCTCCGAATGGGTTTGCCAGATATTGCTATCCGTGTATCCAATGATAAAAAATTACAAAATCTTCTATCTAAAACTGGGGCACTTTTAACTTCAAGTGCTAACCTGGCTAATAAAGATCCTGCAAACACTGTTGAGGAAGCTAAGCAATATTTTGATGACAATGTGGACTTTTATGTAAACGGAGGCAATTTAGCGGATCGAGAACCGTCGACAATTATTAAAATTATTGATGATGAAATTGAAGTATTACGTCCGGGCGCTGTTAAAATAGATGTCGACAAGGGAGTTATAAATTGACTTTAGATGAGTACCAAGCCAAAGCGCTAACAACTGCGATTACTAATCCTGATCCCCTGATGGACAAAACAATTTGGGCTATGGGTGTGGCTGGTGAAGCCGGTGAAGTTGTTGAGAAATGGAAAAAGATTGTAGCTTATAAAGACGGCAAAGTAAGTAAAGAAGATAGGGAAGAATTCAAAAAAGAGTTAGGTGATGTAGTTTGGTATATTGCAGTTTTAGCACATAGACTGGGGCTGAGTTTAGAAGAAATCATGCAGCTAAATATCCAGAAACTGGCAAGTCGTCAAAAGCGTGGAGTTATCAAGGGTAAAGGCGATAATAGGTGAAATTTCAGACGGCTCAACCCTATATTGCTAGCTACGTGATTTTGCGCAGAGATTCAAAAATTGCCTGTATTTTGAGAAAAAATACTGGTTGGATGGATGGTTATTGGGGCTTACCAGCAGGAAAAGTTGAGAAAAGCGAAACGTTTATTCAAGCGGCTGTCCGCGAGGCTCGGGAAGAGGCTGGCGTAGAAGTTAAAGCAGGCGAGCTACATCACCTAATTACTGTTCATCGCTTTGACCCAAGTTCTAACGCAAAAGATTGGGTTGATATTTATTTTGAAGCGGACAAGTGGGATGGTGAACCATTTAACGCTGAACCACATGTTCATAGTGAGCTTGCTTGGCAAAGCTTAAACGATTTGCCCAAGAATATGATACCGGCAGTAAGATTTACACTCAATGAAATTAAACGAGGTAAAGTCTACAGTGAATACGGCTGGGAAAAAGCGTGAGCTTATTAGTTTTTCTTAAACTGATCGCGGATCCACTCGTCTAAACTTCCGCCACCGCCGCCAGCCATCGCTACCACCATATCACCTTGGTTTAAGTGTTGCTGAATGGTTTTTTGTAGCTTCTCATCGCGCTCAAAGGGTTCTATATTGGAGTTGTTGTTCAAATGGCTAATAAGTTCTTTAGGTGTTAGTACAGGCTGATTTGGGTCTTCACGGGCTAAGTAACTTGGGATCCAATAGACTTTTTTAGCACCGTTAAAAACGTCTCCATAATCGTCTTTCATATAATGCTGACGTCGATTTGTCAGTGGTTCATAAACAACGATAACATCTTTATTTTTCTCCGCTGCTAGTTCCATAGCTACACTCATAGCTCCGCGGATTTTCTCCGGTGTGTGAGCATAATCGGAGTAAAGTCCAGGGGCTATCATTTCCATCCGCCTTTGCAAGCCCGGGAACTTATCCATTATGGTAATTAACTTGTCGAGTGGAGTATTAGTTATTTCGTGTACTGCCTGAATAGCCAGCCAAGCATCCAGTCGGTTATAGAGCCCAGCCAGCTTTATTTCATGCTTCTTATTCGTTATTACACTTGAATCTTGTATAGATAAGCTATTGTCAGTTACTAGACCTAAATAATCAGCATCTTCCTGCCAGAGGATGGTCCATTTACTTTGGGATATAAATTCTCTAAATGCTTGTTGGTATTCCTCGCGGGTGGGGAAAACCTCATGATGGTCCCAGCTAACTCCGCTTATAACACTAATATACGGTTCAAAGGCTAGAAAATTACGGTCAAATTCATCAGCTTCATAGACGAAGAATTCACTTTTGGCAGCGTATTCGCCCATATCACCAAAACTGAGCTTAGCACCCACGGAGTAACTTACAGGTTCGTTTAGTTGCTTGAATAACCATACGACCATTGCAGTGGTGGTGGTTTTGCCATGCGTTCCAGCAATTGCAACCATTTTTAGGTGTTTTTCTTGCAGAAGTTGCACTATGAACTCATCGCGTTTGCTACTTTTTATATCTTGTTCGCGGGCAAAGACAAGTTCTGAGTTACCAGATTTAATAGCTGAGCTGTAGACAAGCCAATCTATTGGGTTTTTTAAGTGAAGTTTTACTATTTGTTCTCGGCTTTGATTGATATGTATATCTGTAATGCCATGGCTACGTAGATAGTCTATATAGCTGGTATTTTGATCATCACTGCCCGAAACTTCAAAACCTGCTTGTTTGGCAACTAGAGCTAAGGGTCCTATACCGGCGCCGCCAATGCCACTAAAGAAGATATGCATCTTTTTAGTCTAGTGACGAAAGACCATAAAGTCTATAAAGCCTAGGCATATTTTATCCTTCCGAGTCAGCTAATAAGAGGTATAATCTTAAGCAAGATGGCTAAGAAACACGTTCATTATGCCTGGGGTAAAATCCGGCCGCTCAGCCCATGGTATCTTTTAGCTCTGAGTCTAGTTTTTGGCACCATTTCTGTTTACAGCATGCGTCAGAATAATTTGCACATGCTTAAGCTTCGTAATGATGTCTTTAAAGCCGACCAGCAAAATAAAGATGTTGAGACGGCGCTCCGCAACCTTCGTGAGTATATTTACTCCCATATGAACACTAACTTGAATACTGACTCCAGCGTTAAACCGCCAATACAATTAAAATATCGCTATGATCGACTGGTTGCAGCTCAGAAACAACAGGTTACAGCTACTAATGCCAAAGTTTATACAGCTGCTGAGCGAGCGTGTCAGAGTTTATTTGTGAACGGTCGGGCTGGTCCGGCTAGTGCTCCCTGTATTAAAAGCTATGTCAACACTCACCTAGTTAAAGAGCAGCCCATCCCGGAGGAGCTATATAAGTTTGATTTTGCTTCTCCAACTTGGGCACCAGATATAGCCGGCTGGAGTTTAGTCGCTGCTTTAGGTTTGTTTATCCTCTTTGGAGTCAGATTAGGTCTGGAAGTGTGGGTCAAGCACGATTTACGCGGTGAAATGTAGCAATCTGTTAAATACTAACCTTGTAAATAGACTGGACTAAACTTTACTGGCCGCTAGTTGAGCTTGAGTTACTTGAGCTACTTGTGGTTGTACATTGCTGGCCGTTGGGATTTTGCTTGACATAAGCTGCCACAGCTTTAGCTACTTGGCCATTGGTCTTTAGGTTTTCCCAGAAGACTACTTGTTCGCGGTTGATGACCATTGCATCCTCAGGTCCATGAAGTTCACAACCAAGTTTAACTAGTGATACATCACTGTTAGCGGTTGTTTTTGAATTAGGCTGGACTTGCTGGTTTACTCGTAAGTAGTAAATGTTAGCTAGATTTATGTACTTATCATTTAGACCAGTGATGTTGCCAAAATAAACCTGTCCACCGTTTAGGAAAACGGCTTGAAGTTTACTGCTATCTACGAATTTTGACTCGTTTTTAGTACCGCCCATGGCTAGTGAGATTAATAGAGCAACTACTAATATAGTGGCTGAAAATAACAACAATATAGATGTTAAGCGCAACCAAGCCATACCCTTTGGTCTTTTACCCGGAACAGGATGATGATGTGCCGGCGCTTCCGGGTGTGCTTGTGCAGCAGCTGAATGATTAGTTTGTCCGTCTCTGTTTATAAAATCCATAAATTACTCACCCTCATTTTAGTCATTATGGCATTAAGTGTAATGCATAAGCGTGATGTTGTGCAACAATTTTGGCCTACATCTGTTTTTTTGATTAAGTTGAAGGTGGAAAATTTTAGTTGGCTTTAGGTGTAAATGAAATTGCTCACCCCTGTTAAGTGTAGTAAAAACTCACTACAGGGTTGACAAGCCAAAACCAAGCAGAGTATGTTAGGGGTACATAAGTTAACGATAAGAGAGGGAGAGATTGTAACTATGGCATACAAGCACACAAATTCAAAGGGTGTTACTTACCACCTAAACTCAAAGAAAGTAACTCTACGTGGTGGCAAAGAGCAGACCATTTATTACTTCAGTAAAGATAACCGCCCAGAAGCAGCTGACCTACCTGACGGTTTTGAGGTTAATGAGAACCCACGCAACGGCTTTTTGACAGTCAAGCGCAAGTAAATAGCTGTAATAGCATCTTAAGCGCCCGCCGTAGCGGGCGTTTTTTATTGCCATATTATAATAACAAAGCATTGTAATATAAGCATTAGTGTGATATAGTAAGTATAATGAAAATAACTCCCAGAGTATTACGCCAAGTTCAAATGGATAACATGAGTACCCATCAGTTCGGTGATGCTATTAAAGATGGCATTTCTTGGGATTCAGAAGAAAATCCACGCTTTTTTCATCCTGATGAAGTCGATGCAATGGTAATAACTCCAGAAGCGGCGCGAGCAACCGATCAGGGCCGAGCCCTTGCTCCGGAAATGGGGAAAAGAATACTCAGCAGCGCTGAGCAAAACGCTCATGCGGCACGAAGTTTGTCGGACCATTTGGCACGAAGCGTTAAACAGATCCACGATCCTAATCTAAATTGAAAATACTAGTAAAATAGTTTATAGTTATGGTCCTCAAGGAGGTTAAATGCCAGAAAATGAGGTTCCAAGTGGGGAGGGATCCCCACATCTATTTGAAGCTCCAATAGATGAGTTAGCTCAATCAGAGCAGTTGTCTAGAGTAGAAGCTAATAGACGGATTGCTCTAGTACATATTCTAACTCCAGAATTTCACGGTTTTGACCCAGAAGAATTTACACACATTCCAGATGAGATTGTCGCTAGAGCTTCGGCCGCTGACTTGCAACCTAATCTATTTTGGCCATATATCCCAAAAAGACGACGTCAGTCAGAAGAAGTATCTTCATTTTCTTATCTTGCAGCAGATGAAACTTTTATATCAGTGGCACTAACACCTAATGAATACAATGAAGCTTCGGAAAGCGTAAGTAAATTGGCTGAGCGCGTTATAAATAGAGTATTAACACTACGAGATAAAACCTTGCGCAAGGAAACCGGTGATCCAACAGCGCGGGCTCGTAGCCCTGAAGATATTAAAACGGCTAATCGTGGTGCCATGAGAGCAGTTATGGATCGGCAGTCTGACATGGAAAAACTGCTCAAAGAAAGAATTTTGCCAAAACAGGAACTTATTAAAAAGTTCATTGAAATGACCGAAGATAATCATTTTTATTTGTCTCGAGGTACCAAAAGAACCGTAAGTGAACGTTTTGAAGAACTCAGGACAACTGTCTTCGATGATATGCTGGATGCAATTGGCAGGAAAAGGAAATGGTCAGATGAAATGACAGCTAGAGCTAAGCAAATTATCCAAAAGCGTTTATATATTAGTGGAACTAAAACTGAAAGATTGGAAAATTTCAGGGAAATGATGTTGCTAGCTCAGGAATATTATGGACATAAGTGGGCATTAATATCTACAAAAATAGAAGAAGCCAGGAAATACCAACGGGATCACCCCGAAGTTACGGCAGACATTTTGGCTGTCGATGAGCAAAGACGCAAAGAAAAAGAAAGGGAAGTTTCTGAACAATTACGGCTTGAAAACACCTAATCCATTTTTTGTACTGGCGCCAATGGATGATGTTACCGACACAGTTTTTCGCCAAATTGTGGCAGAATATGCTGCACCGGATTTATTTATTACAGAATTTGTAAATGTTGATGGCTTGCAAAGTCCCGGTCGACAAAAGCTTTTGCCTAAGCTTAGATTTTCGAGCAAAGAGCGACCAATTATTGCTCAAGTTTGGGGGAAAATACCGGAAAACTTCTATAAAACCGCAAAAGAAATAGTCAAGATGGGATATGACGGGGTAGACATTAACTTTGGATGTCCCGTCAAAGCCGTAGTAAAAAACGGCTGCTGCATAGCAATGGTTAATAACAGGGAATTAGCGGGGGAGATAATTCAAGCCGTTAGGGAAGGGGTTGGACCTGACTTCCCTGTTAGCGTTAAAACTCGTCTGGGGTTGGGAGAGATTGACTACACATGGCATGGGTTTTTACTCGGGTATAAACTTAACATGTTAACTGTTCACGGTAGAACCGCTAAACAACTTAGTAAAGTTCCAGCAGATTGGCAAGCGATTGCAAAGATTCGTGGGTTACGCGACAAACTCTCCCCTGCCACTTTAATAGTTGGCAACGGTGACGTAATGAACCGAGATCAAGGTGAAAAACTAGCTAAAAAACATAATCTTGACGGCATTATGATTGGTCGTGGTATCTTCAGTGATCCATTTGTATTTGCCAAATCCAGTCCTTGGGAAGGATATTCTAAACAGCAAAAAATTGATCTGTATAAAAAGCACGTGCAGCTATTTGCTAAAACATGGGGCACGGGTGAGAGAAAAATTCATACGCTTAATAAATTTTGTAAGATATATGTAGAAGGGTTTGACGGGGCAAAGGAGCTACGCGAGCAGCTCATGAGTGCAGAGTCGACAACTGAACTGTTAAAAATGCTTCATAGAACTGGTTAGTGTACTATAAATGCAATATGGCTTGGCAGCTTTTGACCGCAATAAGTGTTGTTACTCTTTCGATTTCTGTATTGTTACAGCGACTACTTTTGCACAATGACAAAAGTGACCCTTTTGCATATGTAGTGGTATTTCAGGGCCTTGTTGCAATTCTGGTTGCTATGTATGCCATTGTGCATGGTTTTCATATGCCTAACTTCGGCAAATATTGGTTTGCAATCACTGTAACAGTTCTACTATATGGTGCTGGACATATTGCCTATGCCAAAACACTTCAAAAAGTGGAAGCTTCAATTTTCACAATTCTCTTTGCTACAAATGCTATTTGGACCATGTTTATGGGATTAATTTTGTTCCATGAACATCTAACTGCAATGCAAATAATAGGGGTTTTGTTTATCTTTGCAAGTGTTGGTATTTTAGCTGAACGTAAAGGTGCTTTTAAATTCGATAGTGGTGTATTGCTTGGGTTACTAACAGGACTTTTGTTTGGTTTTGCTACGGCTACTTGGGCCTACGTAGGTAGACATGCAGATGCTGCATCGTGGACAGCATTAAGTTTCGCGGGTCCTTCTCTAGTTGTATTAGCTACCCACCCCAAAGCCGTAAAAGACATGAAACCATTTCTCAGGGGAACTAAATTTACAAGAATGATATTGCTTGGAGTGTTCTTTAGTATTTCTGCTGTTACTTTATTGACAGCTTATCAGCGAGGTAATGTGAGTTTAATTGCGCCACTCCAACAGACCACAATAATTGTTACTATTTTGCTTGCGGTTATATTTTTGCATGAGCGCAAGAGACTTTGGGTAAAAACTGCCGCTGCCGCAATCTGTTTTGTTGGCGTATTATTAATTGTTTAATTAATTACGGTACTTAAGCTTGCTGTGCTCAGGTGAGCTAGCTACAATGACCTCATGTCAGAACAAATAGAAGCAGCAATTTTTGATGTAGATGGGATGTTGCTTGATACTCGTGAGTTTATTTTTCAAGCATTTGAACATAGTCTCGCTATTCACGGTCATACAATTCCCAACAGAACGATTATCTCAAGTTTAGTTGGACGCTCCCTACCCGATTCATATGCAAAACTTGTCCCTAATGGCGAGCTTGAATTACTAATGGATACTCATCATCAATTTCAACTAGAAAGACTACATCTAATCGAGCCCTATGAAGGACTTAAAGAGATGTTGTCTGAATTGCAAAAAGCTGGTCTTAAAATGGGAGTATTTAGTAGTCGAAAGGGGCACTTAGTACCTTCGCTTGAAGATGCCGGAGTGCTTGAGTTTTTCGATGCGGTGGTGCAAGGGGATGAAGTAGTTAAACATAAACCACACCCTGAAGGACTATTAAAAGCTCTTGGTATGCTTTCGGTAGAACCTGCAAAAGCTGCAATGTTAGGAGATGCAGCAGTGGATATTCAAGCAGGTAAAGCCGCTAATGTTGCTATTACTATAGGGATCACCCACGGCTTTGGCACGAGGAAAGAACTTGAAGCTGTTATTCCAGATTTTATAGTTGATAATCTGGCTGAAATTCCAGCATTATTACTAAATTAACTGTATTTACAATGTCTCAAGTTGCACAGAAATCAAAGAGTTTATCGTGGATCTGGGTAGATGTTTTTGGGATCATGGCTATACATAGTTCATTCTTGCTCATTTAGTTAGGCAGGTTTTTGTCAGATGTTGGATAACATCAGCTTGTATTGAACAGTCATATTGACACGTATATCATAAAGAGTATGCTTTAACCATAAGCTAAAAACATAAATTAAAAGGATTAAAGATCATGGCATCATCTAAAAAGAATTCATTTCAGCAACTTTCTCTAGTTTTGTCGGTATTAGCCTTTGCGGTTGCTGGGGCAGCTCTTTTACGTCCCTCTTTCGCAGCATCAACTCCTAAAAACGCTACTTGTTCTGTAAGTAGTACAGGTGTTGGCAAACCACTTGTGATTTCAGGAACTGGGTACACCCCAAACACAGCTTATCCTCTTACCATTCAACAAGGAACTGGTGGGTCCGCAGGTACGAGTACCTGGACGGACGGTTCGGGTAACTTTAACTTCTCTTCACTGTATGCACTTTATCCGGGAACCTACACAGTTACTGTTTACTCTGCCTTCCACCAGAATTCGAAAATAGCCGCAACTTGTTCGATGGCAATTTAACAGATTTGTTTATTTACAATCTATTCGTAATGAAGTGATATAAGAAGTTTAATCTAAAGTCTAGTTTGGTGGGGGCGCCTGGATTTGAACCAGGGACCAATCGGTTATGAGCCGACTGC
>CAZZAE010000003.1:0-51395 GCA_964652125.1 uncultured Candidatus Saccharibacteria bacterium
CTACCTATACTGAGTACACAAGAACGTATTAACAAATAAAACAAACGAAAAAAGCTTAAAAAGGGGAACTATTCATGGCCAAAAGTATAACTATCTTCACTACTAATACTTGCGCTTACTGTGTAATGGTAAAGCGTTGGTTGGGCGCTAAGGGCTTCACTTACGATGAAGTTAATTTAGACGAAAATCCAGACCGCCAAGCCGAGGCAATGCAAATGAGTGGCCAATTGGCAGTCCCCGTAACTATTGTTACCAAACAAGATGACAGCCAGGAAGTAATAGTTGGCTATAACTTAGCTAAACTCGCTCCCGCTGTTGCCTAATAGATAGCTACAAATAATTAGACCACTAGTTTTGACTGGGACGAGTGAGCTTTCAATATTGATTTAGCTTGTGATTTGGCGCTGAGAGATGACGCTAGTAGAATAAAGAGGAACTTATGAGTAAAACACAAACTACAACGCCAAAAGTTTGGGATGTAATTATGATTGGAGCGGGACCAGCTGCACTCAGTGCAGCTATTTACACTACCCGTGAGGATTTGACTACACTTATGATCGAAAAAGGTCCAATTGGCGGACTTGCCGCTGTAACTGATTGGGTTGATAATTATCCCGGTTTTCCTAAAGGTATTTCCGGCTTGGACTTGTCTGAAAATTTACGTCTTCAAGCCGAGCGCTTCGGTGCCCAGTTTGAGTATAGTGATGTCAAAGAAATTGTAGACGAGAAAAATACCAAGCTAATTAAGACTGATGTTGGTGAC
Source organism: uncultured Candidatus Saccharibacteria bacterium (assembly GCA_964652125.1). Lineage (GTDB taxonomy): Bacteria > Patescibacteriota > Saccharimonadia > Saccharimonadales > JANWIN01 > CAZFNQ01. Next base: position 764 of record CAZZAE010000003.1, read on the forward strand.
TTTCGAGCTAAGTCAGTATTGATCGCTACTGGAAGCGATTATAAAAAAGTAGGCGTTCCAGGCGAAAAAGAATATTACGCAAGGGGAGTGCATTACTGTGCGACTTGTGACGGTGCCTTTTACCGTGATAAGAAATTGGTAGTTATAGGTGGTGGTAATTCCGCCGTCCAGGAAAGCTTGTTTTTAACTCGGTTCGCCAGTCATATAGATATGTTGGTACGAAGTCAACTCAAGGCCAGCGATGTGCTTTTGCATGAGCTAGAGAAAAATCCAAAAATCAGCGTACATTTGGGCGTCACCACTGATGAAATTGTTGGCGACAAGCCGGTGAGCGAAGGTGGAAAAGTATTAAAAGTAATTGGTACTGAAAGTGGTAAAAAAGTTGAATTTCTAACTGATGGAGTCTTCGTTTTCGTTGGATTAATGCCCAACACTCAATTCTTAAAGAATATTGAACTTGACGAAATTGGCTTCGTTAAAACCAATCTGCATCTTGCTACAAATATGCCAGGAGTATTTGCGGCTGGTGATGTCAGAAGCGGGGCCACTATGCAGGTAGCTAGCGCAGTGGGTGAAGGTGCAACCGCGGCTTTAATGATCCGCCAATATTTAGAAGGCCGCATGATGGAGCACGAGCCCATGATGGCAACCGTGACTACGGGATAATTATTTTAAATCGGCTGTGTAGTTGGGGAAAAAGTCTAGGACCAAATTGGATTTATTAACTCCTTGGGCCAAAATATCCGTTTCTAGGGCTTCCACCATAGGTTCGGGTCCTGACACGTAGATGCGTTTGTCGCCAAAATCTCCAGTCAATTCGATTATCTTGTCAGCAGATAATTTACCAACTAAACCCTGCCAACTTGGTGTTGGTGTGCTAACTATTACCTGAACCTCAGCACCATAGCTTTTAAATAAATCTTCAAAAAGTATATCTTTTGGTTGGTTGAAGGCCAGTAAGACCTGCACTTCACGCCGTTCTTTTACTTCAATCAGCCACTTTATTATGCTGTGATAGGGTGTCAGTCCCATGCCACCAGCTATAAAAATGAGTGGAATTGATTTATCTTTGGGCAATACAAAATCTCCCATTGGTTCAACAATCTTAATCTTACTACCAGGCTTTAGGCTAAATAGAGTTTTTTTGAAAGTGCTACTTTTTGATCCCGCATATTTAGTTGTAATACTAATTAATTTGTCAGTTGGTGCTGATGACAACGTAAACCAATGTTTAACGCCGCGTTCATCGGGGTTATCGTGTGGCAGAAACATTTCAATAAACTGACCAGCACTATATCTAAGTGGCCGATTTGGCAAAAACCAAAAAGTTCTGACATTATAATTTTCTTGATGAGTGCGGTCTAGTGTTACCTCTAGCATTGTTACCCTTTTTGGACTTATACTCTCAACAACTTAGTGTACAATATTACAAGTAAATTACACCCGAACGAAAGGACAAAAAGTGACTGATTTTAATAAGACTTTAACGCCAGGTGACTACACCAACGGTGTCGTTAATACGGTCGTTGAAATACCTAAGGGTTCGACTATGAAGATTGAATGGGACCGAGAACGAGCGACTTTTGTGCTTGACAGAGTAGAGCCTGGGATTTTTGCTAAGCCATGTAACTACGGATTTATACCCCAAACGCTAGATGATGATGGTGATGAATTGGATACCTTGATTGTTACCGACGAACCACTGACTACAGGTGTATGGCTAGAAGCTAAAGTTATTGGTGTGATGAACTTCGTTGATGATGGAGATAACGATCATAAAATAGTCGTAGTGCCGGCCGATGACCGTAACAGTGGCGATCAAGTAAAAACAGTTGATGATTTAGGTGAACGCTGGAAGCAAAAAGTTGCCCACCACTTTAACCACTATAAGGATCTTAAAAAACCTGGTTCAACCAAAGTCTTGGGCTGGGGCGATATTGAAGATGCCAAAAAAATTATCGCCGAGTCCATTGGTCGGTACAAGAAGTAGTATCTTTGCCAAGTTTACAGTTGCGAACGGGGTGGAATATCTATACAATTGTCTTGAAAACTACTAATGCTTAAAACGAGGTTAAAATGAAGATAAGGGTGGCAATAAATGGTTTTGGACGCATAGGTCGAAACGCTTTTAAGGTAGCGTTTGAGCGAACTGATGTAGAGATTGTAGCTATAAATGATTTAACAGATACTAAGACGCTAGCGCATTTACTTAAATACGATAGCAATTACGGTCGTTATGAACATAAAGTCGATTTTGACGAGCAAAACATTATTGTCGACAGCAAACCAGTAAAAGTCTTGGCCGAAAAGGACCCTGCCGCACTACCTTGGCGCGATTTAAAAATTGATGTCGTAATTGAATCTACTGGTTTTTTTGTCGATCCAGCTAAAGCCAAAGCTCACATCGATGCCGGTGCTAAAAAAGTCGTAATCTCAGCGCCTGCTAAAGGCGAAGGTGCCGATACGATAGTACTGGGAGTAAATGAAGACAAACTAGCCACTAGCGGAGATATTATCAGTAATGCAAGTTGTACTACCAACTGCATCACTCCAGTGGCAGCAGTAATTCATAGTGAGTTTGGTATAGAAAAAGCTATGATGACGACCGTTCACAGCTATACTGCTAGCCAACGATTGCAAGACGCCCCGGCCAAGGATTTGCGCGAAGCTCGCAGTGCTGCTGAAAACATTGTTCCAACGACAACCGGAGCCTCTATTGCCGCGGCTAAAGCCATGCCAGAACTAGTAGGAATATTTGGCGGTCTAAGTATTAGAGTACCAACACCAGTGGTATCATTGAGTGATTTTGTAATTATTACCAAAAGCCCCGTAACAGTTGAAACTGTCAACGAAGCTTTTAAACGAGCTGCAAAAAATACCTACTTTCAAGGAATACTGGACGTAACAGAAGAAGAACTTGTAAGCAGTGATTTCATTGGTAATACCCACTCAGCTATAGTTGATCTTAAGCTAACTGCCGTTGTTGGCGGTAACATGCTTAAAGTCGTTGCTTGGTACGACAATGAATGGGGTTACTCCAACCGTCTAGTTGAAATAGTTGCCGATGCTGGTAGACTACTGCAACCAAAGTCAGAAGAGCCGGCCACACCAGCTCCTATAACCGCCATTCCCATTGCCACCAACTAAAGGAACAAAAGTCTATGAAAATATATATTGGCGCTGATCATAGAGGGTTTTACTTAAAAAAAGATCTAGTGGAGTTTTTGCAGCGTTCAGGATATGACGTAGTCGATGAGGGTGATAAACAATTAAACCCCGAGGATGACTTTCCGCAATTTGCGGGTAGGGTGGCAACTAATGTGCTGGCAAGTGATGATCCAGACCCTCGTGGCATCCTATTATGTGGTAGTGGCCAGGGTATGTGCATTGCTGCCAATCGCTTTCGAGGAATACGAGCGGCCCTAGCCTATGACGCAGCGGCAGCGAAGAGTAGTCGCAATGATGATGATAGCAACGTACTTTGCCTACCAGCAGATATTTTAAAGAAAGATAAAGCTAACCAAATTGCGATAACTTGGCTGTCTACTTCTTTTGCTGATGCCAGACGCTTTCGTCGTCGAAATAAAGAGCTAGATGAGCTAGGTTAATTATGGCGATTATATGTCCAACAGTTTTAGCCGGTAATGAACACACTTATAGGCAGCAGATGGAGCGGGTAGCTAAGTTTGCTAAGCGGATTCAAATTGATTTAATGGATGGAGTTTTTGCGCCCCATAAATCGGTAGGAATTGAAAGTGTTTGGTGGCCAGTCGGCGTAACAGCTGATATACATCTCATGTATCAAAACCCAGATGATCAACTAGCTTCTTTGGTAGCATTAAACCCAAACTTAGTAATAGTGCACGCTGAGGCTGATGGAGATTTTTATAATTTGTCAGAAACTCTAAAAGATAAAGGCATTAGGGTTGGATTGGCTCTTTTAAAAGACACACCGGTGTCAAAAATTGAACCGGTACTAGACACAATTGATCATGTCCTTATATTCAGTGGACAATTGGGCAGTTTTGGCGGCCAGGCTGACCTAGATCTACTGGAGAAAGTTCAAGCCATTAAAGTTATCAATCCGGCAATTGAGATTGGTTGGGACGGCGGTATCAACGAGCTAAATACGCAGCAATTAGTAGCTGGTGGTGTTGATGTCCTAAACGTCGGTGGATTCTTGCAACGAGCCCCACATCCCCATGATGCTTATGCTAGACTAGAAGTACTGGTACAAGCAGTTAATAATGGCTAAAAAACTTACAATTGAGGAGCTAGAGCTCAAAGCTACCCAGATCCGTGAGGATATTATTAAGATGCTCCTAGAAGCGGGTAGTGGTCATAGTGCCGGACCACTCGGTCTGGCTGATGTCTTTACGGCTCTTTATTTTGACATTTTAAAACACGATCCTGGCAAACCTAATTGGGATCAGCGCGATATCTTGGTGCTGAGTAATGGTCATTGTGTACCGGTGCAATATGCCACCATGGCGAATGCTGGTTACTTTGAACGAAGCGAACTAATGACACTTCGAAAACTAGGATCACGACTGCAGGGTCATCCGGAACGACAGCGCCTTCCTGGCCTGGAAACTACCAGTGGACCACTTGGTTGTGGGCTCAGCCAAGCCGCAGGTATGGCTTTGGCTTTGCGCATGAACAAAGACAAGTTCCGTTGGGTATATGTCGTCATGAGCGATGGAGAACAAGATGAGGGAAATGTCTGGGAAGCAGCTATGTTATGTGCTAAATACAAACTAAATAATGTTATAGCCCTGACTGATAGAAATAATATACAAATTGACGGACCAACTGAATCCATAATGCCGCTAGAGGACTTGAAGGCAAAGTGGGAAGCTTTTGGTTGGCACGTTATCGAAATAGATGGCAATAATATGGAAGCAATAATCGATGCCTATGCCATGGGCCGCGCAATTGTAGAAAAACCGACCATGATATTGGCTCACACAGTTCCTGGTAAAGGCGTAGATTTTATGGAATACGATTTCCACTGGCACGGGAAACCACCTGATGAAGCAGAAGCCAAAACAGCTTTACTTGAGCTCCGTACCTTAAAGGGCAAGATAAAGTCGGAGCATCAATAATGGATACCCATTTAGTTGATAATATTACAAGTAAAGATTTAGTAACTGAACCGATTCGTAAAGGCTTTGGTCGTGGACTTTTAAAAGCTGGTCAAACTTTCGAGGATGTAGTCGCCGCCTGTGCTGATTTAACCGAATCGACGCAAATGCATTTATTTAAGGAGGCATATCCTGAGCGTTTTATAGAAGTTGGAGTCGCCGAGCAAAATCTCGTCACAATTGGTTCAGGTCTAGCAGCTCAAGGCAAAATTCCATTTGTTAGTAGTTATGCTGCATTTAGCCCTGGTAGAAACTGGGAACAAATTCGGACTACCATTGCCCTAAATAACCAACCTGTAAAAATTATTGGTTCCCATGCCGGTGTGTCAGTTGGCCCAGACGGAGCCACCCATCAAATGTTGGAAGATATTGCCCTAATGAGAGCTCTGCCAAACATGGTAGTAATTGCTCCAGGCGATAGTTTAGAAGCTGAACGGGCAACTCTGGCTATGGCGGCCGATAAAGAGCACCCAACCTATATGCGCTTAGCCCGCGAAGCCACGCCTATCATTAGCACTCCCAAAACTCCATTTGAGATCGGGAAAGCATATGTCTACGCTCAGGGAAGTGATATTACAATTGTCAGTACAGGAACTATGACCTATCAAGCACTACTGGCTGCTGAAAAATTGTTTAAAGATGGTATCGACCTTGAAGTCATCCATGTACCAACTATTAAACCGCTCGATAAAGTGACAATACTAAACAGTGTGCGTAAAACTGGAATGGTAATAACGGCTGAGGAAGGTCAAATTAACGGTGGTCTGGGTGGAGCCGTGGCAGAACTACTAGGCGAAGAACACCCGGTACCCATGCGCCGGATTGGAATGCGGGACCGCTTTGGAGAATCTGGCAACCCTGAAGAATTATTAGAGCATTTTGGTCTGACTGCTAAGCACATTGCTTTAGCGGCCCACGAATTAACACATAAACATAGGAACTAAATAATGCCGCAAACTTTAGAACAAACAAAATTAAGTTGTCAAAAAGCTCGAGCTGCCATGCAACGGGCAAGGGATGAACATTTTGCATTGGGGGCTTTTAATCTAGATAATCAAGAAACCTTAATAGCAGTTGCCAAAGCTGCTCGAGCTAAAAACTCACCAGTGCTTGTGGAAGTCAGCAAAGGTGAAGTTGATCTTATGGGACTCAACAATGTTCGAGACATGGTCAATAACTATAAAACGGCATTTGGGCTTGAAATTTATATAAACCTTGATCATTCGCCATCTGTGCAAGATGCCATAGACGGAATTGAAGCCGGATTTGAATTTATTCACATTGATATTTCCCAGGCTAATCATGATGCTACCGAGCAGGAAATAATTGCCGAAACTAAAAAAGTAGTAGAGGCAGCCAAGAAGACTGGTGCATTAGTGGAGAGCGAACCCCACTATTTTGGAGGAGGATCTAATGTCTTTGATAAAGCTTTTGACTATGAGGAAATTAAAAAGACATTTAGCACTCCAGAAGGGGCTAAGAACTTTGTCGATCAATCAGGCATAGATACCTATGCCGCAGCAATTGGAAATCTTCATGGTCATTATCCAATTCCCAAAGTCTTAGATTTAGAACTACTACAGCGAATTCGCCAAGCCTTAACTTGTAATATTAGTTTGCACGGTGGTAGCGGCACACCAGAACATTACTTTATTGAGGCAGTTAAGATAGGTGTTTCTAAAGTAAATATTAATACCGACATGCGAATTGCCTACCGTAAAACACTTGAAAAAGTTCTAGCCGATAATCCCAGTGAGTTTGCCGTTGTAAAACTAATGGATACTGTCATTGGTGCAGTCCAAGCCGTGGTGGAGAGCAAGATAGATATGTTTAATTCCGCAGGCAAAGCCCAGCCATAAGCGGATTGCGTTTATCGCAGTATTTGTGGCACAATTACTGAGTCAATAATATAAACAGAAAGTGGTGGGATGAGCATACCTCAACCAGACGTCATATCAGTCGGCGACATTGTCACAGATAATTTTATAAAGCTCTTTGATGATCAGGCTCATACTTATGCCAATGAAAATGGTGATTGGCTAGCTATGCCCTTTGGCACTAAAGTCCCTTTTGACCACTCAGAAGTTATACCGGCCGTTGGAAATGCTGCCAATGCTGCTGTAAGTTTCGCTCGACTGGGATTGAAAAGTTCTTTTGTGACCAATGTTGGCGAAGACCATTATGGCCGCGATATGATAAGGGCACTGCATAAAAATAAAGTCGATAGCCGATTTGTGCACATTAACCCAGATAAAGTTAGTAATTATCATTATGTACTGTGGTACAAGGAAGAACGCACAATATTAATAAAGCACGAGGAATATGAGTACTTTTGGCCTCATTTAAGAGCCAATGAAATACCGCGCTGGATATATTTTAGCTCCATCAGCAAAAAAGCTATGGATTTTCATGACGAGTTGGCTTCCTGGCTTGATAAACATGATGAAGTTAAACTTGCTTTTCAACCTGGAACTTTTCAAATGGAAGCTGGCGTAGACCGTTTGCACCGTATTTACAGGCGTAGTGAAGTTTTAATACTCAACCGTGAAGAAGCAGCTTTAGTGGGCGGAGGCAAACATAGTGACGTCAATAATTTAATTGATCATCTCCATGCACTCGGACCAAAAATAGTGGTTGTAACAGATGGACCCGATGGTGCCTATGCCAGTGATGGAAACAACCGCTTTAAAATGCCACTTTATCCAGATCCCAAACCGCCATTTGAACGTACAGGAGCTGGTGATGCCTTTGCTTCAACTTTTGTAGCTGCACTTATTAAGGGCAACACCATTGAAGGAGCGTTGCAACTCGCACCTATTAACTCAATGAGTGTCGTTCAGCAGGTAGGTGCCCAGCGCGGTCTACTAGGCGAAGACGAACTCGAAGAGCTGTTAAAAAAAGCGCCAGAGTGGTACAAACCAACCAACTTTTGATTGTGACCGCTTACTCCTTATGCTAATCTTATTGTAAGTATGACGAGGATGTTATCGGAATTGCTGGCTGCCCCGGAGCCAAGTTTTACCAGTGTTCTTCAACACCTGGAGACAGAAAGTGGCCATCCGGATATTGATGTCAGACTATCAGCAGATATTACTAAAAACGCCCATCTCAAAATTAAGGAGCTTGGTCTTGATCCTAACGACACTAATGGTCGTGAGCTCTACCATGCCCTGCAATCTCTGGTACAAAAACACAATGATTTTCTAACCAAGGCTGTCGGCGGTGATGACCCCACTGATGTAGCGGATCTAATCCCCCGACTTATTGCTGCTGTTAAAAACTTGCCAATTATCAAATCATCGTGGGCCCTGAAACACAGTTCTGCTAAGAGACTACTTAAAACTACGCCACCTAAAAAAGTAATGAAGCATCTTGGCTATCGCTCAATAGATTCTATGTTAAAGCGTGAAGATATTGATGAGCTTTATGCTTCGCTTAGGTTTGCCGAATCAGCCAGTTGGTTAAACCGATTTATTACCAGTTACAAAAAACTCCAACCCAATGATTTTGAAACCAGAGATATTAGTATTATCGCTATGACATCTGACAAGTGGGGAGACTTATCTCAAGATTTTGTTTATAGCCATCATCATAATATAGCCTCTCTTAAGGAAATGGGGGTAATAGCGGTTTTGCCGATGCCCGTGGATAGATTACAAGGTGTTAGTATCACTGTTTTACCGCTTTTAATACATTATATTAACGAACTGCGTCTCTACAGCGCGTTTTTTAAACTTCAGCAGGTCAAACCCCATTTTGCCAATATCGTAATTAATACTATTGCTCGGGATCCAAAGAATACTGCAACCGTTGCTGGCCAACCAGTTCATTGGCGTGTAATCCAACAACACTTCGGCAAGGGTAATATTAATCATCCGGAAGTTTTCGAGCCTCACGTTCAACCGGATGACCTGGCTTGGAAAAGTGCGGAAGATATTCTTTATACTCTAGAGCCAGCTTTAAAGTTTTGGCAAGATTTGGACCATGTTGCCGTTATGCACGATGGTCGGCCAGTACCATTTGGACTGCGAGATAACGCAGTCAGTTTTTGTAATTCTTTGCCTTATGGGCAGCAATCTAGCCAAAATTTTCAAGATAATTTAACCAGTGAGATATTCGTGCGCTATCTTGGACAAGAATCAATTGAAGAACAAGTCGTTAAACAACTGGACAATGGAATTGCTGATCCGAAACTTATGATTGAGAATTTACGGAGCCTATTTTAAAATGTACCAGATTTGTGTATCCGGCGCTGCTAAAGGAAAAAGTTCCATAATTGGTAAACGACTGGCCCAAGAGGCAGGAGAAGTAATTGCTAAGGGAGGTCATGCTTTATTAACGGGAGCAACTATTGGTCTGCCTAACGAAGCGGCGGTTGCTTATAAGCAAGCTGGTGGTGTTATGAGCCTGGGCATTAGTCCCGCTAGCAGTAAAATTGAACATGTTATGAAGTACCGTCTTCCAACCAGACCGTTCGATGCAATCTTATATACTGGCATGCACTATGTCGGCCGAGATGCTTTTTTGATTAACTCCAGTGATGCTGTCATTAGTATTGGTGGGCGGTTAGGTACTCTGCACGAAGCTGTCTTGGCACTCGAGACTCGGACACCTATTGGTTTTCTCCGTGGAGCTGGCGGTACTGGAGATTATATTGGTGATGTTATCAAAGCCGCCGGCCGTGAACCAGGCGAAGATGCAATATTTGGTGATAATGCCAAGGATATATTAACCCAACTTATTAATATCTTGGATATAGAGCATCAACAATACAAAGATATTTACATTTAAACTAATATTTTAAGTTAAAACTAAAAATACTCTAGTAACTCTCTTAGTTGTACTTTGTTACAATTAGAGGATGGCTAAATTCCAGATAAAGAGTGACTATAAACCAACCGGCGATCAACCTGGGGCAATCTTAAAGTTAACTCAAAACCTGAATAAAAACATTAAAGAGCAGACCTTGCTAGGAGTAACTGGTAGTGGCAAGACTTTTACTATGGCCAATGTAATACAAAACGTTCAAAAACCAACATTAGTCTTAAGCCACAACAAAACACTGGCAGCCCAACTCTACGGTGAATTTAAAAACTATTTCCCAAATAATGCCGTGCACTATTTTGTTAGCTACTTTGATTATTACCAGCCAGAAGCTTATATGCCCAGAACCGATACCTATATAGAAAAAGATAGTCAGATTAACGAGGAGATTGACCGATTACGCCACGCAGCGACTGATGCCTTGCTAACGCGGCGTGATGTCATTATTGTCGCAAGTGTAAGTTGCATTTATGGCATAGGCTCTGTCGAAGATTACGGAAACATGGCAGTTCATTTAAAAAAGGGTGAACGGCGACTACGCGATAAATTGCTAAGACAGCTGACCGATATTCAATATCACCGCAATGATCTTGATTTTGCCCGAGGTAACTTCCGGGTTAGGGGTGACGTTGTAGATATCTTCCCGGCAGGAGAGGAAACCGCTTACCGGATTGAACTTTATGGTGATGAAATTGATAAAATGACGCGTATAGATCCGCTAACTGGTGAAATAATTGGAAACTTAAATGAACTGAAAATATTCCCAAGCTCTCACTACGTAACTCCTCAAGATAAGCTCAAGTCCGCACTTGGTCAAATTGAAGATGAACTGAACGAACGACTAAAGTTTTTTAAAAAGAATAATCAATTACTAGAAGCTCAACGCTTAGAGCAAAGGACCCGATTTGACCTTGAAATGATGGAAGAAACTGGATTTGTGAAGGGAATCGAAAACTACAGTCGTTACTTAACTAACCGTGAGCCAGGTGAACAGCCAGCCACCTTACTTGATTACTATCCTGATGATTACATGCTCTTTATTGACGAATCGCATATGACAATTCCCCAGGTCCGAGGCATGTATAACGGTGATAGAGCCCGTAAAGAAGTGTTGGTGGACTACGGATTTCGTTTACCTAGTGCCTTGGATAACCGACCACTTACTTTTACCGAATTTGAAAGGCATATGAATAAAGTGGTCTACGTCAGTGCTACTCCAGCCGATTTTGAATTATCACGAAGTCCCAAACCGGCAGAGCAAGTAATTCGGCCAACTGGACTTTTAGATCCCAGTATTGATGTCCGCCCAATAAAAGGCCAGATTGATGATCTTATTAGCGAGATAAAAGCTACGGTAGATAAGCACCAGAGAGTGCTTGTGACAACTCTGACTAAGCGGATGTCTGAAGACTTAACGGATTACCTGAAGGAATCGAATATTAAGGTTACCTACTTGCATAGTGATGTCGAAACATTGGATAGGACTGATATCTTGAGAGATTTAAGACTTGGTATTTATGACGTGGTGGTTGGAATCAATTTACTGCGAGAGGGACTAGATTTACCGGAAGTTAGTTTAGTAGCCATTTTAGATGCAGATAAAGAAGGTTTTTTACGCAGTGAGCAAGCATTGATACAAACAATTGGCCGGGCGGCCAGACACGTCGAGGGCCGAGTACTAATGTACGCAGATCGAATCACTGGCAGTATGGAAAGGGCTATCAGCGAAACAAATCGCAGACGCAAAATACAAGAAGAATATAACAAAAAGCACGGTATTACAGCTACGGGAATCAGCAAATCGGTTGAAAAGGGCCTACGTCCAGACCTGCCTGAAGAAGCCAAGAAGGCTAAGCTTGATCTAAAGAAAATTCCTAAAGATGAGTACGGACATCTCATAAAAGATTTAACTTCTCAGATGGATCTGGCAGCTGCCAACCTTCAATTTGAAACAGCGGCTGAACTTAGAGACATAATCGCGGATATAAAGACTAAGCTATAAAACGATTGTGCTTACAAGTTGAGCTTCTGGCTCTATTGCTGGCCAAGGTGGTAATTCGGATACATCGAGAGACCATAGTTCAACCAATCGTTCTGCGTGAAGAAAACTAATGAAATCTTTTTTTCTCTCATCGAGAGGCTTATTAAGCTCAATGGTAAGGCGTTGTCCGGCATATAAAACCGAAAAAAGGGCATCAAAAACAGCCTTTTCTCCTACAATTCGTGCAGCAGCTAATAAATTAGGGCTCAAAACTTCTTCCGAAATAGGCGAGACACTAGCAGTGGCTACTTCTCTCAAATGCTCGGCGGGTTGGGTCGGGCTAACTTCCGGTAACATAAACGCGGTTGCTGCCATTTTTATTATTTTCCTAGTTCTTATGTTTATCGTAAGACTAACTAATTTAGTTGTCAAGTATATCCTGCTCCAAGGAACGAACTCTGCTATAATTTTATGAAATGGCGAGACTGACTCAAACTGACATATTGAAATTGGCCAAACTTGCGAGGCTAGATTTATCTCCTGATGAAATTAAACAATTTAGTGGAGAGATAAGTGAAATATTGGCATATGTAGAACAACTCCAATCGGTTGATGGGGAAAAGCTTGAGCCAACATACCAAGTTACTGGACTAAAAAATGTCACCAGGAGTGATGAACCAATTAATTATGGTGCCAATCAAAAAGCTTTACTAAAGAATGTACCTACTTTAGAGGGCGACTACATAAAAGTTAAGAGAGTACTCTAACATGAGCTTTTGGCCAAGTCTTGCTGACATTGCCAAACAGACAGCGTCTGGCAAGATATCAGCTAGATCAAATGTTGAAAAGGCCCTTGAAATTATAGATTCAAAGTCTAGTTTCAAAGCAATAATAGATACTACCGAAAAACGTGCCCTTGAACGAGCCGAGGAAATTGATAAAAAGATAAAATCCGGACAAAACGCTGGCCGATTAGCTGGTGTACCTTTTATTGCTAAAGATAATTTTCTAACTTTTGGAGCCAATACCACCGCCGCCAGTAATATGTTAAAAAACTTTGATGCGCCGTATCAGTCCACGGCAATAGACAAACTTGAATCTGAAGGTGCCATCTGCGTAGCAAAAGCTAACCTAGATGCTTTCGCCCATGGATCCAGTACGGAAAACAGTGATTTTTTTACTACTCACAATCCTCATGATAAAAACCATGTACCAGGCGGCTCATCAGGTGGTTCGGCCGCTGCAATCATGCTCGATATGGCTCCTTTTGCACTTGGTACTGACACCGGTGGTTCTATTCGCCAACCAGCATCGTTTTGTGGCGCCATTGGCTATAAGCCAACTTATGGACTAGTTTCTCGTTCTGGGGTTATTGCTATGGCTAGCAGTACTGACGTTATTGGGCCACTTAGTCGAAACGTCGAAGATGCAGCTTTAGTATTAGACGTAATGTCTGGACGAGACCCACTAGATGCTACAACTATAGATCGTGATAGTTCCAGCTACTTAGACTTAAAGACTAATCTTAAAGGCAAAAAAATTGGTGTTATCAAACAATACATGGGTGAGGGTTTGGATCCAGGAGTAAAAAAGCAAATTGATCAATCTATTGAGGCCATAAAAGATGCTGGTGCATCAATAATCGAAGTAAGTCTCCCCTCAGTATCACTTTCCTTAGCCGTTTATTACATACTAGTTCCTGCCGAAATTAGCAGTAATTTAAGTCGCTATGATGGTCAGAAGTATGGTTATAGTGATAAGGGTGCCAATGACCTTGAAGCTAGTTATTCTAAATCCAGATCTAGGGGTTTTAATATTGAGAATAAGCGGCGCATTATGATCGGTACATATGTGCTCAGCAGTGGCTACTACGATGCATATTACAAAAAAGCCCAAACCGTTAGGACTAAAATAATTAACGAATTTAATAAGGCTTTTGAAAGCGTCGATCTGATGCTCGGACCAACCGCTCCATCAACAGCATTTAAGATTGGTGCCAACACGGCTGATCCCCTAAAAATGTATTTGATGGATGTCATGACGGTGGCCGCTAATTTAACAGGAATGCCGGCTATATCTATTCCGGTAGGAAAATCAGAGGGCATGCCCGTTGGACTACAACTGATGGCACCTCCTCGCCACGATCGGAACTTATTATCTTCTGCTTTATCAGTAGAGGCACTAAAGCTATGACTAAGCAACTTGTAATTATCATTGGGGTAGCTATTCTTGCAATATTTTTAATTTCAACGTCTGTAATTATCTGGATGAGGATTGCTAAGAAGCGAAGATTGCCAGTTCAATTCCGCGAAAAATGGCTAGATATTCAACGGCTATGTACGAATAAGGAAACTTGGGGACAGGCAGTATTGAATGCCGACGAACTCTTAGATAGTGCCCTGAAGAAGAAACGAATTAAAGGTAAAACTATGGGTGAGAGATTGGTAACTGCCCAACGTCGCTTAAGCGATAATGACAGTGTTTGGTACGCCCATAACTTAGCCAAGAAGCTAAAGGCCGACTCTGGAAGAACAATGCGAGAAGCTCAGGCTAAAAAGTCGCTTGTTGGTGTCCGTCAAGCCCTAAGAGATTTGGATATGCTAAATGGTAAATAAAGAACTAGCGGCAAAATACAAAACCACAATTGGTATTGAATGCCATGTCCAACTCAAAACTGCCACTAAGCTATTTGCAGCTGTCGGTAATGATGCCCGCGGTGCTCTTCCTAATACTCTTATCAGTCACATTTGTCTTGGGATGCCGGGAGCTTTGCCGGTATTAAACGAAAAAGCTATCGAGTTAGCATCTAAAATGGCTTTTGCACTAAATACTAAACCGCAGAAACACAGTTATTTCGAGCGCAAGCATTACTTCTATCCAGATTTACCCAAGGGCTATCAAATTACTCAATTAGCACAACCAATTGTAGTTGGTGGTACTGTCAGTATTGAGGTTGAGGGTAAAATAAGAAGTATAAGTGTCAACCGAGTTCAAATTGAAGAAGATGCCGGGAAAAATACCCATCCATCAGGGAAAGACTACTCCCTGGTTGATTTAAATCGTGCTGGTACTCCGTTACTTGAAATTGTATCTGAGCCCGATATGCATTCGGCCCAAGAAGCGAAACAATATGCAAGGGAACTTTATCTTTTAGTCAAATATGCTGGAGTATCGGATGCGGATCTTTACCACGGTAATATGCGCTTTGATGTGAATGTTAGCGTAAGTAGTGACAATACCCTGGGAACCCGGACTGAAACAAAAAACTTAAATTCGTTTAGAAGTGTTGAGAAATCTGTTGAATTTGAAGTAAATAGGCAAATAGAGCTGCTTGAAAAAGGTCAGAAAATTGTCCAAGAAACCCGGGGTTGGGACGATGCCAAACAGAAGACTACGAGTCAGCGCGGAAAAGAAGAAGCACATGATTACAGGTACATGCCTGAACCCGACGTTCCACCGATAGAATTAAACAAAGCTTATATTGACAAAGTCGAATCCGAAATGCCAGTTCTACCAGATGAATGGAGACAACGATTAGCATCACTGGGCCTGGATTCTAGTTATAGGGATAGTTTGTTGGAAGCTGAAGTTGAAACTCAGCAGTACAGTTACCTTGCTTTAATTGAGCAACATTTAAATAAACCTGACATGGCCAAACAATTAGCTAACTGGTTTGTTAACGTTGAGATCCCGCTCAGACGATCGGGTAAAGACATTGATTCCATCAAAGACTCAACGCGTGGGGAAATATACATGGAGGTATATGATTTAGTTAAGGCAAATAAACTCAGTTCGACTAATGCTAAAACTTTGATTGGAACCTTGCTTACCCAAGCAATTAAACCCGTAATTATTGAAAAATACGCTGAAGAACAAGGACTTATACAGGTATCCAATGAACAGGAAATTGCTAAAATAGTTAAAGAGGTTATTGATGCCAATCCTCAAGCAGCTAGTGCAATAAAAGCTGGTCAGACCAAAGCAATAGGCTTCTTAGTTGGTCAAGTTATGAAAAAGTCTTTGCATCAGGCAAACCCTGAATTGGCTCAAAAACTTATCAAGCAGCAACTTGATGTATAATGATAAATATGACTTTTACTGAGCAATTCTTGGTGGTGGTTCTGGCAGCAGTACTCGCACTATTTTTAATCATTGGCATTATTGTACTAGTAAAAATAATCCAAATACTGAATCATATCAAGCACATAACTGACAAAGCAGAAAAGATTGCAGACCAAGCGGAAGCTGTTGGTGATTTCTTTCAGAAAACTGCCGGGCCAGCTGCTATTGCTAAGCTGGTTTCTAATATTGTTCACTCCTTTAGCAATACTAAGCATAATAAGAAGGGAGAGTAAGTATGAAAAAAACCAACAAGTTTGCTATCGGTACCGTAGTAGCTGCAGCAGCTGGTTATGTTGCAGGCATTTTAACAGCTCCAAAAAGCGGAAAAGACACCAGAAAAGATATTGGTGACGCCGCAGTCAAAGTAAAAACAGAAGCTGAGAAAAAGCTAAAAGCTTTGCACAGTGAACTAAATGAACTTCTCGATCAAGCCAAAAGTGGTGCTAAGAAAGTTCAAAAAGGTGCCGGAGACGAACTGACATCTATTGTTGCCAAAGCCCAGTTAGCTAAAGACAAAGCTCGCGAAATTCTATCCGCACTACATGACGATGATGCTAACGATGATGATTTGAAAAAAGCTATAGATGAAGTTAAACAATCCATCCATCATCTAAAAGCTTACGTTGCCAAAAACAAACCATCAGCCAGCGCTAAGTAGCATCATTGTAATTATTTTATATAAAGTGCCCAAGAGCGGTGTAATTTATTACAATAGGTCGAGGAATTAAGAGGGGTTTATGCCAAAACAAAAGTTGCAGGCCAGTGATTATGTTCACCTGCACAATCACAGTCAATATAGTCTGCTGGACGGTCTAACAAAGATACCGGCATTAATTGATACCGTCAAAGAGCTTGGTATGGAAGCGGTCGCGATAACAGACCACGGTACGCTGTCGGGTGTTATCGAATTTTATAAAGCGGCCAAAGCCGGCGGTATCAAACCGATAATTGGCATAGAAACCTATGTTGCTCCTAGAAAACATACTGATAAAGAGCCGACAAAGGACAAAAATTCTTATCACTTAACTCTTCTGGCAATGAATAATCAGGGCTATCAAAACTTGATGCGCCTGAGTACTATCGCAAACTTAGACGGGTATTACTACCGACCACGAATTGATCATGATTTATTACAAAGGTACAGCGACGGACTTATTGTTTTGAGTGGATGTATTGGAGGTGAAGTCTCTGATGCCTTACGCCAAAATCAGTACCAGCAGGCCAAAAAGGCCGCAAAATGGTACAAGCAGGTATTTGGTGATCGTTATTACCTGGAAGTTCAAGACCATGGCCACCCAGAACACACTAGTATGTGGGAGGAACAAGCAGTTGTTACTGAGCAAACTTTTAAATTAGCTGAAGAATTGGACTTACCTTGTGTGGTTACCTGCGATGCTCATTATCTCAAGCCCAGTGATCAGGAAGCTCACGAAATACTTCTATGTGTTCAGACTGGATCATATCTTAGCGATGAAACTCGTATGAGTCTGAAAAACTTTGAGCTACATGTCACAGATCCCCAAAAAATTATTAATCGTTGGGGGCCTAAAAGGCCAGAAACAATTACTAATTCAAAAGCTATCGCTGATCGTTGCAATGTCGAGTTAGAGCTAAACAAAATATTGATACCAAAGTTTCCTCTGCCAAGGGGTGCTACCGAAAAGAGTTATTTACGTCGGCAAGTGTATCGTGGTCTGGCTTGGCGATACGGGGGTAAAAGTGAAGAGCAAGCTGAAACACTCGACGAAGTCGAGGTTAAGCAAAACTTACCTTTGGATATTATTGTTAGGGCAGAATATGAGTTGAATGTTATTAACGAAATGCGCTTCAATGCTTTTTTCCTAATAATTGCCGATTTTATTAACTGGGGCAAAGACCGCGGTATTGTTTTTGGTCCGGGACGTGGTAGCGCAGCTAGTTCGATTATATCTTTCGCTTTAAAGATTACGGAACTTGATCCCATGAAGTATGATTTGTTATTCGAGCGGTTTTTAAACCCCGATCGAATTAGCATGCCCGATTTTGATATAGATATTCAAGACACCAACCGTGGTGAGGTTATACAGTACTGTGCAAACAAGTATGGTACGGACCGAGTAGCTAACATCGTGACTTTTGGTAAAATGGCGGCCAGAAACGCTGTTCGTGATGTAGCTAGAGTTCTTCAAGTTCCATATTCTGAGGCTGATCGTTGGGCTAAAATGATTCCACCGCCAATCCAAGGGCGACACGTACTGCTGGAGACATCGCTTAAGGACGACCTAAACTTAAAGCAAGAATATGAAACAAATCAACAAGCTAAGAGAGTCTTTGACATGGCAGTGCAATTGGAAGGTACAATTCGATCACATGGCGTACACGCTGCCGCGGTAGTTATTGCTCCTGACGATATTGTCAGCTATGCACCACTTGAAATGGCCCAAAAGGGAGTTGTTACTACACAGTACTCTATGGGTCCGATTGAAGACATTGGACTACTCAAGATCGATTTCCTTGGCTTATCAAACTTGACTACGATCAAGAATGCTCTTCGAATAATTAAAAAAGTCTACAAACAAGATATTGATATCAATAAATTGCCACTGAATGATACAGCTACCTTTGATTTATTGCAAAGTGGAGATACTACGGGTGTATTTCAACTTGAATCATCCGGCATGAAGCGCTATTTAAAAGAACTCAAACCTACAGTCTTTGAGGATATTATTGCTATGGTAGCCCTTTATCGTCCTGGACCAATGCAGTGGATAGAGGACTTTATTGCACGCAAACACGGGCGCCGCGAGATTACTTATATTCATGAGGCTATGGCACCAGCTTTGAAAAATACCTATGGTGTAATTGTCTACCAAGAGCAGGTTATGCAGATCAGTAAAGAAATGTGCGGTTTTTCTGGTGGACAAGCCGATACCCTGCGTAAAGCTATCGGTAAAAAAGATCCTACTGTACTCGCCAAGCTAAAAGGTGATTTTATAGAAGGCGCTATTAAAAAAGTAGGAGCAGACCGTAAACTTATGGACAAGTTTTGGGGTCAATTAGAAGATTTTGCTGCCTATTGTTTTAATAAAGCCCACGCTGCTTGTTATGGACTTATTGCTTACCAAACAGCCTATTTAAAAGCACACTATCCTGACGCCTTTATGGCAGCATTAATGACCAGTGACTTCGATAACACTGATCGTTTGGCTATCGAAATTAGTGAATGTGAACATATGGGTATAGAAGTCTTAGCGCCGGACGTTAATGAATCGTTTGTCGAATTTGCTATTGTACCAAACGCCCAAAAAATTAGATTTGGTTTGGCGGCTGTTAAAAACGTCGGTACTGGAGCTGTTGAGGAAATATTGAGAGCCCGTGAAAATGCTGGTGGCTTTGAAAACTTAGAGTCCTTCTTCACGAGTGTTAACACTAGAGTAGCAAACCGTAAAACTATGGAGAGCTTGATCAAGTCAGGTGCTCTGGATAGCTTTGGAGACCGTGGACATCTTTTAAACAATCTTGATAATTTACTAGCTTACTCCAGCCGAGTTCAAAAACAGCAAGAGTCTGGCCAAACCAATTTATTCGTTTCCGTAAAAGACGCTGTAGTAGTCGAAGATCTATCGCCCAAATTAACACTCGATACTCAGGGTCCAGTCTACGCACTCAACGAGCAACTTCAGTGGGAGCGTGATTTGCTTGGCATTTATTTATCTCAACACCCCTTGCAACGCTTCACCTCAACCCTTATCAAAAGAGCAAAACCGATTGATTCACTCACGAATGTGGTTGAAGGCAAAAGTGTAGATATTGGAGGTATTATTACCACAACTCGAGAGATTACTACTAAAAATGGCCAAAAAATGGCTTTTGTCCGTCTCGCCGACCTGAGTGGTGAAATTGAATTAGTTCTATTCCCGAAAGTATATCAACAAGCGGTAGAGCTTTGGCAACGAGATAAGGTTCTATTAGTGCGAGGTAAAACTAGCCGACGAGGTCAAAACGGCGATTCGGAGCTTAAGATTATGGTTGACAGTGCAAGTGAGCTAACCCAAGAAGATGCTGACGCAGATGCTGATACAAAAAAACCAAAAAAAGTTATAAATAAAACTACTACACAATCGACCAAAGATCCCAGAGTCTATATACGACTACCTAGTAGTGAGGACCAAGCGACTTTAATAAATATAAAAGAGATTGTCGATAACCATGCTGGTGCTACTGATGTCGTGTTGGTTATGGGTGCCGGCCCTAGTCAACAAGCTATAAAACTTCCTATGAGAATCGACAGAGGAGATGCAACTATTGAGCAATTGACTTCACTAGTTGGTGCCGATAATGTCAAAGTCCAGTAAAAAACTAATTTATTAACGAATGTAGCCAGCGGTTTGGCTAACAATAATACTCAGACCCATTAAGCTAATAATAGTGACGTCAAAAATTGCATGGTGAAGCACGTATCGCTCGCCCCGGCGTAGCCATTTGTGCAAGGCAATCGAATGGCGAGTAACTAAAGCGACAACGGAAAAGACAAAAGTAATATAAGCAAAAGTAGCCAACCATGGCAGTGAACCCCTTGCTATAATACCTGCCCGAGAAACACTTATCTGAGCTGGTTCGACGACCGGAGCAGTGCTTGGTGATAAGGTCTGAACTGGAGCAGAAGTTTTCTTAGCAGGTTGCTTCTTAACGGTGGCTGTGGGCGCTTTGACTTGACTGGTGGCTGCCTTAGTTTGCGGTGAAGCTGTCGGTGCACTCGAGTTAACAACCGCAGCGGGCGTTGCGACTAAGGGCTGAGCATACATAGCCACGACTATTGTCTCGGGTCCACTATTTTGGTAGTTACTAGAGTTGGCAAAGCCAAATCCGACATCAACAAAGTTTTTATTTAACATATTAGCTTTATGTTCCGGACTATTCATCCAACCGGCGACGGTATCTTCACTTGTAATAAAACCGTAAGCTAGATTTTCACCTGCTGATTTATATTGATAGCCAGCATTGGTAATAAAGACCCAAGGGGGGTTACCTTCTGGAGTATTGTGAGACCAGTAATTGCGCGTCGCCATATCATTGGCTTTGGTTTGGGCAGCTTGATCTAGCTGAGCATTCAAATTGAGAGCTGCAACGTGGTAATCGGATCTGTCATGGTTAGTAGCTTGAAGCAAACTACTTCGGCTCATACTGGTGGCATAGGCTAGCACGCCGCGGTGGACTTTAGGTTGCCAAGACACACTAAATACCAATGACACACCTAATATGACTGCCAATGGCATATAAGGCCAGTAAACTTTTAGAAAGTGTCTGGTGTGTTTTTGATGTTTGCCGTGTCTTTTGTGTTCGCTTGTTGCTCTTTGTGCAACCATAACAAGTATATTATAGCCGTTATTTGATTATTTGGGAAAGTTTATTTAATCTTTGAGTAATGTAAAATAGTAACCAGTGGCCAAGACAAAGGCAGCCAGTGCTATCCAGCCATACCAGGTCAACTTATCAAAAGTACTCTTAGACTTATTCGTCTGAGTATTACTAGTTTGTTTGCTAGGAGTTTTGGTTGTTGCGCTAGAGGTTTTTGAAGTTGCCACTGCTTGAGCTTTAGTTTTATTAGTCGGGTTTAATCCATCTAAATCAAAGCTTGCCAGTTGTGCCCAAGCATTCCAGGAAGCCTGTTGAGCTGTTGTTAATTTGCGGCCACTAGCAATATATTTTTGAAGTGTATTAAAGGGTACGTTAACGGACTCACCAACATTGAGTAGATGTCCACCGATTTTCTGAACTGTATTAGTTTCGCAGTACATGGCCATTGCTGGAGTCAACTTAATTTTCTTGGCTGCTGCATAGAGTTGTATTGAACGACGGACCATAATGCTCATATTGTCACCAGGTCGAGCTATATAGGTGTAAGCGACCGGCGGACTTGTGCTTGTCGCCTGAGTAGTAGCTGCACTTGCATGAACGGGATGAATAAATAAGACTACGCTAGCAAATACTAAAGCTAAAAAAAGACTTTTGTTAGTTAATAATTTTGTTTTCATAGCGGGACCTCCAAAGTTAATGATGCCCCACCGCTTATGCCTTTAGATTAACGTGTCTTTTATTTATTTGCAATGATATTTTATAAAAATCTTAAATGATAAAGTGCCATGGCAGCCGCCGCGGCAACATTAAACGATTCTTTATGACCAAACATTGGTATTTGTAATATTTTTTGACTAACATTTAGGATCTCTGGTTCAATACCCTCTACTTCGCGGCCGATAATAAGAGCAATTTTATCTGGTGGTTTAAACGTTGGCAAACTTTCTGATTTAGGAGCTTGTTCAAGAGAACAGATTAAATAATTTTGACCTTGTAAATCGCTAATTAGCTGAAATATATCTGAGCTATGCTCTATATTACTTTGGCCTTCAGCCCCCAGAGCAGTTTTTGATATCTGGTTGTGAACTTTATTGGCAATGTGAGGTAGGCGGGCATCACCTTTGAGTTTGGGATAAGGCGTATAGCCGCTAAGATAAATTTTACTTACTCCTAATCCTTCTCCAGTTCTAAGCAAAGATCCGACGTTGTGGGCACTTCGTAAATTGTGTGCTATCAAGACAATATCGCGCATAGCGACAGTCTATCAGCTTGACTGACTGCGAACAAAGAATAACTGGGGCTAGGCGACCAGTAGGTGGTTATGCTTAAATATGCGTATGTCACAAGATGCTCGACTCGATGAAGAACAAGCTACAGCTCGGCGAGCCCAACTTCTAGGGTTAGCCTATATCGACGCCTCGCAAATTTCCAACAAGCAATTGTTCAAAGAAATTTTAGCTAATCCAGAACTAGATTCACTAAGAGCAATACCAATTCGGTCTGATGCTCACAATATAACGTTTGGTGTTACAAATACGACTTCGCAACAAACTATGGCTAGCTTGCGCCAACGTTTTGCCGATCAGCAAGTTAATTTTGCGCTTATCTCAGATGCCAGTTTTCGTGAATACATCAAACTATATAATCCCCCAAAAAAGGTTGTCTACGAGGAAATCCAAATCAATTCGGCCGGTAGCGACGATTTAATAACTAAAGTATCAGCAACTTTGGATCAAGTACGAGCTGACGATATGTTAGCTTATTTAGTTCAGCAAGCTCACCGATTAAAAGCTTCGGATATTCACTTTGAAAATCAAAAAGAATTTGTCCGAATCAGGTTCCGTATTGATGGTGTGCTTCATCCTGTCGCTCGTCTTAGCCGAGAAAAGAGCCACATGTTAATTTCAGCCATTGCTAGTGCAGGTAATATTTCTACATCGGCCAACGAAGCCCAGCAAGGTCATATCGTTCAAAAAGTTCATATGGCGGACGGAGGGGAAGTCGATATCAACCTGCGAGTGGAAACCGTGCCAGCTATAAATGGTATGGATATTGTCATGCGATTATTCAATCTAGATAAAACAATGTTTACTCTAGACAAACTTGGACTTTCGGATAAAGAGAGGGAATTGGTCCAGAGTATTATTAACAAACCTAGCGGCTTGTTATTGGCTGTTGGACCAACCGGTTCAGGAAAAACTACGACACTTTATTCGGTTTTAAATTCTCTCAATAATCAAGAACGCAAAATTATTACCATTGAAGATCCGGTTGAATACCAATTTGATGGCATTACTCAAATATCTATTAATCCAAAAACTACTGGGCAAGCAGATTTTGCTGAAAAACTGCGATCGGTACTAAGGCTTGATCCTGATGTTGTTATGGTCGGCGAAATCCGCGATATGGATACGGCCCGGACGGCTCTGCAGGCATCGCTGACTGGTCATTTGGTGCTGTCGACTTTTCACGCCGGCTCAGCATCAGCAGCTCTAACTCGGCTTATGAATATTATTGGAGAAAATCCATTGTTTATATCTGCGATTCGTTTAATCATGGCTCAAAGATTGGTTAGACGACTTGATGACACCCTCAAACAACCCTACACACCAGACCAACAAACGATCGGGATAATCAAACAAGTGTTGGATACACTGCCTACTGGAGTTGACAAGCCAAGCTTAGAAAATCTGCAACTTTACAAACCTGGTACATCTACAGAAAATCCTTACGGCTTTAGTGGGCAGATAGCTCTAAGAGAACAATTTATAATGGCCGGAGAAGTCGATAGTCTACTGCGCCAAGCCGGAAAAAGCATTTCCACGGAGGAGATCGAGGCAGCAGCTATTAAGAGCGGAATGACAACTATGCTACAAGACGGAGTTTTGAAAATGATTAAGGGACTAACTAGCTTTGAAGAAGTCTATAGAGTAGTTGGTTAGACAATTACTTTTGCAATCGCTGGCACGAGTTGTTTGTCTAAAACGCTAGGGATTATATTTTTAGCAGTTGGCTTTTTTACTAAGTTGGCTATTGCCTCTGCTGCGGCAATTTTATGCTTGTCTGTAATTTTAGCGACATTATTATCCAAAGCCCCTCTAAATATTCCCGGGAAAGCCAATACGTTATTTATTTGATTTGGAAAATCACTTCTACCAGTAGCTACTACCATTGCTCCGGCTCCAATTGCAACGTCGGGCATAATTTCTGGTGTAGGGTTAGCCATTGCGAAGACGATCGATTTTGGAGACATACTCCCTATATTCTCAGCACTTAGTAAGTTGGCTCGAGATAGACCAATAATTACATCCGAACCTTTAATAGCATCACTAATTGAACCAGGCTTTTGATTACTTGAAAATTTAAGCAATAACCGTTTTTCTTCGTTTAAATCTATGCGTGATGATTCGATTATACCTTTACTATCAACTGCAACTATTTCAGGCTTGGCATATTTGTAAAGTAACTTAGATACAGCTACGCCGGCTGCTCCAGCCCCAATAATTACAATTTTACAATCAGACATTTTTTTACCTGTAACTTTCATAGCATTGATTAGACCCGCTAATACAACTACTGCTGTTCCGTGTTGGTCGTCGTGCATGACTGGGATGTCAAGCTCTGATTTAAGCCGCTCTTCAACTTCAAAACATTTTGGTGCGGCAATATCTTCTAGATTGATAGCTCCAAAACTAGGAGCAATAGCTTTAACAACGTCGACTATTTCATCTGCAGTGTGAACGTTTAAGACAATAGGTACGGCGTCAATATTGGCAAATTCTTTGAAGATCATAGCTTTACCTTCCATGACTGGCATACCACCGTAGGGTCCAATATCTCCAAGCCCTAAAACCGCCGAACCGTCACTAACTACAGCTAGGTTATTGTTTATCCATGAGTATGGTTTCAAAGCTTCACGTCCGGCAGCAGATTCACTCGCTACTCCACCCATACCAGGTGTATAGTAAGCACTTAGTTTCTCTCGAGTATCAAGGGAATCTCTGGCAACGATACTAATCTTACCCTTATGCTGCCTGTGTAGTTTCTTTGAAAGTTCATATATATCCATATCTCTATTGTAGGTGATTTGGGAGCGATAAGGTGTTTCATTCTCACAACAGATATGGTACAATTGACCGAAGTTATTAAATAGTGTAAGGTTATTTGGTTATGCAATCTGTAATTGCCAAAATTGAGGAAAAGTACAAAAAGAGCCAGGTCGTTGATGTTATGCCTGGTGATACTGTCCGTGTCCACCAAAAAATTCGTGAAGGCAATAAAGAGCGCGTTCAGATATTTGAAGGCTTAGTAATTAGAGCAAGTCGAAAAGCTAGCCATACTGCAATGATTACAGTTCGACGCATTGCCAGCGGAGTAGGTGTAGAGAAAACCTACTTACTACATTCACCTCTTGTTCTAAAAGTTGAAGTCACCAAACGAAGTAAGGTTCGTCGCAATTACTTAACTTATATGCGTAAACGTACTGGAAAATCTGCTCGATTAACTGGTGTAGCTTTCGATCGCGAAAGTGTTAACACGATTCATGATGAGCAAGCTGAAGCTGAAGAAGAAAAGCTGCATGAAAAAGTAGCCGCTGAAGCTGAAGCCAAAGCTGCCAAAGAAGCTGAAGCTAAAGCCAAAGAAGATGCTAAGGCAGAGGCCGCTCTTGCCCGCCACAAAGAGAAATCCGAAGAAGAATAATTTTAGCTAAAATCTAGTCAGCTCCTGCTACTATGTAAGATATGAGAATTATTGGAATTGATGAGGTGGGTAGAGGCAGTTGGGCTGGGCCGTTGTTAGTCGTGGCAGCTAGGGCTACGGCAACGCTACCGGATGGACTTGCCGATTCAAAAACATTGTCTAAGAGTAGGCGTGATCTTTTATTTGATGAAATAAAGCTAACATGCCAACTTGGAGAAGGTTGGGCTGAGCCTGAGGAAATAGATTCTCTCGGTTTAACTCAAGCAACTCGTATTGCAGTTAGCCGCGCCCTTATTATGCTAGGGCCAAGTTTTGATAATAAAATTATTATGGATGGAAATTATAATTACTGCCCTGAGGAATTTACAAATGTGCAATGCATAGTTGGTGCCGATAATATTCATCCGATTGTTAGTGCAGCTAGCATATATGCAAAAGTATTAAGAGATAGGCATATGTTTCGTATTGCTCAGCTTTACCCAGCATACGGTTTTGATAAACATGTTGGTTACGGAACGCATTTGCATGAATTGATGCTGAGAGTTCATGGCCCAACCGCCATCCACAGAAAAAGCTACTCACCTGTCAAAAAATTACTTGAGCGAATTGGCTAGTTAGTTTTTCGCTTTTTTGTCACTACCGGTATAGTTTTTAAAAAAGACTTGTACTTCGGATAAGGCATATTGTTTCCAAGCTGCTTGCCACTGAATCATTTCGATTCCTTGCTTGTATGAACGTTCCAATGCTGGTGACATGACAGATGAAAAGAATTTTTTATAGTCATCCAAGAACTTTATATCACTGAAAGACCTAGCCACATAAATTGGTAAGCGGTAAAAACTCATATCGGTTCCTAAGTGCTCTATCAACCAATCCCAGTTTTTTACTAACCATTGCCAGGCTAAATGCTTACCATGTCGGTTGAGCAAACTGTACACAATCCAGTATGAGGCATCCTGTAAGCGAACATCATCAGTTTTAATTAGATTCAAAGCCTGTTCAATTAACTCAGTTTGTTTAAAACCAGTTAGGGCGGCAGATAATACTACTCGTTCTTCGCTTAGCGTGGAGCTATTGTGAAGATGCAACAACTTATCGAACTCTGCTTTTCCGCCCAGCCGAACTACTGTACCGTAAACTGTGCCCCGCAAATCAGGATCAATATCAGAGCCGCGCCTGACTCGGTTTTTTGAAGGAACCTCGCGAAGTTCCGAGGATGGATCATCATTATGTACGATTGCCGCAAATAGTTTGAGGCAGCGTTTCACAACTTCTGGTTCATCCGCCGTCGAGGCTATACCTAGAATGATAGGCCTAAGTAGACGATCGAAATGTGACTCAGTTGATTTGCGCTCCCAACCAATTCTGTTAAGTTGCTGGGACACTAGTGAGCGCATAAAGGGTTTCATAGCCTCTCGTAAATCTTCGTCATCCATAATTAATCGCAGGGACCCAATCAATGCTGAAATAATATCCCAGACTGCATAGTCTGCCTCCGCATGGAAATTGTCCAAAAAATGAAGGACATCGACAGTGTCTGAAAGTCCGGCTTTGGCTGCTTCGGCGGCATCGGCCAGCACACCTAAACGATCACGAGATGACAGTCGACCTCGTCTAATTAGGTTTCCTAGTTCTTCAAGATGGGAACTGTTATATATTGTTCTATAAAAACCACTTTGACCACGGTTGAGTTTGAACTCGCTGGCATCGTGTATTTTGGCGATTAACTTTGAGTCACTAAGTAAATCGGGCATGTCCGTCGTTTCCGCCAGTAATGCCACCGGCCACTTTTGGGCAGGTAAATCACTGTGAGCCGGATTGGCAAAGAATCTCTTCTGGTGCAATTCCAACTGGCTACTTCCAACATTAGCTGAAATTAATGGGTAGCCAGGTAGAGTTGTCCAGGCGTTCATAAAACTTTTTACAGGTTTTTGAGTCACTTCCTCTAGTGCAGCCCACAAATCGCTGGTCGAGGTATTATTATATGCGTGTTTTTTTAAATAGTAGCGTAACCCGGTCTTAAAATCTTGAGCACCCAAATAATTATTTAGCATATGAATTACACTGGCGCCTTTGGCGTAACTGACAGCATCGAAAATAGTACGGATCTCATCTGGATGATTTACCGGTGCTTCTATCGGATGGGTATGCTCAAGGGCATCTAACTTAAGAGCTTGCTGTTGTTCATCGACAATAAACTGTGTCCACATCTGCCAATCTGGAAATAAATGATCGATTGCTAGATACTCTATCCAACTAGCAAAACCTTCGTTTAACCATAGATCACTCCACCAATGCATAGTAACCAGATTACCAAACCATTGATGAGCTAATTCATGAGCAACTACTAGGGCAACGTATTGTTTGGTCGCTAGACTAGTATGTTTAGGGTCGACCAGTAATGCTTGTTCTCGGAAAGTTATGCAACCCCAGTTTTCCATTGCCCCAGCTCCAAAGTCCGGCAGTGCAATTAAGTCACACTTGGGCAGAGGGTAATCAATATCAAAATAATCACTATAAAAATCTAAACACTTGACCGCTGTTTGAAGGGCAAAATCTGTAATTTCTGCTTTGTCCGGTGTGGCGTAAGTTCGGACAATAATGCCGTGTTTGGTTTTTGCCTCCAGGTATCCAAGCTCACCGTATACAAATGCTAAAAGATACGTCGACATTCTCGGTGTAGTATCGAAACTAGTTATTAAACTTTTGCCCACTTTTTTCTGTGATTTGATCGGCGTATTAGCAATTACAGTTTCACCAGCCGGTGTAGTAAGGGTTAAATCAAAAGTTGCTTTTGCTTCGGGTTCGTCGATACATGGAAATACTTCGCGGGCATGATGGCTTTCAAATTGGGTGGCGATTAATTTCTTTGCTTTGCCATGGTATTTAAAGAAACATGGATAGATCCCGTTCATGGGTCGTGTTATTTTGCCGCTGTATGATACTGTAATCGTGTATTTCCCGGGATAAAGCAGTTCTTCACTATGCAGTCTTAATTCATTGAGTTTTTTATGAGAATTAATGCGACTGATTTTAATTGACTTGTCTCCGTTTTTATCATGCCGGGTAATATGCGCCTTGGTTATTTTTAAACCGTTATGGTGTAAGCTAAGTCGTTTGCTTGGACGGCTAGTTTTTTGGCCAGATATTATTACTGTGCCAGTGAAGGTCATTTTACTGCGGTTGGGTACGATATCGATGATGTAATGCAAGGGTTGAAAGTCACCAAATAAGCGCTTTACCTTAGTGCCAGACCGCTTGCTGGACACGGTGCGGGTCGGGCTTTTTTTAGTCATTAACTTAATTTTAACATGTTTTAAGGTGTAAAATTGACAATTCCAGCGTCCTGGGATAAGCTATTTGGGTAAATGTCGGCCGCAAGGTCGGCTTTTTTCATGCCCATTAGACAATCCAAATAAAGCCAAAACAACGAAATAGGAGATTAAATTATGGAACTTGATATGAAACAATTAGCTCTGGCAATACGAGCTATCGCTGAGGAAAAAAACTTGCCCGAGGAAACGGTACAAGAAGTTGTAGAGCAAGCACTAGCTGCTGCCTACCGACGTGATTATGGTGATCGCGAACAAGAAGTTCGCGTAACCATGAATTTAAACAGTGGAGAAGTCGATGCATACATTGGCAAGGAAGTTGTTGATGAGGTTAGCGACCCTCGCTTTGAATTAAGTCTGGCTCAAGCTCAACTAGTGCGTAAAAATGCTAAAGTTGGTGAAACCGTTGAAATACATGAAAAAGTTACAAATTTTGGACGAGTCGCCGCTCAAACTGCTAAGCAAGTTATTCTTCAACGTTTACGTGAAGCTGAGCGGGAAATCGTCATGGTCGAATATGAAGATAAAATCGGTACCCTTATTAATGGAATTGTTAGCCGGGTAGAAGGTAATATTATTCGAGTTGATTTAGGAAAAGCCCAGGGTATTATGCCCAAAAGTGAACAGATTCAAGGCGAGCGTTACTATCCTGGCCAACGCCTGAAAGTATTCTTAAAAGATGTCGAGCGAAGTTTCCGCGGGCCACAACTAGTTGTCAGCCGTGGAAATAATCAATTCGTGGAGTGGTTGTTTCGGGCTGAAGTACCAGAAATGGAAAATGGAGCGGTCGAAATTAAGAATATAGCTCGTGAAGCGGGAGTGCGTAGCAAGATTGCGGTTAGTAGTACGGTACCAGGCGTTGATCCGGTTGGTACTTTTGTTGGTGGCCATGGAACTCGGGTTAATGCTGTTATGGGCGAAATTGGAGAGCAAGAGAAGATAGATATCGTAGTTTGGAATGACGATACCAAAACTTATATAACCAATGCTCTGAGTCCAACTAAAGTCACTAAAGTTACTTTAGACGAAAAGAACAAGCGCGCCACTGTAGTTGTCCCCGAGGATCAACTCAGCATTGCTATCGGCAAAAGTGGCCAAAATGTTCGCTTAGCAAGTAAGTTAAGCGGTTACGATATAGATATTGTTAGTGAAGAAACTGGTCAAAAGCCGGAGAAAACTGCAGAAACAATCCCTGAAACACCTAAGCAAGCTCCAAAACTCAAAAAGAAAGAACAGCTGGAAAGTAGTCTTTTGGAAGCTATTGAAGAGCACGGAACCGAAAACAAATAGTTGCCAAAAGGGACCTTAATTAGCACTCTTGACATGCGAGTGCCAGTTTGTGTATCATAGATTATAGGCAGTACATATAAAAATACGGCCAGAAGTGGGATAATAATCAAATGATGCCAAATAGCCCTGATTTTCAGGAATTCTCAAATCACCTAACCGATAATGCTCGGCAAAGTCTACGTCATGCAGAGTCAATTGCCCGAGGTTTTGGTAGTCCTTATGTAGGGACCGAACACTTATTGCTTGGACTACTAGCTCAAGATTCTTCAATGGGTTCCAAAATATTGGAGGGCGCCGGCATAACCCTTGCCCGTGCCCGCTTAGCCCTTAATCTAACGCCGAAAACTCTAGTTATTAATATGGGAGCCAAGGGGCTTAGTGAGACAGCTAAACTTACTTTAAAAATGGCTTATGAAGTCGCTCGAGACTTTAACCAGGATTACTGTGGCACCGAGCATATTTTGTACGCTATATTGAATCAAAAGAATGCCCGAGCTACTATTTTGGTGCGTGATATGAATATCGATGTTGATCGCCTACTTGGCGAGTTAGAACAATTCCTAAACCGACAACAGTACGAAGACAATGATGCTACGGGTACTCATAGGCGAGGTAAACAGCGCCGCAAAACAGCTATAGATTTTTATGGTACCGATTTAACTCTCCAAGCCCGTGAAGGCAAATTAGACCCAGTCGTTGGTCGTGAACCTCAGATCCGAAGAGTTATTACGATCCTTAACCGGCGCACTAAAAACAACCCAGTACTAATTGGTGAACCTGGTGTTGGTAAAACAGCCATTGTTGAAGGTTTGGCTCAAAGAATTGTTGCTGAAGATGTACCTGATGGTCTTCTGGACAAACGAATTGTCATGTTAGACCTTGCTGGAATGGTAGCTGGTACAAAATATCGTGGTGAGTTTGAAGAACGACTTAAAAAAGTAATGTCTGAACTAGAAAATGATAAAAAAACTATTGTCTTTATTGACGAGCTACACTTAATTGTAGGTGCTGGTGCGGCTGAAGGTGCTATGGATGCAGGTAATATCCTAAAACCCGCCCTGTCTCGTGGCAAGATTCAAGTTATTGGCGCCACGACTACCGCCGAGTATTCCAAACATATAGAAAAAGATGCTGCTCTAGAGCGACGCTTCCAGCCTATTCAAGTTCCTGAGGCCACGGTGCCAGAGACCCTAGCTATATTAAAAGGTCTGCGCAAACACTATGAATCTTTTCATAATGTTAGTGTTAACGATGATGTTTTGGCAGATATTGTTGGACTGGCAAAACGTTATGTAAACGATAGATTTATGCCCGACAAGGCCATTGACTTGCTAGATGAAACATCAGCTTATCTTAGGGTGGATAAGGGTAAAACTCCTCCTGAAGTGCGCAAGCTACAAAAAGAGCTAAAACTTGTTAATACCCGTAAAGAAGAAGCTGGCGATGCTGAAGATTATGAGAAAGCTGCTCGTTACAAAACCAGGGCGAGTCAGATTAACGAAGCCCTGAAGAAGCTACATGCCAGTGGTAAAGCCGTAAATAAACTAACAATGTCCAGTGATGATGTCGCTGAAGTAGTAGCTAGAATGACTGGAGTGCCAGTCAGAAAAGTAATACGTTCCGAGGCTAAGTATTTGCTAAATCTAGAGAAAACACTTAGTCGCTACGTCATCGGCCAAGATGAAGCCGTTAAAGCAGTGGCACAAGCTGTTAGGCGTAATCGCATGGGTTTGAGCAGTGGGACACGCCCAATCGGGTCTTTCATTTTCTTAG
This sequence comes from uncultured Candidatus Saccharibacteria bacterium, assembly GCA_964652125.1. Classification (GTDB taxonomy): domain Bacteria; phylum Patescibacteriota; class Saccharimonadia; order Saccharimonadales; family JANWIN01; genus CAZFNQ01. Next base: position 33,268 of record CAZZAE010000003.1, read on the forward strand.
GACCTACTGGGGTTGGTAAAACTGAACTGGCTCGAGTTTTGGCCCGTGAGTTTTTTGGAAGCGCTGAAGCCCTGGTAAAAATTGATATGAGCGAGTTTGGTGAACACCACACGGTAGCTCGCCTTGTTGGTGCCCCGGCGGGATATGTCGGTTATGATGACGGCGGTCAATTGACTGACAAGATTCGTCGCCAGCCTTATAGTTTGGTTTTGTTTGATGAAATTGAAAAAGCCCACCCGGAAGTATTTAATATGCTCCTTCAGATTCTAGAGGATGGAGTGTTAACCGACGCCAAGGGTCGTAAAATTGACTTCACAAACACCATTGTCATTATGACCAGCAATATTGGTGCCCAGAAATTACAAAAAGAAGCCAGTTTAGGCTTCCATGCGTCCAGTCACGACGATATTAAAGATCTTGACGGTTTACATACAATGAATAAAAGCAAAGTAATGGATGATTTGAAGAAAACTATGCGTCCAGAATTACTAAACCGCATAGACAAGACAATTGTATTTCGAGCGCTAACTAAAAAAGATGTCTATAGAATTTTAGACTTGCAGATTGAAGAATTACGCCAGCGGCTAGTTAAACATGGTATAGGTTTAGAACTAACATCTGCAGCTAAACAGCATCTTATTGACGAAGGTTACGATGCCCATAATGGTGTCCGGCCACTGAGACGCTTGTTGCAAGACACTATTGAAGATCATATTGCCCTGGATATGCTAGATAGTCGATATCTAAAAGGCGATATTGTCCAAGTAGGTGTTCGTGACAAAGCCCTAAATTATTCGACTGCCCAGGAATCTTAAATTAATAGTTAAACTATAATATTTTTGGAATGAAGGAAAGTAACTAAAGTGTTTAACTGCGACTCTAAAGGTATCGGTGAGCTTAGGGAGCCAATTTTAAGTCACGAGGGATATAAATTCTATGGTAGAGCAAGTTTTTTAGGATTCATTAGTGTCTTTTCTTATTCAATGATGAATCTTAACTTTCATCATTCTCATGGTCCGGGAAGAGCTTTATATTTAAGCGCTTTTACACTGACAGGAGCATCAGCAGCTTTTTTTAATTTAGGTTCAATTATTACGGATCCAACCTTAGAAGATGGCAATCCAAATCCAGCTCCAGTCGTTGATTCACTAATTTATGAAGACAGTGTCTAAGTCACTATTTTGCTATACTAATTGAGTGAATATATCTAGAAAACTCGGTAAACTTCTATTTAGTTTAGGGTTTATTTTAGTACTGTTAATCACATGGTTTCATCGCCAAAACTTGTATGATTGGTATCGGCTCAGAAACTACAATCCTCCAGCTTCGGTGGTTCAACTAGCCAGTTTAACAACTATGACAGACTATGCCCGTCATCTTTTCTATGTTAATCGTCCAGTGATTGAAGACAAGGCTAGTTTTAATCAAGATTGTCCAAATAACGGTGGAGAACAAACTATTATTTTAGGCTGTTATCATGACCGCGAAACTGGGATATTTTTATATAACGTCAGCGACCCCAAATTAGCTGGGGTTGTGCAAGTTACCGCAGCACATGAGGCTCTGCACGCCATCTATGATCGTCTTAGTATCCATGATCGAAATTATGTTGACGGTTTACTTCAAGATTATTATAAGCATGGGTTGCACGATAAACGACTTCTAGATACTATCGCCGCTTATAAGAAGTCTGAACCGGATGCAGTTGTGAATGAAATGCACTCGGTATTTGGAACTGAAGTAGCTAATTTACCGCCAAAGCTGGAAGCCTACTACAAACACTATTTCGCGAACCGCAGCAAAGTTGTTGCCTATTCTATGAAATACCAACAAGCTTTTACCAGCCGACAGGCGAGAGCTGCAGCACTACTAGCCCAAATACAAAGCCTGGCAGCTCAACTTGGTAGCATGCAAGCTCAAATAGATAGTGAAGCCAGTCAATTATCTACTAAAAGGCAAGCTTTAGAATCTGAGCGAAATTCATTAGATGCCAGAAACTATAATGCTCAAGTTGATGCCTATAATGCTGAGGTTCAGCAATATAAAAATCTAATTGCAACTTACAATCAGCTAGTCCAGCAACACAATCAACTTGTTAGCCAATATCAAGCTATTACACTTGAGGAAAATCAGCTTATAAAAGCTATTGATAGTCGCACCTCCACCGTGAATAGTCAATAATGATAAACTACTTCTAATATGGCAAGAAAAAACTCGGTTCGATTTGTGTGCAGCAATTGTGGGGCAATAAGTGCCACCTGGTCAGGGCGCTGCTTTCAATGCGGCGAATGGAATACTCTGGAGGAGCAAATTGATGTTGCGACTGGAAGTGCTGGAATCGGTGGCAAAACTCTAGAGGCCAAGAGCGTTGCAAACTTAGCAAAAACAGACAAATTGAAGCGCTTATCAACAGGAATAAGTGAAGTTGACACTGTTCTGGGTGGAGGGTTTGTCGCTGGCAGCGTAACTCTAATAGCTGGTCAACCGGGTATCGGCAAAAGTACTTTGCTGTTACAACTTGCAGACGCCATTGCCAAAACACAAGCAGTTATATATATAAGTGGCGAAGAATCTCCTCATCAAATAGGACTTCGGGCCCAGCGCTTAGGAGCTGGACATCCCTCCTTGAAATTAGCAACAGCCAATGATGCTGATGGTATTGCAGCTACTATTGCAACCGGACAGTATAAATTAGTAATAGTTGACTCTATTCAAACGGTGACTGTCAGTGCTATTGCCTCATCTGCCGGAACGGTAAGTCAGATAACTAACAGCACTAGATTGCTAAGTGCGGCAGCTAAACATACAAATACAGCCCTAATATTAGTTGGTCATGTAACTAAAGAAGGCTCAATTGCAGGACCAAAAGTTTTGGAGCATGTAGTTGACGTAGTATTACAGCTAGAAGGTGATCGTTATGGCGGCTTCAAAGTTCTTCGCGGTGAGAAAAACCGCTACGGCTCCACTAATGAGGCTGGTATTTTTGAAATGGCAGACAATGGCCTAAGACCTGTAGCTAACCCCTCAGCTGCCCTACTGGCAGAGAGGCAAATAAGTGATGGTTCGGTAGTCCTGGCCACGATTGAGGGCTCTAGACCACTCTTAGTCGAAGTCCAGGCCTTAGTAAATCGCACCAGCTATGGTTATCCCAAGCGTGCTGCCAGCGGCATAGATCTTAACCGAGTTAATCTTTTGATTGCAATGTTGGAGCGACGTACTAAACTCAATTTAGCCGACCAAGATATATACGTGAATATAGTGGGCGGAATCCGTATTAGCGAACCCGCGGCTGACTTAGCTGTCTGTATGGCTATAGCCAGTGCTGCTAAGGGCATGCAGCTAAAGAAAAACGCTGTCGTATTTGGTGAAGTTGGTCTGAGCGGAGAGGTACGTCATGTACCTTTTATAGACAAGCGTACCGCCGAAGCTAAGAAACTAGGTTTTGATGGTGCTATTGGGCCAGTTATCAAGACAGGTTCCAAACCAGCTAAGCTGTTTGGTGTACGAGATGTACGTAGTGCCCTGAATCAATTTCTAGAAAAAGACTAAAAAAATTTAATTCTTAACTGTTCCAAAAACGCTATTGCTATTACTGTCTTCAATAGTTATCATGCTATTAATTGGTGCATTTGCAATACTTACCTGGCAACTTGATGAACATGTCTTGCTCCAAGATGGACTAAAATTATCTGTTAATGTAAAAGGTGCTAGACCACCACTCCATTCAACATTAATTTTAGTGTTATCATTAGTGTCTTTTTTTGCCGATATGAACGCTAAAGGGCTGGACGCCCCCGTAAAATTTACACTTATACCTCCACTAGTTGCATCATATAAAACACTGTCTATTACTTGAACGGATACAGTTTTAGTTCCAGAACCGGTATAAGAAAAGGACACGGTTGAAGCCACTCTCTTAGATTGGACGCCGACACCACCTACAATAAGTCTGACCGTACCCGAGCCACTAAGGGCGGCATATTTTGGATCGTATAGTGGATGAGTCCCAGGTGCGACACTAACAGTTATCGTGCACGGATTACTACAATCACCACCGCTAGGCGAAGTAATTGAAATATGAGGTCTTTCGTCATCGCAATGGTGAACATCATCAGTTTGACTTGTATTTGCTGTACTGCCTCCCTTATCTACGAAGATATCTACTGAAAATATATTGGCATTAGAGTTGGAAGCAGATTTTCGAGCTAATGATGGGGTACAGTCAGTGGCTAATTTATTGGAGACAATATCAATTGGTTTGCTGGCTTTAGCTTGTTTGGAATTGGGCACATACCAAGACGGGTATAAGTCGTTTGCGGGGCTTGGTTCAACTGACCCGTAGCCTACGTGACTACGTATTACAAATGCTGGCATAGTTTTCACACCAGCAGGTTTTTGCCAGTTTATTGGTGATTTATGCAACATATTATGAGCGGCTTCCATCCAATTTCGGGTTATTGGCATAGTCAAGTTCTCCATTGGGCCAAATAAAGCTTTGTTACGTGTGTGGTAGCCGACCCATGATACGGCTGCGTACTGAGTAGACCAACTTGTCATCAAACCGTCAAAGCCGTTGTTGGTAGTACCAGTTTTAACGGCGAAATGCCAACCATTGTAGCGTTGGAATTTAGTTCCGTAAGGAAAATAAGACGCATTGGGATCAGAAGCCATGTCATCCATGATGTAGGCGGTATCAGGACGAATTACTTGCTTGCTGTCATGCTTTACCAGTGGTACATCTTTGTTGTTTGAATCAATAATTCTAGTTATATAGGTTCTGGGTATTGCTTTGCCAAGACGTGCTAGAGTTGCTAGGCCATTTACGTGATCGTCTAAATGCAAGAATGCACCATCACCAATTGCTGAGGCACCGTAACACTGGGTAGTCTTGGTTAGGGCAACATCAGAGTAACAATTGTAACTATTTAGTCCACTTCGCTGGTCACCAACATTGTCCATCATATCTGATGCAATTTTAATAACTTTGTCAGTGCCAACAATCAAGTTGGCTTTGACTGCTGGAATGTTTCGAGATCCACCTAGTGCATAGCGCAGTGTTTCTGGCCCGGGTGAGCGCTTATCGAAGTCGGTTAAACAATCACTTCCATGCGTGCAAGGATAACCTGGCAGCGGTCCTACTTTGTCATATAATACTGAACCAGCTCCAACGTTATTGCTAGTCTCGATTAAAGAAGAATAGTCGTACGGCTTAAAACTAGAACCAGGTGGAATAAAAGCGTCGTGGGCGTAATTAATTTTACCGTGATCTGGATTTGTAAAATCTGTACCCCCAACTAACGATACAATTTGACCGGTCTTGACATCTTCCGCCACAAAAGCTGCTTCATCAGCATTATGAGCTTGGATATTGGGAAGGTCGTTTTTAATCACAGTTTCGGCTAAATCTTGCAACTTAAGATCGAGTGATGTGATGACTTTCCAACCAGCCCTAGTATTAGTCCCGATATATTGATCATCAAGTTCGGCCTTGGCGGCTAGTACAAAATAAGGTGCCTTAATGCCAGCATATTTAGGTTCTTGTTTGTGGATCTTTTTTAGTATGTTAACTTTCTTGGCGGCAGTGGCTTGTTCTTGAGTTATCATGCCTTGATTGACCATTAAATCTAAAATGTATCGCTGGCGCGCTAGCAACTCTTTTTTTTCATAGTAAGGACCATATGGAGAATAAACGGAAGGTGATTTAGGAATCGCCGCCATAAAGGCCGCTTCATCTAGCGTTAAATCTTTTGCTGACTTTTGGAAATAGTCACGTGAGGCAGCCTCTACACCGTACTCGATATTGCCATAAGGTGCGGTATTTAAATAGCCAGTTAAGATGTCGTCTTTAGAGTAGCTGCGCTCTAACTCAACTGCCAGTATTACTTCTTTAATCTTACGAGTTACAGTCCGATTACCAGTCCAATCTTCGGATAACTTAACCAGTTGCTGAGTAATAGTCGAACCACCTTGAGTGCCACCATGACCAAAAGTATCATTAATACCAGCTCGCAGAATTCCTCTAACGTCAAAACCACCGTGCTTATAAAAGTCTTTGTCCTCTACGGCTACAGTAGCTTTGCGGATATATGGTGCCATTTCGCTAGTTTTAACTGGTACTCGTTTGACAGCGTCATAATCTTCCCAAAGCAGTGTTTTACCAGTTCGGTCATAATAGCGAATACTGCCCCCGATATTATTTCCAGAAGCAGTCAGATTAGGTAAGTCTTTGCGAAAGTATGCGAATACTGCAAGTAAAGTTACAAAGCCAACAATAAATCCAAGACCGACAATTTTAAGAGCCATAATGCCACCGTCTCGGCTAAACCAATAACGATACATGCGACCGGGCGCAAAATGGTAGAAGAATCGCTTTATGCGTGACTTAGGAAGTCCCGCCTTGCGTTCAGCGCGCCTGGCTTCAGTGGCATCGCGTCGAGCAACCCAGCGTTCTGTTAGATTACGGTGGATCTTAAAAGAATTGCCGCTTTTGGTTACATACTGATTACCAATACGTTTGCGGCGCCCACCCGGGCCCTTTCTAGATGCACTCATTTAGGTGTGTAACTCCTCATTGGATACTGGCTATTATATCAAATTAATCCATATAACAATGACTAAAAAAGCATAGCTTTATGGTAGCTGTCTGGCAGGTAAGTTATAATTTAAATAATATGGCTGATCTTACGCTTTCAGAAGAGCTCAAGTGGCGGGGCTTCATTAACCAAACTACACTTAAAGACTTATCAGTGCTCGACAAGCAAAAGCTAAACTTTTACATTGGTTTTGATGCCTCAGCTGACTCCCAGACTGTTGGTAATCTAGCAGCAGTAATGTTTGCTAAATGTTTTGTGCGTCACGGCTACCAGGCTTTTATATTAGCCGGTGGATCCACAAGTTTGATTGGTGATCCCGGTGGCAAAGAAAATGAGCGGCCGCTTCAAGACGAAACCAAGATTGCTCACAACGTTCAGCGGACAGAAGATCAATTAAAGAAACTTATGAGTGGGCAAGATTTTAAAATGGTAAATAATTTAGACTGGACAAGAGATTTAAAAGTCCTACCGTTTTTGCGTGATATTGGTAAACATTTTTCTATGACGCCCCTAATTCAGCGAGATTATATTGCTACCAGGTTGGGACAAGAAGGATCTGGCATTAGCTTCGCGGAGTTTAGCTACACTATCTTGCAAGGTTACGATTTCCTGCATTTATTTGATAAATACGATGTCAGGTTACAACTAGGGGGCTCAGACCAATGGGGCAACTGTTTGTCGGGCGTTGAGTTAATTAGAAAAGCACGTGGCAAAGAAGTAAATGCCATGACTCTAAATTTAATAGTAAATAAAGCAACTGGCCAAAAGTTTGGCAAATCCGAAGCAGGTGCAGTTTGGCTAGATCCCCAAAAGACCTCCCCCAACGATTTTTACCAATTCTGGATAAATGTTAACGATGATGATGTCGGCACATATTTAAAAGTCTTTACAGAACTAGGCAAGCAGCAAATTAGTAAAATAATGACTGAATTTGAAAAAGACAAGTCTAGCCGTCTAGCCCAAACTAACTTAGCTTACGAAGTAACAAAACTGGTTCATGGCCAGGAAACGGCTGAGCGTGCTAAAAACCATGCCGGCAAATTGGTAGCTGCTACTCTAGATTCCTCGGGACAAGTTGGGCTAGGTGATAGCGTAGTAGAATCTCTTGTAAAATACGGACTGGCCACTTCGAAAACTGAAGCTCGACAGCTGCTTTCCAGTGGTGGAATATATATCAATAACCTACAGAGTGCTAAAACAACTTTTGAAGAATCAGATTTTAGGGAAGGTCGAGCTATATTAAGGCGCGGTAAGGCACTTAGGAATACGGTTGTCCTGAGACTACGCTAACTGCTAAACTAAACTCCAATGCCAAAAGTAACACAAAAAAAAGCTGATCAATACAACGACCCTAGTCACAATTATTTAAAGTATTGGCAAGGTCGCGGTTATGAAAATCAGGCTGAGCAAATTGCTATCAAACGATTCCTAAAAGGCAAGCATTTCAAACAAGCTGTTGATGTCGGTGGTGGATATGGCCGCTTATCTATATTACTAGCTGAATATGCAGATAAAGTAACTTTGGCTGAGCCTTCCCAGCAACAATTAGATATGGCCGAGGATTTCTTAGCCAATTATCCAAATATTAAAAAGCAGTTGATGCAAGCCGATAGTCTTAGTTTTCCAGACAGTTCCATTGATCTTATTACTATGATTAGGGTAATGCATCATTTGCCAGATCCGAGCTCTGAATTAAAAGAAATTCACAGGGTATTGAGTGATAATGGTTACCTTATATTAGAAGTTGCAAATTTTGCCCATATCCAAAATCGTCTTAAGTATTTTGTTCGTAATAAACGCTTACCAGTCGAGCCTGTAGATATACGCTCGGAAGCAAACCGGAATAATAAAGATGAAATTGCTTTTGTGAACCATAATCCAAAAACGGTGATAAAACAACTGGCACATGCAGGATTTCGGGTTGAGCGAACCTTATCCGTTTCTAACCTGCGCTCACAAGCTCTAAAGAGAGTAGTGCCAGCACAAGCCATGCTAGCGATCGAGAATATAATGCAAGTACCACTTGCCAAAACATATTTTGGTCCAAGTGTATTTTTCTTAGCTAAAAAAGCATCTTAGTCTTTTATAGTTATAATTAACTTTATGGAACTTGACAGCCCGTTGGCTGATATTAAGGGAGTTGGTGAGACTTTAGCCGGGAAATATGCGGCTTTGGGTATTAAAAGCGTTAAAGATTTAATAAATTATTACCCTCGTCGCTATGATGATTACTCAATAGTCCAACCCATTGCCCATATCAAACCTGGCGTAGTTACGATCAAGGCGGCTATCAAACAATCTAAGGGGCACTATGTCCGCCGGGGAATGCACATAACTGAAGCAGTTGCCAGTGATGAAACTGGCAGTGTGCGCTTAGTTTGGTTTAATCAGCCGTACCGGGCTGGGGCAATTAAACCGGGTGCCCAGTACTATATATCTGGCCAGTTTGAGCTTAGCTATCAGCGTTTAAGTCTTATGAACCCATCCATGGAGTTAGTTAGCGACTTCCCAATCAATACAGCAAGAATAGTGCCAATTTACCGCGAGGCCAAACTAACAAAGTCTACAGAAATCCGCCGAATGTTAAGAACAATAATTCCTCTAATAAAAGGGCTAAGGGAAACTTTGCCAAAGTGGCTTATTGCCGATCAAAAGCTAATGAGCCTCAACCAAGCCGTATTGGCTATGCATTTTCCTGATAGTTCGAAACAACTCGAACAAGCCCAGCGGCGTTTAGGTTTCGAGGAAGTTTTTCAGCTTAGTTTAGCTAGTTTGCTAAATAAGTTTGAACTAATGCAAGAGCAATCTTTAAAGATCCCTTTTAAACAGTCTTTAGCGAAAGATTTTGTCGCAAAACTACCTTTTAAACTGACAAACGCCCAGCGCAAAGTAATATGGCGTATTTACCAGGACCTTGAGAAAAATCATCCTATGAATCGTTTGCTGGAAGGAGATGTCGGAAGTGGTAAGACAGTTGTTGCGACCATGGCGGCTTTAATGGCTATGGAGCAAGGCTTCCAAGCAGCCATAATGGCACCAACTGAACTGCTGGCTCGTCAACACGCCGATACAATTCATAAACTACTAGAGCCACTGGGTTTTGATAAACAGGTTGGCTTGCTTGTAGGAAGTTTGAAGCCAGCCCAGAAAACTACTGCTCAAAAACGTATTAAGTCTGGTGATATTCGTCTGATGATTGGAACTCATGCACTGATTGCGCAAAAGGTTGACATGCATAAATTGGGACTTATTATTATTGACGAGCAACATCGCTTTGGAGTTGATCAACGCAAGAAACTTCAGGCTAAGGCGGGTCATGCTCCACATATGTTGAGTATGACAGCCACACCCATACCGCGGTCTTTGGCTCTTACTCTTTATGGTGAGCTGGATATATCTGTTATTGACGAAAAGCCAGCTGATCGAAAACCAATAATTACCAAAATCGTATCTCCAAATTCACGTAAACAGTTATATGCCAAAATTGATAAAGAATTAAATTCTGGTCGCCAAATGTTTGTAGTATGCCCATTAATATCTCCAAGTGCGGCATCAAATGGTCAAGCAGCAGAAAAAGTTTATGACCAAATTAAAAAAGATTTTGCCAAGTTCCGCGTGGGCTTATTGCATGGCAAACTCGGGTCAGAAGTTAAAAACAAAGCAATGGCAGCTTTTGTTGCCGGTAAGCTAGATATATTAGTGGCAACTACGGTTATTGAAGTTGGAGTCGATGTTCCCAATGCTACAGTTATGCTAATTGAAGATGCAGAGCGTTTTGGATTGGCACAAATACACCAACTCCGGGGTCGAGTTGGGCGTAGCAATCATCAAGGGTATGCTTACTTAATGACTTCAAGCTCTCAATCTCCCAGCCGACGTGTTAGGGCGCTTGAGACAAGTAGAAACGGTTTTGAACTGGCAGATTTGGATCTGGAACTCAGGGGACCGGGAGCAATTTATGGAACAATGCAACATGGTCAGCTAGACCTCAGAGTTGCTAAATTAACAGACGTAAAACTAATTGCTGCCGCTCGCAGTGCGGCTCATGAATTTATAGATAAGCATGATGATCTGCTAAAATATAAGCAGTTATATGCTCAAGTTACCAAACTTCGAGCTATCACAAACCTAAATTAAAAAATATGTATTCTGGTACAACACTTACAAAACTATCTGGGCGTTTTATTGGTGCTCACCAAAAGATTGATAGCGTTGCCCGACGTCATCTTGCAAAACTGACCAATGAAAACGGTGTGAAAATATTTCCACCGATTAGAAAGATACTACAATTTGAAGGTAAAAACGGCCCTGATGGTATCAAGCGAAAAAGCCCAGCCAGAGATGAACCATGGCATTTTTATAGCCCGTTTAACGATGATGACTCACAGTTGTCCGAACTTATACGCGATCACTACAATCTACTAGTTGAACAGCTCAAACAAGGTAATAAGGAGCGAACAGCATTTGAAGCTGCTTGGTTGGCGCACGCATTAGTAGATGGATTAACGCCAGCACATCACTATCCTTACGAAGAAGAGCTTTCAGACATTAGAGGTGGAACGGGCAATGAAGCTAGGCAAACAGTTAAAGAGAAAATAGTGCAACCTGGTGATACTAAACGAGAAAAGGTCAAGAATAACTGGAAAATGTGGGGCCCAAAAGGTCTAATTTCAACTCACGGATTATTTGAAATCGGTATTGCATCTATTATTAAGCCCTTGTCATTTGGAGATGCTTTGCCGACAGATGAAGATTTGAAAAAGATTCAGGAGATTGGCGTTGTCGAATGGTTTAAGCGCACAGCCCGCGAAATAGCAGTTATGGATATGTACGAGCGCTATTATCGCCGTGGCTGGTCAACACGGCTAACTTTAGATGTTCGACATAAACTAATGCCCTCCGTTGTTAAAACAGTTACGTTAGCTTGGTATGCAGCTTTAATAGAGGCAGACTTAGTCAAAAAGTCATGAGAGTTATTGCTGGTCAATTTGGTGGTCGTCAATTTGATGCCCCCAAAGGTCAACGGACTCACCCGATGAGTGAAAGAGTACGAGGCGGCTTGTTCGGTTCATTGGGGGATATAACTGGTTTGACTATACTCGATGCATTTGCCGGAAGTGGCGCTCTGAGCATTGAAGCAATAAGCCGAGGGGCTAAAGAAGCAGTAGCCATAGATATTGATAGACAAGCTTTCGCAGCAATTACAAGTAATATAAAGAGTCTAAATTTAGACAAGCAAATCAAAGCGATTCGGGCTAACGTAAGCGGCTGGTCGGATAATAATCCCAGTGTCCAATTTGATATTGTTTTTATAGCACCACCATACGATGATTTACAACCCAAGCTTCTAGTAAAGTTAATTAGACATGTCAAAACTGATGGAATATATGCTTTGGATTGGCCCGGTAAGACAGATTTACCAGATCTGGCTGAACTAGACCTTATTAAAAGACAGGATTATGGTGACGCTCAAGTGGTGTTTTACCGAAAAATTCATTAAAATATCAGGCTAGGCCGAGGTGGCGAAATTGGTAGACGCACTAGGTTTAGGACCTAGCGGAGAAATCCATGGAGGTTCAAGTCCTCTCCTCGGCACCAAATTTTAGACAGATCACAATTATTTGAAGATTAGCTTAATTTTTTTAGTTCTTCGTAACGAAGGGCCGGAGCTACAGAATAGGCAGAACCTAAAAAGAACGAGATTAGCGGCCCAAGTATTGGTACGATGCCGGTCAGACTTAACAAGATTGCAACTCCTAGCACTGAAAAAATTGCTCCTGGATGTCCCTTACTAATCTTGGCACTGTATTCCATGGCACTAAACACAGGTAAATCTTTATCGATCATGGCATATGGTGCTAAGAAATAGTGACTAAGCACAAATAAAGCTGCTGCAAGTACTAATGCACCTCCCACAATCATTCCAAAGGCATTTCGCACCAGCAAGACAATTATTAACCCAAGCAAAGAAGTGCCGATAATATACATACCAATTACAAGAAATAGCCCAAATAATCGAAGCCAGTACTTTTTACCCAGAGTCCAAAGGTGTTCAAATGTTGGCGTTCTACCAGTTGAACTTTCCACTTCCAAGCCTGTTAACATTGCTTGAAGAATCAAAGCTGCAACTGTAACTAAAACTGTAAGGATTAATCCGAGGCTAACGATACTAACGATTGAATAAGCCGGCATGGTGCCACTGAAGAAATCGGTATGTACCCAGCGATTAGTCGGGGCATTTGCTTGGTAACGAATAGTTGATACCACGGATCCGATAAAGGGTAAAAATAGAAGCACCGCAAAAGTCTTTATATTACGCATAACAATGTCGTAGCTCTTACCAAACAAATCAAATGCGCTGGTTATATGATGATAGCCACGTTTTGCATTCATAGGATCTCCTAATTTACAGCTTGTATTATCTTGCATTGCCGTTAAATACACAACTTTATTTGTAGACAGTTCGCAAGTATTAACGCTGTTGTTTATAATGAGTGCTAACAATGTCGCTATCTACCCAACCATATAAAGGCACTAGGGATTTCTACCCCGAGGACTATAGGCGACAGCAATGGATGTTTGGTGTGGCTGAAAACGTTCTTGAGCGCTTTGGTTATGAGCGCTATGATGCTCCGCTTTTAGAATCTTTTGAACTGTATGTCGCGAAAACTGGTGAGGAAATTGTTAATGAACAGACTTACGCGTTCGAAGACCGCGGTGGCCGAAAGGTGACGATTAGACCAGAAATGACACCATCAGTCAGTCGTATGGTGGCCGCTAAACGTCAGGAACTCGGCTATCCCCTGCGTTGGTATAGTATTCCCAATCTATGGCGCTATGAACGACCGCAGCGTGGACGATTACGGGAGCACTGGCAGCTTAATGCGGATTTATTTGGTATCGGAGGCTTAGAAGCCGAGCACGAGATTATTCAAGTTGCAGATGGCATTATGCAAGCATACGGCGCAAAACGCAGCCAATACGTAATAAAACTTAACAGTCGTAAGCTAGTTGATAGTTTTATGTCTGAGTATTTGGGGCTTAGTAGTGTCCAGAGTCAAACTATGGCTAAGCTCATTGACCGTATGCACAAAATTCCTCATGCCGAGTTTGCTGCCGCCAGTGAAGCTATTTTAACTCCAACCCAACGCGAACAAGGCACTGCTGAACAGCTATTAGATGCGTTGTCGGTTAAAGATTTAAATGAGTTGCCAGAAGAAGTTTATAAACATGGCTCTGTTGGTGAGTTAAAGCAGTTAATAAATATGCTTCACGATAGCGGTATTAAAAATATTGAGTTTGATTTTACTCTCATGCGTGGCTTTGATTATTACACCGATATAGTATTTGAAATATTCGATACTGATCCCGATAATAACCGATCAATGTTTGGGGGCGGTCGCTACGATGGGTTAATTGAATTATTTGGCGTAGAACCGGTACCTACAATTGGATTTGGTATGGGCGATGTCACATTAGCTAATTTCTTACAATCACATCAACTATTGCCAAAACTCAAGCCTCAAACCGATGCTTATGTTGTTCTCATTGGTGATGTCTATCAAAGTGCTCAAAAGACAATTGCGGCTCTACGTGAAATGGGGTTAAATCTATCCGTTGATATGAGCGGACGTAAACCAGCAAATCAAATAAAGAATGCTGTTAAAAAAGGTCTTCATTATGCTATATTTATAGGTGAAAAGGATCTGTCTGACGAACAATTCAACTTAAAGAATTTAGACACAGGCACTGAAGAAAAACACGGCCTACAGCGTATTGTCAGCATTATAAAAGATTATCGAAAATGACAGCTACAAATCATGTTTTAACCGGGGTTTTAATAGTCTCGGTTGTGCACAATCCAGCTTTAGCACTTCTACTAGCGCTGTTGTCTCACTTTGTACTTGATGCTCTACCTCATTACGGCGATCCATTAATGGGTCTCAGTAGCTTTAAATTCAAGCTAGTTTTAGGGTCAGATGTCTACTTGGCATCAATGATCTTGTTATTGTTGCTGATCCTACATCCAGCTCATATGTGGCTGCTTATTTTTGGTGGTATTTTGGCGGCTAGTGCTGATCTTATGTGGATACCAGATTTTACAGCTTCCCTAAGAGGTTTGGCAGCCCCAGTTTATGGACCAATTCGACGCTTTCATTCCAAAATACAATGGTACCAGCAACCAAATGGTGCCTATATTGAGGCAGTTTGGTTTGTAGCAGTATTTATTCTTGCCTTTGGCTTCACAATTTAGCAGTAGTAAAATATCGCTACATCTGTTATAGTGTGACTTCATGCGAGTTAAACTGACCACACTTTCAGATAATAAATTCAAACTATTAATTACTGCTGACCAAGATTTAATTGACAATACTAAAACCAAAGTACTCAGGCATATGGCAGCTAAACACGTAAAATTGCCCGGATTTAGGGCTGGCAAAGCACCACTTAATTTAGTCGAGAAACACTCCGATCCAACACAATTACAACAGGAATTTTTAGATGAGGCAGTCAATCGTTTATATGCTCAAGCCATTAAAGCTGAGAATTTAAGGCCGATAGCCAATCCAAAGGTAAGTCTGAAGAAATTTGTTCCTTTTACCGAATTTGAATTTGAAGCTGAAGTTGAAGCTATAGGAAACATTAAACTGGCAAATTATAAGAATATTAAAATGCCACGCACCAAAGTAACTATTGTCGATAAAGACGTAACCGAAGTGTTATCTGGTTTACGCCAACGTTTAGCTGAGCGGAAAGTCGTCGAACGTCCAGCAAAAAACGGTGACGAAGTAATTATCGACTTTACTGGTAAGGATTCTCAGGGGAAAAGAATTGCAGGCGCCGATGGCAAGGAACAACCCATTATTATTGGCAGTAATACCTTTATTCCTGGCTTTGAAACCAATCTAATTGGACTAAAAGCCGATCAGGAAAAAACATTTAGCCTAACTTTCCCAAAAGACTACACAGTCAATGCTCTGCAATCTAAAAAAGTTAGCTTTAACGTCGTAATTAAGAAAATAAACGAGATAATTGAGCCCAAATTAGATGATAGTTTTGCTGCTAAGGCCGGTCCATTCAAAACTTTAGCCGAGTTAAAAGCTGACATAAAAAAACAAATCGGCATCGAGCGTCAAGAACAAGCAGATAGAGAATATGAAAACCAGTTAGTCTCTAAAATTGCCAAAGCCTCTGAAGTGTCTGTGCCAGGTGTATTAGTAGATGAGCAAGTGGATCGTAATGAACAAGCGGAGAGACAAAACTTGGTCTACCGAGGCCAAACGTGGCAAGAACACTTGGAGGATGAGGGTGTAACTGAAGCCCAGCATCGTGAACGTAATCGACCGGACGCTGAAGCAAGTGTTAAAGCCGGCCTGGTACTGAGTGAAATTGCTCAACAAGAAGGACTAGTTGTGACACCAGAGGAATTCGAGATACGTCTCCAAATTCTGAAAGGTCAATATACCGATAAAGCTATGCAAACTGAACTTGATAAACCAGAAAACCGCAGAGATATTGAAAATAGACTTTTAACAGAAAAGACTTTAGCCAAGCTAGTCCAGTATTCACAAAAGTGATTGCAGAATTTTGACATAAGTGTTATAATACAAGTATGAGTGATTTTGAGAAAGATATCAACCGGGATAATAATCCAGATTTTAGCCGAGCAACTACATCCCGTCGTAACAGGGCTGCTGGTTTGGTGGTTGGTGAGACTGCAGTTTTAGTTGGTTCTGGTGAAGCTTTTATTTCTGGGCATGAAATTGTTGCCGGAGTTATCTTTACACTAGGACATTTGGCAACCTACTATCTCGGACGACGTGCTGATCAGCAATTCGATGGTGATATCCGTGCAGCTGAAGCAACAGAAGCTGAACGAATTTCACAACTGCGTTCACTTGGCGTTGGCACATCTCAATCTGATAGAGAATAAGAAATTAGCACTCTTGACTCGTGAGTGCCAATTGATGTATTCTGTGTATTATGAAAAACAATCCTAAATCGCAGATACTTATTCCAACAGTTATAGAAAATGAGGGCCGCATAGAGCGAGCTTATGACATTTATAGCCGCTTATTAAAAGATCGCATTATATTTGTTAGTGATGACGTCAATTCACATACCGCTAATTTAATTGTTGCCCAGCTTTTATTCCTAGATAACGACAATTCAGATAAAGATATCTATCTGTATATTAATAGCCCTGGTGGTAGTGTTTATGACGCACTGGCTATTTACGACACAATGCAATACGTTAAAAGTGATGTCCAGACAGTCGGAATCGGCGTCCAAGCTAGTGCAGCGGCTTTCTTGTTAAGCAGTGGCGCTAAGGGTAAACGCTTTTTGCTGCCTCATGCTACGGTGATGATTCATCAACCAAGTAGTGGTACACGTGGTAAGGTGACTGATCAAGAAATTGATCTGAAAGAAGCCTTACGGGTTAAGAAGATGATGGAACAAATTATGGCAAGTAACACTGGACAAAAACTTGATAAAATTCATACAGATATGGAAAGAGATTTCTGGATGACAGCCGAAGAAGCTAAAAAATACGGTGTCGTAGACGAAGTCATAACATCCCCTCCCAAAGCTAAAAAATAAAGCCCATGGTTAATCGAAACCGTGGCTTTATAATAGTGCTATAAAGTTAATAAGGGCACTAATATGATAAATACTGATTTTAACGTTGACGGTCTGAAGGTTTGGATTGGCAATCCTGAAGCTGTCCATAAAACAGGCTGGGAGGAGATGCAAGGCATTGCTCATTCGTCCGTAACAGCCGATTTTCCCGATAGGTCCACCGAAGAGATAGATTATCTTCTGCACACAAATAACGTCGAACGCTTTTCTGCTGGTCGGATCGATCCAGATATCGAAGTCCAAGAAGGTAGAATGCACCGCAATCAAAGTTTTGAGAATATAAAAGTAGTTATAGTTGCCGAAAGTGCTGGCCCTAAAGCCGTAAAAGCCTACGGGATCATTTCGGATAACACTTCAAATAAGGATAGAGAACCAAAAATAGTCAGAGATATGAAAATGCGTACACCTCCAGGGTGGTCTGTACCACTTTTTGGCAACAGGAAACATGGGGCAGTTCGTGAAATAATGGTGCCCGAAGAAGAGCGCGAACGCGGTCTCGGCTGGGTTGTATTATATTTTTTGAGTATTACCAGAAATCCCAAACAGCCAGAGAAAGTTTATGAGTTCAATCCTTCTCTAGAATTAACTGAAGACTACATTAATTTAGGTTTATCTAATATAACTTCAGAACGTAGACAAGTCTTCGGACCTGGTTCTGAAGAAGTAAAGCTGGTTGCATTTGGTGCTAAACGAGCGGCTACGGTTTCGGACAGAATTATTGCATTGGGTCCAACTGCCAAGAGTGCGATAGACAAAGCCAAGGCCAGCAGATAAGCAATTAACGTCTTGACGTCATAATCTAAATCCTGTAAACTAGTATTTGAAGTAGTATAAGGGCAGTGCTTTTATTTATCAAAAATCTAACTGCTTTCACCCCTTAGTGATCTTCGCGCG
>CAZZAE010000004.1:0-42372 GCA_964652125.1 uncultured Candidatus Saccharibacteria bacterium
AGCGGCTGTTTTGTAAACAGCGGGTCAGCGGTTCGACTCCGCTCGTCGGCTCCAGAACATTTACGTGCAGGGTTAGTGAAGCGGTCAAACACGGTAGACTGTAAATCTATTGGCTTATGCCTTCGTAGGTTCGAATCCTACACCCTGCACCAAACTAGCAAATTTAAATTGCATACATGATAAAGAAAATATCCCCTGAAACAATTCGATTGCAAAAAGGAATAAGTTTTGTTGGGATTACAACGTGTTTCTTTTGTTACGATGGAAAAGGCAGCTTCGTATTAGCTAAGCGAAGTAAAAATTCTCGAGATGAACATGGAAAATGGGAAGTAGGAGGGGGTGGTTTAAAAGCAGGTGTTAGTGCTGAAGACAACATCAGACGTGAAGTCAAAGAGGAATATGGAGCTGATGCACTTGCGATAGAATTCATGGGATATCGCGATATTTTCAGGAAACTTGATGACGGGACACCAACACATTGGTTGGGATTAGATTTTGCGGTGCTAGTTGGCAGAAACCAAGTTAAAAATAATGAACCAGAAATGTTTGATGATATTGGCTGGTTTACACTAGATAATTTACCATCTCCACTTCATAGCCAAGTGCCATCTTTTTTTACTAAATATGAAAAGTTAATTAAAAGACTTTTACCGGCAAACAAGAATTAGATTGCTTATTCACTAAAGTAAATATGTAATACTCCAGTAGGTGTTTATTCTAATACCGTGCAGAAATTTGGTTGGGCATCTGATGGGCCACTATCAAATACGACAGCGCCAGTTTGTGTATCGTAGACAAATCGTCCAGTACTGAGAGAAATCAGTCCTTGGCCTGGCTTATTCAATCGAAAACTAGCACCAACTTCTGAAACCGTATCTGATTTAAAGTTGAATAAGAACGACGTGTTAGAACTAAGCGACAAACCACTTACTGAATTTGTAAAAGTGGCATCGACGTGTTCTTGAGCTTGTTGCGTGCCATCACTAAATCGACGTATGGTTTCACTGCCAACGTAATGCTCAATTGCATAGAATCCCTGCGGGCAACTAAATGAAAATATTTGATCGTAATTATTTACAGTTGTTATAGGTTGAGCAGCATTTGCCGGATGAGACATAGTTATTAAACTTACAGTCATAGTAACCGCGAAAGTAATTGCGCTTAGTATTCGAAGTCGAAAAGACTTGGGTTTACTAGAATTTGAATGAGAATCAATTGCTGTTACATATAATTTTGACATTGGTACTCCTTAAAAGTGATGGATCGTTACTGGATGATAGCTAATTATTGTAATTGCTATCTCCATCAAGCCAACCTTTGTATTTTGATAAACTATAGCACATCTTTACCTGATTTGCAAGTGTTATTAGTAGTCAGGTTATTTTTTGCAAGATATAAATATATTTCGCCCGTATCTCAGTTAAAAAGGTTGCAGTCAAAACTAGCGTTAGGCTAGACTAGTATTATAGTTTTCACTTTAAGATTGATAATTCTTATTTAGTATTATTAATATTTTGCCGACATAGCTCAGTGGTAGAGCACCTCCATGGTAAGGAGGGGGTCCCGAGTTCAAGTCTCGGTGTCGGCTCCAGGTTGAAAAAGATAAACTAATCTGTTAAAATTACTCAGATTATGAAAATGTTATACAAATCTGAAACCGATAAAAAGATAGCTGGCGTTTGCGCTGGTCTGGCCGAGTATTTTGACGTCGATCCAACACTTGTCCGAGCTGGCTATGCCTTCATATCTATAGTTACCGCTTTAATACCGGGTATAGTTGCATATTTTGTCTTGGATTGGATTATGCCGTATAAGAGTAAGGTGGCTAAAAATGGCTAAAAAGGGTGATAAGCGTAAAATTGTCGGTCTTGTTAGTGAAGCTAGCGGACGACGACATTATTACACGACCAAAAGTACTATGAACACCCCTGATAAACTACGATTAAAAAAATACGATCCAGTAGTGCGAAAACATGTTTGGTACAGTGAAACAAAAAAGAGCTTGGGTCGAAACGAAGTAAAACCCCGTTAAATTAATTTGATAATCTTTTAAGAGCCGTGGCTACAGCAGCTTCTTTTAAGCTAACTTTATGAGCCTTTGAGTATTTATCAATTTTTTCAACCGCCTCAACTAAGTATTTTTTTAGTCTTTCATTAACATCAGCTTCAGATAAACGTACATTATCCTTATTTTGTTGCCACTCAAGATAGCTGACTATAACCCCACCAGCGTTAGCGATAATATCTGGCAAGATAATGACCCCTTTATTACTCAAATAGTTATAGGCTTCATCACTTATTGGGCCATTTGCCATTTCGACTATAAAATTGGCTTTAATATGTTTCATGTTTGTTTTAGTAATAGTATCGCCCAGAGCCGCAAGCACTAATACATCAACAGGTAAACTAAGTAAATTTTCATTAGTTAATTGCGTTACATCCGTTAATTCTTTAAAAGAACGCTTTCTTGATTTGAAATTCGATAGTTGCTTTGCATCTAATCCTGGATCTGATTCTATAGCTGACTTCGAGTCACTAACTGAAATTAATCGCCAATTTGGGTGTTTTTGCTGAGCGATTACACCAAAAGAGGCACCCACATTACCAAAACCCTGTATAGCAAATGTAATATTATTAGTGTCATAATCAAGTTTTTTAAGTATTTCTTGGAGTACTATAACACCACCAAGTCCAGTAGCTGCTTCACGCCCTAAACTTCCACCTAAATTGATTGATTTGCCTGTAAAACTTGCATGGCTAGTATCCCCAGTCAGTTTTTCATATTCATCTAACATCCAGTCTATGATCTGACTGTTAGTATTTAAGTCGGGGGCGGGAATGTCCTTATCTGGTCCAATGTGTGGACTGAGAGAACGGACGTACTGGCGGCTAATGCCTTCGATCTCTTTTTGACTATGCAATTTAGGATTAATTGAAATTCCACCCTTTGCACCACCAAGCGGCAATCCTATAGCAGATGTCTTTAGGCTCATAAGAGTTGCTAGTGATTGAACTTCGTCAATATTAACTTCAGGATGAAAACGAATTCCACCCTTATAAGGACCAAGTTTGCTGTTGTGCTGTATGCGGTAGGCTGCGTATTTTTTACCGTTAGAGAGTTTTACTTCAAACTTATGTTCATGTTCAAATTTTAGAATCTGATCTATCTCTGCCGTGCTTAGTCCCAGCTGCTTCCCAACTTTGCGAATCAATTTATGAGTTGTGTCTAGCATTTTATTTGGCAGGGGCACGTGGAATCGAACCACGATCTAGGGTTTTGGAGACCCTTATACTAACCGTTGTACTATGCCCCTGTATGCCACCACCTAATAATAAAGTATCAGGAGTAAGCTGTCATCTAAAGTCAAAGCTGTTCAAGATAAGCTCAATCTGATATACAATATAGAGGTATGCATAAGATTAAGACTATCAAGCCTCTACTTATTATGCTCTACGGATTCCCTGGAGCGGGTAAAACACATTTTGCAAAGCAATTAACTGACAGCGTTGAAGTGGCTCATGTCCACGGAGATAGAATACGTTTTGAACTATTTGAAAAGCCTCGACACGATAAACAAGAAGACGATATTGTTGACCACTTGATGCGCTATATGACCGAGGAATTCTTAAATGCAGGTATCAGTGTAATTTACGATACCAATGCTATGCGCCTTTCCCAGCGCCGGGCACTTCGTGATATGGCCCGTAAGGCACATAGCGATCAATTACTGATTTGGTTACAAATAGACGCCGATAGTGCTATGGCTCGTTTAAATAATCGAGATCGTCGTAAAAGTGAAGATAAATACGCTGTTGATTATGATAAAAAGAGCTTTGATACCTATGCTGCCAATATGCAGAATCCCTACAATGAAGAATATATGGTTATCAGTGGTAAACATGCCTTTAAATCTCAAAAAAGTGCTGTCATCAAGAAGCTTTATGAGTTAGGTGTTATAGATGCCAACTCAGCAAATTCCAGAGTTATTAAACCTGGCCTAGTTAACTTAATTCCTAATCCCTCAGCCGGTCGTGTAGATTTATCACGGCGCAACATTGTTATTAGGTAAAGCCTGCGATGCCAGTTAAACAGCTGGAAGTACCGGGAATAGGAACGGTCAAACTATATAAACGACGTAACACTCGTTCGGTTAAAGTGACGCTAACCGCGGATTATGTGCGCGTTAGTCTGCCTATGTGGTTGCCATATCGGGCAGGATTGGAGTTTGTACGTGCAAAGTCAAAATGGATTAACCAACACAGACGACCAGCAAGAACAATGATTGATGGTGCTGGAGTAGGTAAAGCCCACCGTTTAAACTTTAAACCATCAACAAGTTCATCCACTATTTCCACTAGAGTATCAGATACTCAGATAAATGTAAGTTATCCCTCCAGCATCACACCCATCCATCCAGATGTTCAAATTGCAGCTAAAAAAGCTAGTCTCAAAGCTCTAAGACATGAGGCAAATAACTTATTGCCTCAGCGCTTAGACCAACTTGCAGCTAAACATAATTTTATTTATGAATCCGTTCGAGTCAGAAGCTTAAAATCGCGCTGGGGCAGTTGTAGTCAGCAAAAGAATATTTCACTTAACATCTTTTTAATGCAACTACCGTGGCAATTAATAGACTATGTACTGATACATGAGCTAACTCACACTAAATATTTAAACCATAGCTCCGATTTTTGGCAGCATATGGAACAGTGCGTACCCAATGTTAAGGTGATTAGAAAGGAACTTAGAACCTACCACCCAGCTTTTTAATAGCGCTTATGGCATAATGTTTACATGCCTGACCCTGACTCAGCCCCAGACGCTAATGCCGGTTTAGAAAGAAAACGCTTAACTAGTCTCATAAATAGTATGGCTGATGGGGTCATAGCTATTGATCAGTTTAATAAAGTAGCTATCTATAATGGCGCTGCGCTTAATATCCTAAACATTAATACCACAATAACCTCACAGCCAATTGATCAAGTTCTCAAACTAGTCGACAAGCACAATCTACCAATTAATTTATTAGAATTAATTCGCTCCGCCAAAGGAGCCTTTTCAACTCGCGATTTAGCCATTAATTATCCCGACGGCAGTCAAGTTAAACTTTATTTGAGTATTGCAGCTGTGCACTTAGGATATGGTGATGAGGGGGCCCAGGGCTACGTTTTGTTAATGCGTGACATTACTCGTGAGAAATCCTTAGAAGAAGAGCGTGATGAGTTTATTAGTGTGGCCAGTCACGAACTGCGAACACCTGTAGCAATTGCTGAGGGCAATATAAGTAACGCTCGATTAATTGCTAAAAAAGGTGGAGATCTCAAACTCATTGACCAGTCTCTGAGCCAAGCTTATAACCAGATTATATTTTTATCTGGTCTGATTAATGATCTAGCAACACTATCAAGGGCTGAGGGTGGCAAGCTTAAAGCCGAAATCAATGATATTAATGCTCATGAGCTCTTGGATGATCTGGCGAAGAGTTATAAGCCTGAAGCAGAATTAAAAGGATTACAGTTTTTAACAGATATCGATCCTACTCTGGAAGTTTTAAAGTCTAGTCAGCTCTACGTTAAAGAAATCTTACAAAATTTTATTACTAATGCAATAAAATACACCGAAAAAGGACATATTACCCTCGGTGCCAGACCAACTAGCAATGGTATAGATTTTTGGGTTGAAGATACCGGTATAGGCATTTCTAAATCTGACCAAGAAAAAGTATTTAGTAAATTTTTCCGGTCTGAAGATTACCGCACTAGGAAAAACAAAGGAACAGGACTGGGCTTATACGTTACTACCAAGCTTGCCAAGTTGCTAGGTACAAGTGTCAGCCTAAAGAGTGAGCTAAACGTCGGTTCACGCTTTACAGTACACGTTCCCAACATGTCATTGGGTACTGTCAGCTAGCTATTGACGACTCTAACCTTATAGAGTAGTATTGACAACTGACGACCTACAATAATATGTAGGTTTTTATAATTTAGGAGACCAAAAAGAGTGGCGGAGAAACCAGTTAAGACTAAGCGCAAGTTGCGTAAAACTCCAACTATTAGGGAGCAAGCAAACGATGCTAAGAATCAGGCTCAGCCTGTTGAAAAGAAACGCCGGATTAGAAAAAGCGTCAAAACTGTAACAAAACCATTGGTTTTTATTAGCCGCTTTATAATTCCAAGCTATTTCCGTAATTCATTTAAGGAGTTACGCGATGTAAAGTGGCCAGACCGCAAACAGACAACCCAACTAACAATTGCGGTATTTATATTCGCAACTATATTTGGAGTTATTATTGCCGTTACTGACTATGGACTCGACAAAATATTTAAGAAAGTATTATTGAGGTAAGGGAAAATGAGTAAAAGATACGACACATCAAAACAATGGTACGCCATTCATACCTATAGCGGCTATGAAGAAAAAGTAGCAGAAAGTATTCGTCAACGTGCCGACAGTCTAGATATGAAGGATAAGATATTTCAAATTCTAGTTCCCAAAGAAAAAATGATAGAAATCAAAAATGGTAAACGTAAAGTAGTAGAAAAGCGCATCTTCCAAGGATATGTACTTGTTCAAATGAAGCTTAGCGAAGACGCTTGGTACATCGTTCGTAATACCCCTAGCGTGACTGGGTTTGTTGGTAGCGGAACAGAACCAACACCAGTCAGCCAGGATGAAATGGAAAAGATTCAAAAACGCATGGGACTTGAACAACCCAAGCATAAGATCGACTTTAAAGAAGGTGAAGTAGTTAGCATTACTGACGGTCCATTTAAAGGATTTGACGGTTCTATTTCAGAGATCGACCCACAAAAAGGTAAGCTCAAAGTCTTAGTAAATATGTTCGGTCGTGAAACTCCTGTTGAGCTCGATGGTCTTCAGGTTAAACGAGTATAAATATTAGCTATGGGCGAAGAAGCACAGTTTGAAAGTTCTAGTGAGAGAATCGCTAATTTAACACAAGCATGCGGTCGTTTTGCGTGTAAAGCAATTATTGGCACGGGTGCTCTTGCCGCTGGGTACGGTGCGGTTGAGTACTTATCAGGATTAAATCATAATTTTGGTGAGGGTTTATTAAAAGCTGGTTCTATATATATGGGTGTCGGCTATTTAGCACTACAGTTTTTTAATAAGATAACTCATTATAATCCTGGACAACAGGGGCCAAATAATATAGAATGAATTAGTTACGCACTCCAGAAGGAGTATTTTTTATGGCAAAAGTTGTTACTGCAAATCTAAAGATGAAGATCCCAGCCGGCAAGGCAAGTGCCGCGCCACCCGTTGGTAGTACCCTCGGACAATATGGCGTAAATATGATGGATTTTATTAACCCATTCAATGAACAAACTAAAGAACTAAAAGGCACCGTAACTGCACATATTAGTATCTACGACGATCGTTCAATGAGTTTTAGGGTAGTTAGCCAACCTACAGATGACTTAATTCGCCAAAAGCTTGGTATTGAAAAAGGATCTGGCAAACCCAACAGTGAAAAGATTGGAAAGAAGCTTACTCAACAGCAACTGACGGAGATCGCTACCGAAAAAGCCCATGATATGAATACCGATGATATCGAAGCAGTTAAAAAGGTTGTTGCCGGAACCGCCCGTAGCATGGGTGTGGAGGTGGAGTGAACGGTCTAACTTCTGGTGAGCTATCATACTACAGTTCGGACTATGAAACGATCGAGGAATTGCGAAGGGCACTTCTTGAACATGAAATAGAGCGAGCTTATGCAGAGAGAGCAAGTAATGATCTAGGACAAGTTGTTGTCGACAAACTATTATTTCATAACTCTCATGACAGTCATGATATACCGGCAGATAGAGTTACCTTGGAGCCTAACGGAATGGGACCTGTCTCAGAGAAACATACTTTAGCATATCTAGATGCACCTGCATCCGATAGTGAAATAGAGAGATTCTACTCAGTTGCGAGTTAATTAAATTAAGTTTGTGGGAGTATGTCTTGCGTCATACATTTGCACCACGAAGGAGGAAATATGGCAGTAGCCAAAAAAACCGTAAAATCGGTAAAGAAAGTACCAGTCAGTAAAGCGAAGCCAACAGACAATAAAGTGCCAGCTAAAACTGATAAAGTGGCCAAAGCTGTTAAAGAAACTATCAAAGAAATTAATAAAGATAGTACAGCTATTGAGCAGACTGATAGTAAAGAGTCCAAGCCAATAGTTGCCAAAGCTGGACGTCGCAGCACTAAAGCAATAAAAGAAGCTGATGAAAAAGCTGAAAAAGAAGCCAGAAAAGCTGAAGTTAAGGATGATACAGTTGTACAGAAGCCTAAGAAGGTTCAAAAACAAACTCGGTCACGTTTAGAACGACGTAGTAAGAAATATCGAGACGTTGCTAAATTGGTTAATAATACCAAGCTCTACAGTGTCACTGAAGCCATGGAATTAGCAACCAAAACCAGTCCAGTTAAGTTTGATGCAAGTGTAGAGTTGCACTTTAACCTTGGTGTTGATCCCCGTCAGGCTGATCAAAATGTCCGTGGTACCGTAGTTTTACCAGCTGGTAGCGGCAAAAGTACTCGAATAGCAGTTTTTGGAGAACCTGATGAAGTTGCGTCCGCTAAAAAAGCTGGAGCAGATATTGCTGGTGGCGATGAATTCCTGCAACAACTCGACAAAGAGAAAATCGATTTTGATATTTTAATTGCTTCACCAAAAGTTATGGCTAGACTTAGTAAATATGCTCGACTATTGGGACCAAAAGGTCTAATGCCTAATCCCAAAAGCGGTACGGTTACAGCAGATGTAGCCAAAGCAGTTTCAGAGGCAAAGGCCGGACGTGTAGAGTACCGAGTGGATAGTAGCGGTATTATTCACGTAGCAGTCGGAAAGATCAGTTTTGGAGCTACTAAGCTCGAAGAAAACGCCAATGCTGTTATTGCTAGCATCAAAGCTGCAAAGCCAGCTTCACTTAAGGGTCTCTACGTTAAATCGTCTTTCGTAACAACGACTATGGGCCCAAGCATTAAGCTGACGTTCTAAACCAAAGTTAATGTAGAATTAAATCATGATAATTATTGGAATGACTGGTCCTATTGGACACGGAAAAAGTTCTTTTGCCAAAGCTGTTTTGGAAATTGAACCCTCAGCCAAACGTTTGGAGTCTAGTCTAATAGTAGCTGAAGTTGCCAATGCCTTACATGCCAGCACTAGTGTCATTCCAGAAAGAGACGACGTTGATGCTATTAATATTTGGCTTAGGCCACTACCATCAATTCTCCTAGAGAGCGTACATGCCAAGACTAATTTTGATCAAATTCATTTAACGATTGACGACATACAAAGTCATCCAATCGAGTACGAGAAACTAATGCTCCACTTGGAAAATCTAACCCGAAACCCCAACTTGTTAAGGCAGCAAATCAACCGAGACAATAAGGAATCATATCGTCCGATTCTTCAGTGGTTGGGTGGATATTTAGTTAAAAAAATTGATCCCGGTATTTGGTATAAAGAAATAATTAGGCGGGTTTATGAGTTAAGCAATGAGGGAAGCAAGATAGTTATTATTGGTGGGCTGCGCTACCCATCCGATGCCCAATATGTACGCCAAGCTGGAGGTAAAATTATTAAAGTTTACCGTCCAGGGCACCTACAATACGATATGCTAGATCCGACTGAGCGTGAACGTGACAACATTAGTCCAGATACCACTATTGTTAGTAACGGAACCATCGATGATCTAAAAAACTGTGCCACTCTAGTCTTACAAGATATGCAAAATAACCAATTACAAAAAACTTATTACGCTAAAAAATAATGCTAGTGTTTGTTCTTTGGAGAGCGCGCCATGGCTCGATTTAGGGCATTTACTGTTCTTGTAAAGTTTCTAATTCCTCCACGGTAGGCAATAAACCGGTTTTGCCAAGCAGGTTCGTACTTTGCCTTAAATCGACGTAATCCACTAAAGGAATAAAACCTGTCTCCATTTGAATAAACAAAGCTCAGAGCGTTATCGATAACCGTCTTTCCCTCGTAGTTATTATCGAGCCCTGCCAGGGGACATAGACCTAAATTAAGTCTTTGATAATTCTCACCAGCCAGATAGTTTATAAAGTTTAGCAAAATATAATCATTAATGTTGCCCGGTGAATCAGCCGCTTGGCGCAGTAAATCATAATTAGCTTCATTTGGGTCATAACTTGGAATCTGATTTAAGAAACCCTGTATTTTACCCCGCTCGTCTCGAGCTACGATTAGTGGGCACTGCTGAATAAAAGTCTCGTCAAAATACCCCATCATAAAGCCTCGCTCAACTCTTCCTGGCAGCTTTAGCCAACTTTCGGATATCTGTTTAGTATGTGTAATCACGTCATCACTGTGTGGTGGCAGTAATACATCAGCCCGATACCCCAATCTTTGAAACCGATTATTGATTTCTCGAAAATATTTTGATTTGCTTGTCGTGGATTGAAAAGTCTCCAGATCTAAAATAGCTTCTTCGCCAATTTTTTGCACAGAATAATGATGCTTTAGAAAGAAGTTGCTCCACTTGGGTTCGGTGTGAATAAACGCTGGAAGCCAATCGTTGGTTTTACATAGCTCATGGAACTGACTAATCAAGTTATTAATTCCACCCACAGTTCCGGCTGGATCGCCAACTACTAAGGCCACTCCTCTTTGCACCCTAAAGGCTAAACCACCATCCAGGCTCTTATTAAATATGTAGACTTTATCCTTGGGCCAGATTTTAAAGATATCCTCGCTACTCCCACCGTATTCGTCTAGGAGTCTAGCCATTTTGATTCTGTTTTTAGACTGGTTAGAATAGCGAGCTCGAAGTGGTTGAAAAAGAGACAGGCCAGCGTAAATTAAACTTGTGGAGCTTACTAGAGATAGAGAAAACAAGAAAACATCTGCACGTTTTGTATAAGCTTGAAGTGTTTTATCCGTCGTTAGTCCGAATTGATCAATGGTGTAATGTGACGCTCGTATTAGATTAATCTCCTGATGAAAATCTTTTTTATCTAGAATCTGAAGACCAGCTACTCCATAGATAAAAGCAACTAACAAGATTAGAGTAATTACTCTAAGTGAAAGTGCAAAACTTCTGATATCACTTTTTACTTTAAATTCTCGGTGATACCAGGCTAGTCCACCGACTACAATAATTGGTATGACGACAGCATTTACTATGTGTGCCAGTCCGAAAGATTGGTTAGGTGGATCAGATAAAATAACAGCAATGTTAAAGATCAACAAAACACTATAAAGTGCAATCGTAATTACCCATGCTGCTTTTTTGCGACGAACTAATAGAGTAGATAAATATATTAGTGACAGGCCACTAATTGAAGTTAAGCCAATTCGCACATCCTCAGTTGGAACGCTTAGACGGATAATTAAGTGACTTAGCAGGGCATCATAGACGATAAGGGCACCGTTCGCAAATACTGAGTAAGCAAGTACGCGAAGTATGAAGCTCTTTGATATTAGTTTACGGTGCTTTGTCATGCTTATAGTTTATACGACTTTTAGCTGTCATAATTCAGGTAATCGCTAAAGTAGTTGTAATATTTCATATGACTCTTGTTATAGTGTCAAATTATTTCGTACAATAGTAAACGAAAAGAGGGCCATGGGAGTATTTAGCAACATTCAAATTAGACAAGCCATTGAAGAGGGGCATATTATTTGCACGCCGCTTAACCCTAAGCACGTTGCTCATGCCAGTTTAGATGTTACCCTAGGTTACTATTTTTACCGAATTGAGCGTATGAATGAGAGGACCATTTACAATCCCTTTGACCGTGAAGACGTCGAGCGATATTTTGATGGACCGTACAAAGCTATACCTCATTCTCAATGGAGCCAATTAAATGGCATTACTCCACTCCATGGTATCCCTGACGATCACCCCGTTATTGCACTAAAACCGGGCGAGCGAATCTTGGCACATACACATGAATTCTTAGGAATTAAGCCACCTGGTGCATATGACCTGCGGGCTCGTTCAAGTTGGGCCAGAAACGGTGTGGCAGTGTGTTTTGATGCCGGTTGGGTAGACCCCGGCTACATCAATCGTTTAACGCTCGAGATATATAACTTAAATCATCGAGAAACTGTCATTTTGCCAGTTGGTGAGAGAATTGCTCAGGCTGTATTCCACGAGACGGGTGAAGTTGCCGGTAATTACGGTGAAGGCCGAGACAAGGGTTTCAGCGGCAAGTATCAGACTGGTACTGACCTTGAAACTATTATTAAAATTTGGGCACCAGACATGTTGCTTCCGCAGGCCTATAAAGATAGTCGCTCAATTCCTACAAAAATAGAAGGTATGGCATATGACTGAAGAATCTCGTCCTGGTAAATATATTGTTATTGAGGGACCAGAAGGCGTTGGAAAAACAAGCCAGATTATGATGGTCGCTGCCCAGCTAAGGGCAGCTGGTTTACCGGTTAGAGTACTACGTGAGCCGGATAGTCAAAGTGACCTTACAGCCAGAACAATACGAAGTCTCACTCAAGACCCAATTTATCCGATGAACACTCGAACTGAAGTACTACTATATAATGCCGCACGTTCACAATCACTTGAGATTATTAAAAAGAGTGTCAGGCAGGGGATTACTTGTTTAGTAGATAGAAATTATCTAACCACTTTAGCCATTCAATATTATGGTCGTGGTGATATCCCAGATTACCAGACTATAGACAATATAATTCAATTTGCCATCAATGGTATGGAACCCGACTTAACCATCATATTAGACGCACCCAGTGCCATTTTACGTGACCGAGCTGCAATTAGGCGTAGTAAAGAACGTTTTGACAACCTAGATGAGGCATTCTTGGAACGAGTTAGGGCTGGTTATTTATGGGAAGCCAAACAGCGTGATTTACCTGTTATTTTTGCTATCGACAAAGTCGAAGACGTTTTCAAGCAAGTTTGGAAGTTAGTAGTTGATGTAATGTCCAAGCGAGGCAGTAAAGTTCTAGAAGCATCAGGCCCGACTTCTATTGGTGAAATCATTGCGGACAAACAACCGCTAATGGCACCCGTTTCTAAGCCTCCGATTTCAGAGCCAGATAAAACAGATTTGGTACAGAAAGATGAAGCTGGTAGTTACTCGATCACCGAAGCTGGTAATACCTATCTAAAATCTGTAGTCACAAATACCACTGGCAATGTCTATTCTTTTACAGAACAACTCAGCCCTACAACTATTGCCGCCGCCATGGCTAGATTATCTCGCCGTGGAGACGATATGCGAATTACTATTTTAGACGAATTTGCTAGCCAGGCCGGCAAAGATGAAAAACTACTACAAAGAGTTATTACCGCCTATGGAGATGATTCCGTTCAGCAGTTGGTTGGACTCCATGTAGTTGTCGAGGGGGCTTCAAACTTACTTACCAAAAAACTAGAGTGGGGTCGGTTGGCAGCATATTTGGAGCAATCCACACGCTATATTTATTTTGATCAAAAAGATTCAAATGGTAAATATAAATACTTCATTCCCGATTATCTTGATGCCAAGACTAAAAAGCAATACATTGCCACCATAGACAAAATTTTTGACTTGTACTCCAAAATGGTTCGCCAGTTGACTACCTATATTCAGAAAAACTCTACGGTCCCTAAAAAAGATCAAGACGGTGCCTGGCGCAGTGCTACTCGTGCTCAAGCTTGTGATGCTGTCCGGCCGGTATTACCAGTTGCAGCTCAAGCCACTGTAGGCATTTATGCCTCCGGGCAGGCTCTAGAGAGTTTAATTATGCACTTACTTAGTGATGAGCTTCCAGAAGCTCGCCAAACCGGGCAAAAACTTTTAACCGAGGCCCGTAAAGTCATGGGAACTTTTTTGGAGCGGGCTGATAAGCCGGATCGTGGCGGTGCCTTAACCGCATACAAATCAAATACATATAACGATGTTAGGCAATTATCCTTTAAATATTTACCCTCACATTATGGTCAACAAGATGAGCCAGTGATACTGACACAAGTCTGGCCCCGTAATGAGCTTGAATTAGTCCCAGATATGCTTTATGAACACAGTAATTTAGCACTTGAGGAGATACAAAAGGAAGTTAATGAGTGGTCAATGGATAAGAAGGAAGAAGTTTTTCAAGCATACATTGGTGAGCGGCTTAACCGACGCCATAAACCAGGACGAGCCATAGAAAAGGCGCATTACAGCTGGGATCTGCTGTGTGACTACGGTATATTCCGAGATTTGCAACGTCATAGGATGGTTGATGCATTTGAGTGGCAATCTCTAACTCCACGTTATGGCTTTGATGTCCCATCTCTAATAGATGATGCCGGATTAACTGATGATTTTAATAAGTGTTTCGATCTTAGCCTGGAACTTTACAGTACTATGCAAGCTGCCGATTACCCCCTGGAGGCTCAGTACGCTACGCTTCTTGGACACAAAATGCGCTGGAAAATTACATACAATGCGCGGGAAGCATTTCACTTACATGAGCTGAGAACTAGCCCACAAGGTCATCCGGGTTACCGAAAACTAGTTCAGCAAATGCATGAAAAACTTGCTGAAGTCCATCCCATGCTCGCCGAAGCCATGAAGTTTGTTAACCAGGGCGAAGACGAAGAGCTAACCCGACTAGCGGCCGAGCGCTATACTCAATTTAAACTCAAGAAACTGGATAAAACTTTGTAGTTAAAGGGTTGGCTTCGTAGGTACGTAAAATACACCAGTTAAATCGTTATTGTTATAGGTCATAACCAGTCTCTCCAAGCCTCGATCAGCATTCTCCCAGACAACTTCGCGAGTTGAGTTAATTTCATCTATAAGTGCTAGACCAACATTGGCTGCAAACAAATCGTGCAAAGTTTTATGATTGACGACATCGAAATACCTAACAAACTTACTCTCACTTCCGTCTTTAAAACTCCGAAAATGTTCAGCAATACCTTTTGCCGCTCTAATTAGCGTTTCTCTGTCGCTAATTACACCAGATACAACTTCAATTGTAGCTTGGGGTTGGATTATTGTTTCTGGTGTGCTCATTCTTGGTATCCTAAAAAAATTTATTTATCTTATTGAATGATTACTCTTGATTCGGGTACTCCCACTTGTGAAAGCGCTAACTCACCAGTGGACTGTAAGTCTGCTAAATCCATTGCCCTCACAGACATGGCTTCCAATCGAGGTTTCCTGGCATTCCCACGCCTAGACAAGGCCGAATGACCAAGAGAACTAGCTTGTCTTGATAAGTCATCAATACCTTCGGGTAATTCACCTTCGACCTCAGTAATATAACGCTCGATGGCAAGAGCTCGAGCGGCAGCTTCAAAATCTTTAAGCTTAGAAACATTCCTTCTGCCTTTGTACATTTCAACTCCTAAAAACAAAAACCGAGACCCGGTGTGATTGGAGCTCGGTTTACTTATTTATATTCTTGGCTGCTCCAACCCGGATTATGCAATCACAAACACTAGACCGAAAATACGGCCGTAGTGCAGCTTTGCAATATTTGGGTTGAAGTAAGTCTTCACGGATAGCTAATGTACGCCGCTTAATAGCGCTTGTCAATAGATCAATACGGTGATAACATTTTTATATGATAGGTTCTAACCGCAAAGAGAAGCTACTACTGGTCCTAAGAGGGCTGTGCTTCATTACGGTTGAAGCCTCGTTCGTATAAAAGCGAACCAAGTACAGCTCACTCAGCAGGCTTCAACCAAAGCCTGTTTTTTAATTTTCTAAGGAGTATTTATGGAAGCAATAGAATTCGAAAGAGTACAGTATCAAATTGAGGGGATGAATACAATTGTTCAGTTCGTGAAGGACGATCGAACATCGCTAAATTCTGTGAGCCGCCCTGACGAACGCAATATTATTGTTATTGGAAACCGTCAATATGCAAGTGTAGCCGATAATGATCCTTATGTGAGTGAGCTTTGTATGGCTAACTATACAGATATGGCAAAGGCTGTAGTTAAGGTCACGGAAGCTTTTGGTCAATGGTCAGCATTAAGTTGGGAAGATAGACAAAATGCTGAGATAGATTTTGGCAGAGTAATTGAAGCTTACAAGAAAAAAGCTTCGATGGATGATTTGATTCCTGCAGACGCAGACTTGATTGGAATAATACATACAGCTCGAGTAGATGCACTTATAAGATCCCAAAGAGTAGAGCTACCGGCTTGACATTAAATAAAGTCAGGTGCAATATATTTTTTATGGTTCAAATAATTGATGGAAATATTATTCCCGCCCAGCATCAGCTGGTGTGAGCCATATTATTTTTGCAAATAAGCGGCCCACCAAAGGGCCGTTTTTAATTTAAGGAGTTGTCAATGTCAAGCGAACTTAGCGGCAAATTAGTTCCCACGAGTATTGCGATTACTGGCTTAGAACACGAAAGAGAAGCCCTGGACACTAGCCATTTTTTTATTAAATCCAATCTGAGTCTTGCTTTAAAGCTTCGGTACTCATTTGGTATGCAGGAGCGTATGAAAGGAGTCAGACAATTACTTCCCGGTCGGAGTATCGCGCAAAAGATGAAGATAGCCGGCGAGAGTGATTCACTTACAAACTTACGTGACTTTGATATTTGGCTTGAGGAAGCAATAGTATCCTTAGATCCATCAGAAAAGGAATTAGTAGAACAGCAAATAGTATCTTGGACTACTTGTTACCCTCCAATGGCTAGCGATTTCTCCGGCGAGGATATCAGCATAATCCTGGAGCACAGAGACTCCGCACTTATCCAAGCATACGTTCCATTTATGCCGGTTAATCCTGTGGGCAAGGTTGCTTTAGCTGAATTGATTTAGCCAGTTTAACAGTTGACAAAGACATCAATAACAGATACAATTTGTGTCAGTTACCAAAGACAGCGACAGCTGACAAGCTTAATTTGTCGCCGAGGTAGAAACAATACAATTGTTCTCTAGTAATCGGTCTTTGGATAATCCAAAGGCTTTTTTATTACGGTAACTAAGTTTTCGTAAGGTCGAGGCGAGACTAATAACAATCAAGGATAGATATGGCATTAACAAAAGATAAGAAACACCAAGTTGTAGATGAAATAAGTCAGCTGTTAGCTAACTCTAAAATGACAGTTATCACCTCATACAGGGGTACCCCTGTTAAAGCTATGCAAGCATTGCGACGTGACAGCCGAACTGGTGGCACCACAATTAAAGTAGTAAAAAACCGATTAATGGTTAAGGCTTTAGAAGCTAGTGAAACCTTTAAGAGCTCAGATAAAAGTGCTCTAACAGGCATGTTAGCTTACGCCTTTAACCCGGAAGATGAGGTTGCACCAGCTCAAGCCATCGCTAACTTTGCTAAAAACCAGCCAACACTGGAATTCGTTGGCGCCTTCAATTCTGAAGGTAAATTCTTAGCTGCTGATGAGGTCAAGGCTTTGGCCACACTACCAAGCAAGAATGAATTAATCGCCCAAGTAATGGCAACATTAACATCACCATTAAACGACATTATGAGTGGCCTTAGCGGCAACTTACATGCTTTGCTTGATGGAATCGAAGCTAAAGCTTCAAATTAACCCTGAAAGGATATTCAAATGGCAAAAGATTTAAAGAAAATTGCAGAGGAGCTAACAAGCTTATCAGTTTTGGAAGTAAACGAACTTAAAACCATCTTAAAAGATGAATACAACATTGAACCAGCAGCTGCTGTAGCAGTTTCAGCTGGACCTGCAGCTGGTGATGCTGCTCCTGCTGAAGAAGCTAAGAGCGAATACGACGTTGTTCTGAAAGACGCTGGAGCCCAAAAAGTGGCTGTCATTAAAGCCGTAAAAGACATTACCAACCTTGGTCTTGGTGAAGCCAAAGCTATTGTAGACGGTGCCCCAAAGACAGTTCTTGAAAAAGCTAAGAAAGAAGACGCTGAGTCTGCCAAGAAAACTCTTGAAGATGCAGGTGCTACTGTCGAACTAGCCTAGTCGCTAAAATGCAGACTTATCTGGACCTCGGAAATCATAATGACTTACCCAAATCCAGAATCTTTCACTCCAAGCAACACAGTCGTACCCGAGCTTGATGTCGCAGTTGGTTTTGAAGATTCTCATCAGATAAGTCCAGTTTATCCTGAATGGATTGCCGGTCCACAGGGTCAGCTGGGCTTGCGTTTTGAGGATATTCAAGCTTTGTCTCCAAGCCCAAATAGTCAAGGTGCAGCTATGCTCTGGTTCTCTATTGAGCTACCAAAAAGTATTACTGGACTTAAGCTGGTTGAGGCGCCTCCGGCACTTGTAAGCTATGCGGATGACAGACTCGAACTTGATCTTGATAAGAAAAATCTAAAAATTGATTCTCAAAGTATAGTAATTACTAAGCAAACTTATGAGCTGCTGGAACTTTTCATGACAAATTCCGGAATCCCATTTAGTAAATCACAGATCATTGAAAATATTGTTGACCTAGATAAAATTGATTCGTTTAAAACTACATCAGTTCATAAAATGATAGCTCTTGCCCGTAAGGCCCTGGGCGAATTTAGTCCTTTTATTAAGACTACAGATAGAAGCCGCAACCCGTATTGTTCATATTATTTTACCCCTGATATTGGAGAATTATCCACAGACTAGGACTTGCACCTTTGACTCTCATTGTGAAACATGGTATTTTTAGGCGAGAGTGTACCAGGCCGCTGGACGGCGGTTCTAAACAAACACTATGGAGTTGAGAGGCAACAAACATGTCAGACGTACCAGAGAAACAAATAAAAAGACTTAGAAGTCTCATCCAAGAAGCTGAGACCAGTATGGCTGCCGCTAAAGAATTGTTGGTTAGTCTTGTTGGTGACGATGCTGAAGTTACTGCCGCCGTTAAAGACGAGTCGCTGGGCAAGGTTATTGAGGGCGTATTTGACGGACAAAACATGGTTGGTAGTGATGCTAAGACTTATCCAGTACCAGCAAATTACGCTTCTAAATCCAAATTAGTTCAAGGTGACATTTTAAAGCTCACAATTGCAGATGACGGTGCCTTTATGTATAAACAAATTGGTCCAATTGCCCGTAAGCAGGTCGTTGGCAGTTTAGAGCTTAAAGATGGCCACTATTTTGTAACAGCTGGCGGAAAACAATACCGGGTACTACTAGCCAGTGTGACCTATTTCAAAGCAAAACCAGGTGATCAGGTGAGCGTAAACATACCAGAAGATGATGCCAACGCCGAATGGGCTGCCCTCGAAGCGGCACTTTAGCTTGCTCTAGTATTATTTTTCTGTTATAACATTGTTAATGGAAGTTTTTGAGAGCCCTTCGAATACTATTGATCGGCAATTTTATGGCATTGTTGCGGATTTGGTGTTTGGTGGAAATGATTCTGAGGCTGGAAAGCAAGTACAACTCAATAATTGGCAGAAACTTGCTGAGGCCACAAATGATATTGTTACACCTGGAAATGCACTTGACGCATTTGGTTTTGCGGGTAGCGTCTACGGGCTTCAGCACTTAGATTCCTGGAAAGGAATTATTGTCGCTGCCGGTTCGTTCATGACTGACTTCTTTGACGGCAAAGTTGCCAGAGCTACAGGCACGCAGAGTGATCTTGGCGAAGCAATTGATGCTGGAGGTGATAAGGTGAAGCTTGCCTTGGGTTTATTTTATCTTTGGAAGTTAGATTTAGCACCTAAATCATTACTACTAGCAATTGCAGCTCAAAATGCCGTTAATGCTGGACTTACTGTGGCTGATAGGGCTTTAAATGAATCACCAGTACTACATTCTAGTCAATTTGGTAAAAAGGCTATTTTTATACAACAATGGGGGCTTGGGCTTCATGTCATGGGATCTCAAATAGAGAAGGGCAATGAAAATCGAGGCAAAGCCATAAAAGCTGCCGGCAGTATAATCGGATACGCTGGAGTGGGTGTTGGGTTCGTTGCCAGTAGTGGTTATGCAACTAAGTTCATAAATTCCCGAAAAGCTGCGAAGCAATCCTAATTAACAACAGCTGAGCTAAGACTATTCAGCTATAATAGAGGTTATGGGGCAAGCACTCTATCGAAATTATCGACCGAAAAAGTTAGAGGAGGTCATAGGTCAAGAACACGTTACGACCACTCTAAAAAATGCCTTGAAAAATGGCAAAATCAGTCATGCTTATTTGCTGACTGGACCTCGCGGCGTCGGCAAAACCAGTGTAGCCAGGATTTTAGCCCATGAAGTTAATGGCTTTACTTATGACGAAAACGCTCCAATACATTTAGACATAATTGAAATTGATGCTGCTAGCAATCGCCGAATTGATGAAATACGCGAACTGCGTGACAAGGTACATATGACACCCAGTAGTGGAAAATATAAGGTCTATATCATTGACGAAGTTCATATGTTAACCAAAGAAGCTTTTAACGCTCTACTCAAAACCTTAGAAGAGCCACCTGCCCATGCCATATTTATCCTAGCAACAACAGAAGCCCATAAATTACCAGAAACAATTGTTAGTCGAACCCAACGGTTTGCCTTTAAGCCGATTGAACCCGGAGTAATCGTCTCGCACTTAAGTAATATTGCCAGCAGGGAGAAATTAAAAATTAGTAATGAAGCCCTTCAGTTGATTGCTCAACACGCAGATGGTAGTTTCCGCGACAGTATAAGTTTACTGGACCAAGCAAGTGCCGGTGGCCATGATATTGAACTCAGCGACATTCAGCAACTTTTGGGTATTGCTCCCAATGAGGCTATAGATAATTTATTAACTACGGTTAGGGGATCATCAGCCAAATTATTACTTGAACAACTTAATCAGCTAAAAGAACAAGGCTTTAGTGCTGCCAATATTGCCCAGCAGTTAGGTCAACGCATACGACAACAAGTTATTGATGATCAAATGATTCTTGGCCAAATCAATACTCTCAATTTACTTGAACGCCTAATTGATGTACCGGCTAGCCCTGAGCCGGTACATTATTTAGAGCTTGTACTCCTAGAGATTGTACTTGCAAAGACTAAACCAAAGACTGTTATCGCTGACAAGAGCGAGGAAGTACCCAAAAACAAATCAGGTAATAAAAAACCAGATGTAGAACCGCCTGAACCATCTCAAGAAATGCCTAAACAGCCCATCAAAATTGAACCGGTAACAATTGAAAAATCAAGTGACCCCTCAAGCACACAAAATTTTAGCTTAGAATTATGGCCTCAAGTTCTGAGTACTATTAAAGATAGACACAACACACTCTACAGTATTTTGCGTATGGGCCAGCCTTCATTTGATGGTCAGGTCCTTACTTTGAGCTTTAAATTTGC
The DNA here is from genome assembly GCA_964652125.1 of uncultured Candidatus Saccharibacteria bacterium. Lineage (GTDB taxonomy): Bacteria > Patescibacteriota > Saccharimonadia > Saccharimonadales > JANWIN01 > CAZFNQ01. The sequence continues at coordinate 21,231 of CAZZAE010000004.1, forward strand.
CTTTCATCATAAGCGACTTAATGAAGCCAAGAACCGCCAAATTATAAATGATGTTATATCTAGCCATGCTACAAGTCCTATCCGAATAGAATCAGTGGTTGAGCCATCGCAACAAAAAACTACAGTAATTAGTCAGCCCGAACCAGATAATATCAAAACCATAAGCAATATTTTTGGCAACGCCGAGGTGCTAGACTCGTAAGGAGTAATCTTGAGAATATGGAGGAACTAGCCCAGTGAAACCAGAGGGAGCATTATTGCCACCACAAAACACAGATGCTGAAGCTAGTTTACTTGGTGCAATCTTAATTGATAGCGATGCGATTGTTAAGATCGCCGACGTGATTGGAGCGGATGATTTTTACGATCCCAAACACCAGCGTATTTATGAAGCAATAAACTTACTTTATGAACAGCACAAACCGATTGACGTTTTAACGCTGGCTGACCAACTCAAGACAACTGGATTTATTGATTATATCGGTGGCGCCGCTTATTTAACAGAATTAACAAACTACGTGCCAACCGCTTCTCATGTTGACCAATATGCCGGTATAGTTGCCCAAAAGGCTATGCGTCGCCGACTTATAAAAGCTTCACAAGACATAATTACTCTTGGATACGACGAAAAGCAGGGATTACAAGGACTAATAGAAGAAGCTGAAAGCCGTTTATTTGAAGTTAGTCAACGCCACGTCAAACAAGACGTTACCAGTCTGGAAACAGTCTTGAGCGAAAGCTTTGAGAGGCTAGATGAGCTCCATAAAGACAAAGGCAAAATCCGTGGCGTTCCAACTGGTTACAAAGATTTGGATAATATCTTGGCTGGTCTACAACGCTCCGATCTTATTATAGTGGCGGCCCGTCCCTCAATGGGCAAGACTGCACTAGCACTTAATATCGCTCATAACATTTCACTAAAGTCCGAAGAGCCAGTGCTGTTATTTAGTTTGGAAATGAGCAAAGAACAGTTGGTAGATAGATTGTTGGCTATTGAATCAGGTGTTGATGCTTGGGCTCTGAGAACTGGCAATTTAACCGACGCAGATTTTGAAAAAATTGGTCAAGCCATGGGATCTTTGTCAGAAGCTCAGATATATATTGATGACACTCCAAGTATTACCGTAAGTGAATTGCGTACTAAAGCTCGCCGGGAAGCACACCAAAGAAAACTTGGATTAATTATTGTTGACTACCTGCAGCTTATGAGCGGAGGAGGTCGTTACGGCAATGAATCTAATCGGGTCCAAGAGATTTCAGAGATTTCCCGAGGCCTAAAGGGTATTGCTCGTGAACTCAATCTTCCGGTTATGGCTCTTAGCCAGCTTAGCCGCTCGGTAGAAAATCGCAGCCCACAAATCCCACAGTTGGCAGATCTCAGGGAATCAGGTGCAATTGAGCAAGATGCTGATGTGGTGGCCTTTATTTATCGTGAAGAATATTATAATCCGGATACAGATCGCCATAATATTGCAGACATTTTTATTAAAAAACACCGAAATGGTCCAACAGGTGCGGTCGAACTTTACTTTGATAAAGATAAACAACGCTTCCGCAGCCTAGACACAAAACATTCCAGCCAGCCGTTTGCAGAATAGCGATTATGGTAATGCTATACTTAAGCTTAAGTTCTTATGTTTTCGGCCAAACAATTTAGATTATTTCTAATAAAAGTCTGGGAGCCGCTGCTCGGTGGTTTGCTCGGATTGGCATTGGTCAGCATTGTATTGTTTTACAAACTTGGTTCGCTTGTACCAGGTTTTAGCAAAACCGAAATTGTCCATTTTAGTGGCTTAAATTCATTCAGAGCTATCGCCAACAATCCACTAAATGCTCCATACAAATTGCTGCATTTTGGACTAAATAATCTTTATCATCAAAGCCCATATGCTAGTCGAGCAATAAGTGCTGCTTTTGGCTTAGTGGCAGTTGCTTTATTTTATTATGTTGTATCTCGGTGGCATTCAAGAAATATTGCTATATTAGGAACAATTTTGTTTGCGTCGTCTAGTTGGTTTCTTCATATCACCCGACTAGCAACACCAGATATCTTGCAAACAGTTCTTTTGGCAACGATTGCATACGGTACGTGGATACGTAAGACTCAGCGATCAACCTTAGTTATTAGCTTAGGTGTGTTTCTAGCTTGTTTATTGGCATATATACCCGGTTTGATCTGGTTTTTGGTAATAGGAGGAATATGGCAGAGAAAAGCCGTTGCTAGACATGTAAAACATGCTCAAATTGCCTTGTTGCCAGCCGTAATATTTGGGTTGGCATTATTGTCCCCATTGGTAATAGCTCTAATTAGACAACCGGAGCTATTAAAATCTTTCGTTGGCTTACCTAGCCATAATTTACCCACGCCGTATGATATTTTCCGCCATATTATCAATGTACCTTTCCAAATATTCTTTAGGGGGCCAAATGATCCAACTATTTGGCTCGGCCGATTGCCACTTCTAGACTTATTTAGTGCAACTATGTGCGTACTTGGTATTTATTTTTACTTCTACCAACGCAAACTTGATCGTACTAAAATAATAATTGGTTCTCTGATAATTGGCGATGTACTTGTCGGCTTTCGTGGTCAAGTAGCTTCAGTGATACTAATGCCATTTATCTATATTTTAATAACCGCCGGCATCGCCTTTATGCTAAATCAATGGTTTAGTGTATTCCCACGTAACCCACTAGCTCGGACAATCGGAACTGGACTTATAGTATTGGCGGTTGCACTTAGTGGTTACTATAACTTACGACACTACTTTGTTGCTTGGCCTAACGCACCAATTACTAAACAGAGCTTTAATCAGCAGCTTTAGTATAATTTTGTTACAATAAATGGGTAAATCAAAGGAGTAATTCAATGAGTCGATTTGACCAAGCTAAGATGTTATTAAAGATGAAAAAAATGCAAAAAGAACTGCAAAAAGAAGTTATTACGGTTGAAGCTGGTGATGGTGCAGTCAAGGTTGAAATAACTGGTGAGCAAAAAATAAAAAAAATTCATATTGATCCCGAGTACGTTGATACTGACGACATTCATAGTCTAGAGCGCTGGGTAGAAGATGCTGTCAAAGATGCTATTGCCCAAAGTCAGAAATTAGCAGCCGAGAAAATGCAGCCATTTATGGGGGCTCTGGGTGATCTAGGGCTTTAGTAGCAAAGTCCTTCAACCGGAAATCATTTATGAGTAGTGTGTTACCAGAAGCACTCGAAGAACTAATTGAAGCCATAGGGGCTTTACCCGGAGTAGGCCCTAGAAGCGCTGAGCGCTTTGCTTATTTTCTTCTAAAAGGCGATAACCAAACTGCAAAAAAATTGAGTCTTGCTCTGGATAATTTGCATGATGGCGTAGGTTTATGTCAAAAAACCTTTGCGCTAGTTGAAAAAGATCAAAAACTTTCTCCACTCTACAGTGATCCAGCCCGAGATAAAAAAGTTGTAGCAGTAGTAGCTGAACCATTTGATATTATGGCTCTTGAAAAAACTAACCAATTTAGTGGCACTTATCATGTCCTAGGTGGTTTGGTTTCTCCAATCGATGATATTGGACCCGATCAGCTGAGAATTAAGGAGCTTGTCAAGCGAATTGATGATGATAAGGTCCGAGAAATAATTTTGGCTACTAATGCTAGTGTTGAAGGTGAGTCTACGGCGCTATATATCCAGCAGCAAATTGGCAACCGTAAAGTGAAGATTACCCGCCTAGCTCGTGGTTTGCCAATTGGAGTAGACCTAGAGTACGCCGACCAAATTACCTTAAGTCGGGCTCTTTCAGATCGTCAAATCTTCTAGAGCTGCCATTGCACCGGGTGAGGTTTGTATTTTTGCTAAAGCTTTCTTATAAATTTGATGAATGCGTTGCCGTTTTACTTTAAACTCAATGCCGATTTGCTCAAAAGTCAATGAGTCCTGATAATATAATCTTAGAATCTGTTTTTCTTTATCTGACAAAAATACCATTGAAGTAAGTTCAATTGTAGAAAAAATTCGTTCAAGCGTTTGTTGTTCTAGATTATCAACATCTTCCTGCAGCGTTATGTCTCGGCAATCCACTTTATCGTGATCGGGGACGAGTGGCTGAAAGTCTGTTGGCAGTCTTATCGAGACACGATCTTTTTCCTCGTCTTCTAAGTTTTCTGGAACATATTCTAGCGGTTCAGTACTGACATGATAGGGATGATTATTAAGTTTATCGAAATGATCAGACATGCCAAACTCACTACTGGAACTAAAGGCCCTATTCCTCAGTACACTATAGTGATCTTCGATTGTTGGCGATCTACTTGTAGCAAATCCATAATTCAAAGCTTGGGCACCAACTCTTGTAATCTTTGACCCTATTGCTCCAACTACTGCTGATAGGGGACTTGTTTTATTTTTAGGATTTCTTCTACGTAAAGTAAAAAGAGTAGCGATCCTTACTTCCTGTCTAATATCCTCTAAATCTACATCAGTGAAACCAAAGTCTAGAATCTCCATAGCAACCGCCTTACAATATCTTACATATGGGTTTGTGGCTCGACTTCCATACTCACCTTCTTTTCTTGGTAAACACATATCGATAAATTTTAATATTGATTCTAAAGCAATTCGTTCTTCCTCGACACAGGGAGATGTATAAATTTCTTCTTTGTTAGCGCCCCTAAATTTACTGCTTATATTTAAAATATTTTGCCTGAGTTCCTCGGGAGGTAAAACAGCTTCTAGGCCAGACTTTAGATAAGCCTCTGGCGTCGGGCTGACCAGCGGTGGAAAAAGTTCTAGCATTTTCTATATTATATCACTTATAGTACTATTTGCCAATGATTGAGCTTCATGAGAGAATATATGTGATGTCCAAATATAAACAAGCTAATAAAATTAAAGAAATAATTGATTCAGCTAAAACCATAGTAATAATTCAAGCCGATAATCCCGACGGCGATAGCTTGGCTAGCGCCTTGGCGCTTGAACAAATCTTGGGAGATTTAGGTAAACAGCCGCATCTGTATTGTGGGGTTGATGTCCCAGATTATTTAAAGCATTTACCCGGATGGGATAGGGTCAATAAAGAAATACCCAATCAATTTGATGCCAGTATTATTGTCGATACCAGCGCCATTTTACTTCTGGAAAAATTGAATGCCAGTCAGTACAAGGGCTGGGTAGCATCAAAACCAGTAATTGTTCTGGACCACCATGCCGATGTCGACTGTGATATTCCATTCGCTAGTGAGGTTATAAATGACAATGAAGCAGTTGCAACCGGTGAAGTTACCTATCATCTTGCTAACCAGCTGAAATGGCCACTTAATTTGATGGCCAAAACTCATATCGCTAGTTCTATTTTGGCTGATTCGATGGGACTTACTAGCGAAGGAACAACGGCCACCACATATCGAATTATGGCAGATGTTATAGAGTCAGGAGTTGATCGACCAGCGCTAGAAGAAGCCCGACGCGCTCTATCCAAAATGCCTGAGGCTATTTATCGTTATAAAGCTAGACTCATTGAGCGCACCCAACTTTACGCCGATGGCCAACTAGCAATAGTCGACATTCCCCACGACGAACTGATGCAATATAGTCCGTTATACAACCCAGCTCCCTTAATCCAAAACGATATGCTTCAAACTGAAAATGTTCGGGTAGCAATAGTATTAAAACACTACATGGGTGGCAAAGTAACTGGCTCTATACGCTGTGGCTTTGGCACCAAAATTGCTGCTGACCTGGCTAAACACTTTGGCGGAGGCGGACACGTCTATGCTAGCGGATTTAAGGTAGAAAATGGCAAACCGTTTACTCAAATAAAAGCTGAATGCATAAAACTGGCAACCGAACTCTTGTCAAAGTCCAATCAAGGACAGGTGGAATGAAACTCTATAATACTTTGACTAGACAAATTGATGAAGTTAAACCCATCAATCCACCGAAGGTTACTCTGTATACCTGCGGACCGACAGTCTACGATTATCCCCACATAGGTAACTGGTTTACATTTATCCGCTACGACGTATTAGCTAGAGCCTTAAAAGCTGCCGGGCTGAAACCGGACTGGGTAATGAATATTACTGATGTTGGACATTTAGTTAGTGACGAAGATGAAGGTGAAGACAAATTAGAAAAAGGTGCCAAGCGAGAAGGTAAAAGTGCTTGGCAAGTTGCAGAATTCTATAGCGATTACTTTACGCAAGGATTAAAGCGATTGAACATCCAGGCACCTAAAGAATTACCAAGAGCCACAGAGCATATCAACGAACAGATTGATTTAATAAAAGATCTTGAGAACAATGGCTATACATATACGATTTCAGACGGTGTTTATTACGATACCAGCAAATTTCCTGATTACGGTAAGCTTGCTCGATTAGATATTGAACATCTTATAGCCGGTGCAAGAGTAGCAATAAATCCTGAGAAAAAGAATCCAACAGACTTTGCTCTATGGAAATTTTCTCCCAAAGACCACAAACGAGATATGGAATGGGATAGCCCATGGGGAAAAGGTTTCCCTGGTTGGCATCTGGAATGTTCTGCCATGAGTATGAAGTATCTAGGTCAAACTTTAGATATCCACGCCGGTGGAATTGAACATATACCAGTTCATCATACGAACGAAATCGCCCAAAGTGAGGGTGCATCAGGTAAAAAGTTCGTCAATATCTGGGTACATATGAATCACATATTAATTAAGGGTGAAAAGATTGCAAAAAGTGCAGGCAATGGAATTACCCTCGAGGATATAGAAAAAAAAGGTTACGATTTGGAAGCTCTTCGTCTGCTTGTCCTAGAGTCTCATTACCGAACCCAAGCCGAGTTTAGTTGGGAAACACTTGATGCTGCTCAAAACCGATTATCCAGCTACAAACATATGGCTGATCTGCAGTGGCAGGCAGTAGGAACTGCTTCTAGGTTGGGGCCAAATAAAGACATCGATGCAATTAAGAATGCTTTGATGGATGACCTAAATACGCCTCAAGCACTTGCTGCTCTTAGTAATTTTAACGCTCAGTGTGAAGAAAATTTAATATCTGAATCAGATTTGGAACAATTTAAAGAATTTCTAAAATTCACAGATGAAAGCCTTGGATTAAATCTGACAAATAGCTCTGATATTTCAACAGATCAAAAACAGCTAATTACAGAACGGGATAGCTCAAGGGAAGACAAGGACTGGGTAAAAGCAGACGAAGTTCGAGACAAATTGGTAAAGCAGGGCATTGGTCTTCGCGACACTAAGCACGGTTCTATTTGGTATCGAATCTAAGCAGGTCGTCGAGAGCGCATATAATCTAAAAATAATATGCGGGCACATCCAGCTAGTGGAATAGCTATAAATGCACCCAAGAAACCACCAGCAGCAATGCCAAGAATGGCAGCAATAAATACGGTTAGGGGCGTCATGTCATTAGCCTTGGCTTGAATATATGGCTGAATGGTAGCTGTCTGAACTTGTAAATAGACTATGTAGAATATTCCTACTATCAAAGCTTTATCGACTGATGAAAACAATGCAATAAGCGTAACAGCAGCGGCTCCGATTGGGTGACCCACCAAAGGTATCAGTCCTGTCAAAAATATAATTCCGGCCAAGACTAAAGCGTTTGGAACACCAATGAGAAGCAACGTGATCAAACTAATAGCAGCCCCGATTAAGCTAATAAGTAATTGTCCGTTCACGTAGCCGGTAATAATACCATACATTTGATCTACTAATGGTTTGTAGTGGTTCCTATGTCGAGCTGTTTGTAACTGCCAAAATTTACGCGCCAAGCGAGGGCCTTCTGTAAGCATCATAAATGCCAACACCAAAACGGCAATAATGGACACAATTGCACTAGTAACTCGTCCAGCAACGTTGAGGGCAAAAGCACTAATATTTTGAGTATGACTAGAAAAGTTCTGAGTAAAATTATCGATATCATCAGTTATTTTTACTCGCCGAGCAAAACGACCGGCAGTACTATCCTCAGTCTTCAGCCTCTGCAGGTTAGCTGGTACATCATTTATAAAGTTGACGGTCTGACTGGTTAGGGAAGGCATAATGGCAGTAAGAAAACTACCTAAAATTACAAACAAGGTTATATAAGACAGTGCAACAGCGACCAAGCGTCCACCACCAAGTGTTTTATGCATCCAATCTACATAAGGATTTAAAGCCAGAGCCACAAAAGCAGCAACACTAATTAGAATTAGATAATGAGAAACCGAGCGGGCAAACCTAAATACCAGTAAGGCAACAATGGCCACAACAATAGCTCTAAATATGGTCTTATTAGTAATGGAAACTACATAGCTACGATTTTCGGTATCACTCATTTTCAGCCTTACTTCGCTCTAGCAAATATTCGTTAAATATAATTTTGAGGCATCCGGCTAGAGGTATGGCAATAAAAGCACCCAACAATCCTCCAAAACCAACTCCAAGCAAGGCTGCAATAAATACAAGTAAAGGTGTGAGCTCATTAAACCTAGCCTGAACTATCGGTTGTATTGTGACGTTCTCGATCTGTTGATAGACCAAAAAGAAGACGGCCATAATAACCGCCAATGGTAGTGAACTAAATAAGCAGACTAAAACGACAATCACTGCCGCAATAGTATTTCCGATCATTGGTATCAAGCCTATTAATCCAACTATCCCCGCAAGTCCTACAGCATTAATCGACACTCCCAGTATTGAGCTAACTATCAACAGCGCAATTAAAGCAAAGCCGGCCGCGATGGCAGCAATCAAGAGTTGTCCATTTACATAACCAGATACAATACGATACATACTCGACGCCAAATGTTGATGGCGTTGGCGATGTTTAGTTGGGTAAAATTCCCAAAACCTTTGACGCCAATATGGGCCCTCCACCAACATCATAAAAGTCATAACAAGGACTGTGATAATAGCAATCAAAGTTGTGCCTATATTGGCGGCTGTGGTTAATGCCGTCCAACGTAAACCAGTTAATCGATTTTGAACATTACCTGCAACAGAGTCTAACTGGTCATTTAGATTATGTTGACGTACAAATCTTGCAAATGACGAATCCTCAATCTTCAAATTATGAACAGTTGCAGGAATTTTGTTTATGAATTGAGCTGTTTGTCTGACTAGTGGCGGGACGGTCAGAGCAATCAAACTACTCAAGACAATTAAAAGAGCCACGTAAGCTAGTGCAGTGGCGACTACGCGGCTTTTAAGTTTTAGATGACGGATAATCCAACTAATAGCGGGATTGAGTGCCAAAGCCAGGAAAAAAGCAATACCAATTAGTCCAAGCACGTGAGTGATTGAACCGAGCACAAATAACCCAAGCAAGGTAAATGAGATGATAATAATAATACGTACCAGTGTCCGACTGGTAATACTGACCTCTATTGGCGCCCCCTTTGCCCCGCTCATATGGTTTTATTATCCAGACAAGCTCTCTGATTTGCAAACAGTAGTTTATTTAGACAGTTGTTCCCGCAGCTCAACAGGCAAGTTTGGTAAGAGAGTAAAGTTGCTGGTTAGAATCTTGGCGCGGGTCGTCGCCCTTGTCGGCAGGATGAGAACTTTTTTGTAAACTACATTTAGGTGCTGTTCAAGAACATCTTCGTCAAAACGACGAATATTAAGACTTAGATGATAAAGCGGAAGATTAACTTGAAGTTTGCAAAGATCAAGTGTTAGCGTGGACTGTGTTGCAGTCATATAAGTTCGTAGATCATTCATACGCCTAAGTTCAATTGCTTGATCAAGTCGTTTGTTCACTTGAGCAGAATTAGATCTTTTTAACCTTTGTCCAGATATTGCGGTAATCGAATAAGCTGCTCTGAGTAATCTTGGACGCATAAATATAGTTTGGGCGATCCAGGCTGGCAAGCGGCGAGAAAATAAGCTGGTCCCAAGTCTCTTGATAATATATTTGGGTCGCTTCTTTACAAAATCATCATGATGCACAAAGCCGGAAGAACTAACCAGCAAATCTACTTTTTTTGCCAATTCGGGATATTTTTGAAGTAACCTTGTTGTTACCGCAAAACCATAGCCAACACTAAATATAGTCAGTCGGCGATGCTTATACCTAAGTTTTATAAAGGATGCTAAATAACCGGCGAGATTATCTAGTGTTGGTTTTTCGCCTATACGGTAAAAACTTTGCATGCCTCCCAAGCCAGGTAAATCTGGAACAGTTACACCACCATATTGATTCAATTCTTGTGCCAGAGGTAATATCTGATCCAAGCTAGATTGGAGACCATAGACCAAAAGTATTTCACGACTTTTGCCTTTAGGCGGCTCCATTCGTAACATCCGTCCAAGCATACCGTTCATATATAGAGGTACAATATGTCCTCGAGGTTTTTTTAGAATCTTTTTGAGGGCTTTTTTAGTCATAGTCGCGCCCTAAAAGTACGCTAATTACAGGGGGACTGCAAGTATAAGCAGTTTAAAATATTAACCTTCCAGCCTTAGGTTATAATGAAAACCGTGAAACGCACTATTCCGGCTTTGTCTTTGTTAACGATTTTAGTGCTGCTTGTCGGTTTGTATTTCGTAATTCATAAAAGTTCAGATAGTACTACACTTCCAAAATTACATTCAACAAGTAGCTCAGCACCAAAATCCAACACAACTGCAGTATTCATCAAATCAAAGTATTCTCTAAATGATCCGAGTAGTCTTTGGGTAGTAGTGAATAAATGGCGGCCTCTGAATCCGATCAGCTACATTCCTGGCGACCTAGTATCGGTTGGCAACGGTCAGAGAATGCGCTCAGCTGCTGCCAAAGCTCTGGGTTTAATGATTAAAGCAGCATCGGAAAATGGTTTGAAAATTAGTGCCTTAAGTGGTTACCGCTCCTATACTACCCAAGTATCGGTCTACACCAATGAAGTAAAGAATTATGGCCAGACCATAGCCGATAGCGAGAGCGCTAGACCAGGTTATAGCGAACACCAAACTGGTTGGGCCGTCGATATTGGTGGTGGCGGTTGTGGAATCGAAAATTGTTTCGCAAATACCCCGGAGGGTAAATGGGTAGCAGCTAATGCCTACAAGTACGGTTTCATTATTCGATACACTGCTGCCAAGCAGGTAATCACCGGCTACCGAGCAGAACCGTGGCATATACGCTATATCGGTGTTGAGTTAGCTTCTCAAATGCACAAAACAGACATTACTACTCTCGAGGAATTTTTCAAACTATAACCAGCGCAGTAATCGCCACTTAAGACTTGGCGACCCAACAGCGACCGAAGTTTCAGCAGCCACACTACTATTCCCAATATTAACAGAACCAACCATTGTACCCTTATCAAGTGGTTCTATTTGAGGTTTTAAGTTAACAACGGCCGTTTGTGAACTTCCTCTCCATCCCCAAGAGATCAAATCTGACCTGGCTATTATTGGTACAATGCCGCCCCACTTGGGACTAAAATAACCTACTTCTTGGCCGTCTGTGATAACTTTAATGTTGCCAAAGCCTAAATAGCTCGCATTTAACAATTGCAAACTGTTAGCCATAGCATCGCCTAATGTTGGAGCTCCAAGTACTGCACCAATGATAGTTAAATCCTTACCATCTATCTTGTGTTTAGCTGCAAATAGATAACAACCCCCAGCAGCATCCGTATTACCTGTTTTAATGCCTATCACATCTTTATGTGTCAACAGATGGTTAGTATTATCAACCCGGCCAATTAAAGAGATATTGACCGACTTTTGCTTAACAATTTGTGCTAGGACTGGGTTTTTTAATGCCTCTTGGCCTAGAACGACTAAATCACTTGCGGTGGACACGGTGTCATTTGAAAAGCCACTAGCATCAGCCAGGTGAGTTTGGTTAAGTCCTAAATTTCGCACAAGTCTATTAGCGTAAATATCGTAATCTTTAACCGACCCAAAGCTCCAATTTGCCAGTAGATCAGCAATATTATTAGCGGATGGTAAAAGCATAGCTTCCAGCGCTTGATAAAGAGATACTTGTTCTCCAGCAGCAACTTCAACTACTGAACCGTTCTTTGCTAAATAGTAGTCATATATAGCTTCGTCCTTTTGAGTAATTGTAATGGTTGGGCCAGATTCGCCAACGGCTAAGGGATGTTTGGTTAATACGGCTAGTGCAACCACAATCTTTGCTAAGCTAGCAATTGGAACAGCTTTAGCGGTACCATTTTGAGCTAATAAACCGAAGCCGGTAGCAGCCAGGGCAGCCTGACCATGTTTCGACCAGGGCAGAACTACATTTTGAGTGCCACTATTTATTGTTAAGCTAGTTGCTGATAGCGGCGGTATTGGTTGCAAATATGACCAAACGCTCAAACTGCTTACTATCAAGATCAAAGTTATAAGTACATAGCTAGGCCAACGTTTGGATTTACGTCGTTTTTTCGGACTAATGTAGTGCAACTGGCTCGGCTCAATGATACGCATATCTCTAGCTTACAACCTGAACCGAGTGTCTCATAGCCCACTTAAAAGTGCTTGTGCATAAAACTATTGACAAAGCTACAACACAAGAGTAAACCTAAACTATAAGATTGTAATTTATACAAAAAAGAAGGATCAAATGGTTAATACACAGTTGCTCGAAAGAAGTCCTGTTGGTGAGAGATTTGAGGACATGCCAAAAGATTTTCCCCTGCATGGCCATCCTATAAGTGCGGAATTCCAAATGGTCCTAGGTGAACCCAGTGATTTTTTTAAAGCCTTTAGAAGAGCTGTTGGGGTTGGCGAAGACTTTGGAGGTAGCCACGAAACAACTCTTCCGTGCAGATTAGGTTCACGTGCTATTAAACTTGTATTTTCTAGGCAGGAAAATGAGACTATTTATGCAATTGGGCTAGAGTCAAACCAATTTCTTAGTTCAAGCCCATTTCGAAGAGATGAAATCGTTAATTTCTACGATCACAATAGCCCAGATCAGCCAGTAACCGCTGAGCATCACAGACATAGCGAAGATGCCGGTGAAGGATACTCTCTCCCGTTAAACGAAGTTTCTATGCAACTTGTAGCAACAGTAAAAAGCTTACTAAAACTTACCGGAAGTTGAGTAAACTCCCTAATTAAGCTAAAATCTAATCTGTTACAGTTCGGGATCGTCTAATGGTAGGACACTGGGTTTTGGTCCCAGCAATCTAGGTTCGAATCCTAGTCCCGAAGCCATTAACGCCGACTATTTGATTATTTTTCATTTACACAGATAAATCCATATCTATCAGCAACGTCGGTGTAATGGGGTTCAATCATTCCATGAGGTCTTTCACCTCTAGCCATTGCTTCTTTTTCCAGCACTTCGAAAGCATTCATTTCTGCCAATATCTCAGGAACTACAAAATCTTCGATGCCTTGTTTCCATAGCCTAGTTTGCGGAATTGGGTAAACCGAGTCTTTACCATGCATTAATGCCTGTGTGTAGTCTAAAAGCCGGTTACCTCTAGTGATTCTTACAGAGCAAAGTTGTCTTAGACTGTCATCAATAACTCTTAAACCCAAATTATTTAAAGTTTCGGCAGCAGTATGGCCGTAAAATTTTCTAGCAGGTTTTGGGGGATGAATAAATTCTACTCCTGTTTGCTCCCTAATGTGTTCGACTAATCGATCTTCAAAATTATGGCGGTAGATCATATTGTGTCGACCATTGGTCGATACTAGTACAAGACCATTAGGTTCAACGACCCGCTTTATTTCTGCAATATATTTACTCACGTCGTCGACAAGATACAAAAATTGATTTACTGATGCGGCTTTTAATGAGTTATCTGGTAAGTCTATGTTTGCGGCATCGTTATGTAGGAATGCAAATTTTGGACTATAGGCGCCTTGGGTGTCAACTTTCCAAAAGTAAGGTGAAGCAAATCGGTCAACACCGACTAATTTAGCTTCTATTCCACAAGTCTCTATTGCTTCGACAAATGGTTCAGCATCGTAACAAGCAATATCTCCGACAATATCTGATGGACCAATTTTGGTCATTTGCATTATCTTTCTATAGCCTTCAAGATAAAAGTCTAGAGGTTCAGAGGCATACTTATATAGTTGTCGGCGAAAGGTATAATTATGTCTATCCCTTTCATACTGCTCAACAAGTTGATCTGTGGGATTAATTCCCCGATCCAGCTCAGATGTCACATTTATATTATGGCATAGTTTAACAACATTGATCTGTGATACATTGTAGGCAGCATGTCTAAGTCGTCTACAGACCGATCACCACTGCTACACTCTATTTTGACTTCGGGTCGACGATTTAAAGTTAGTAAGGGACAAGCCCTGCCTTCATCAGACGAACGTCAAGATGTAATTCTAATAATTAAAGGGGCGGTCAAGCGCTACTTAATCACTAATGATGGAAGCTTGGGAGTACAGATTGTCTATGGTTCAGGCGATGTCTTTCCTCTAACACTGGTTTTTAGAGAATTGTTAGGCCAACATCTTTATAAGGGTCCAGAAGTTTATCACTATCAGGCTATATGTGACACTTATATCTATACATTAAGTCCAGAGGAATTTATAGCAAAAGTCAAAGATAACCCGCTAATTTATCGAGACCTTTTCTCCGAAGCGGGGCAGCATTTATCAGCTACTATTCACCACCTTGAAAATATTGCACTTTCTAACACCTACAAAAAGGTCGCTCATATACTCCTATACTTTGCTACCAAATTTGCTAAGAAAAACTTGAGGGGTACTAAGATAACGCTACCACTAACTCAGCAGGATGTAGCTGACATTGTTGGCGCAACCAGAGAAACAGTATCTATATCAATGACGGAGCTAAAGAAAAAACGCTTAATTAAAACCAGCGGTCGATATATAGTCATCCCCGATATCGTGAAGCTTAGGGAAGAAGCATATAGTTAATATTTAAATTCTGTGACCTCGATGACTGCTCAATAAGTCAATTGCGAATAAGAGAACTATGGCACCAAAAATTGCAACAAGCAAGCTGCCAATATTAAAACCTGTGACACCGGATCCACCAGCCAAGCTAACAACCCAGCCACCGATCATAGCTCCAATTATTCCAATCACTATATTGCCAAAGGCTCCAATTCTAGCATCATCACCAGTAACTAGGGTTGCGATCCAGCCAGCTATTCCACCGAATATAATCCAGACAATTATACCCATCGTCGCCTTCTATCAACATTGAGCATTCTCTTCCAACTACTATCATTTTCATGTTTGACCGGGCCTTTATAACCCATGAGTGTATTGGCATCTTGGTAATCCTTGTACTGTCGCAAAAGTTTTTGCCTATACTTACGCTCTAATCGTCTTTGTAATTGGTGTGATCTCATTGCAACGTTCATTTTATTGCTCCTTACTTTTCCAATTATCGCCGTGCTTAGTAAATTTCTTCTTGACGGCTGACCAAGCTACCCTATGGGCAGTCTCCTCAGGTGTTGTATTACCGTCTCTTTTTTCTGGTGATTTGTATTCTTGCCAGGCATTGTTAAATACTTTTTGATATATTCTTTGAGCCTTAGCTGGCAAACTGCTTCTTACGGATTTTGGTAGTTGTTTTACGTAATCATACATATTGGTTGATTGACTACCTCCTTAAAAACTTAATCAGTTTACTTTCACCTCACGATCTAGTGGTGGCTCAATAAACGATATCTTTTGCATCGTAATTGAGCCACGCTCAATCGTAATTTCATGTTAATAAATGATGCATTTGAGGTCTGTATGAAACCTCACAAAAACGCTGTGATATATATCAAATGGCTGCCTATGAGTCTTAGACATTACCTTAGTTACTGCTTATGCTTGCCTAATAAGTTGTTGGCTGGCACAATTAGCAACAATATGAGTATAGAGAATATTGGCATAGTCGGTGGTGGTCAACTTGGACGGATGTTAATTGAGGAAGATCCATTTGAACACGGTTTCTACGTTGTTGACCCGACTCCAGATTCACCTGCCTCACAAGTGGGCGCAAATCAAATTAAGTCAGATCTGACTGATGCAGGGGCCATAGGTTATATGGCGAGTCAAGTTGATGTAGTTACAATCGAGATTGAACACGTCAATGAGGACAAATTAATTCAACTTTCTGATGCCGGTCATATAGTTCATCCTTCGCCACGTAGCCTCAAAGTTATAAAAGATAAGCTCCATCAAAAACAACATTTTCAAGAATTAGGTTTGCCTGTAGCCGATTTTAAGCCAACAAATAATGAAACCGATTATCAACAGGCGCTTGATTCCTTCGGTAACATAATTGTTAAGGTTCGAAGCGGTGGTTTCGATGGCCGGGGTAATTTAGTTATCGGCTCCCAATCATGGGCAGAAGTAAGAGCTCATTTTGATGAAAAGTATCCATCAGGTGTTGATCTGTATGCTGAACGAGTTGTTCCTTACCGAAAGGAATTAGCCGTATTAGTAGCACGTACTCGGACAGGGGATACTGCAGTATATCCCGTAGTTGAAACAATTCATAAAGACAATATTTGTAATATGGTGTTATCTCCAGCTCCTATCGATCATCACTTGCAACAGGGGGCCGAGGAAATTGGTCGGTTGGCAGCTAAAAGCTTTGAGGGTGCAGGTATATTCGCAATCGAACTATTTCTTGATGAATATAATAATATACTTATAAATGAAGTAGCACCTAGAGTTCATAACTCAGGTCATCACACCATTGAAGCCAACGAAACCTCACAATTCGAGCAGCACATAAGAGCCATCACTGGCCGACCTTTGGGCCCAACTCGTTCTATTTCACCCGCAGCAGTAATGATAAATATTCTTGGAGAACACGATCGACCTGTTCAACTTAGTGGGTCCAATAAAGTGAGAAACACTCCAAATACTTATCTGCATATGTATGGTAAAAGTCCAACCCGAGTTGCGCGCAAAATGGGCCATATTACTGTTTTGGCTAGCTCACTTAAAGAAGCTGTCAGAGGAGCTAAAAAAGCTCGTTCTCAAATTAGTATCTGAAATAAATCAAATAGTTGTAATATTGACATCTAATGCTTGACATAATCATTAGTCAGAGCGTACAGTAAAAAGTGCCATCGTGAGGTGGCCATTATCGAAAGATAGTGCGGAAGTATCAGAAATGATACATCCAAAAGAGGCCCCTAAAAAGGCTTCTTTTTTATTGAAAAATACTCGTTAATAATTATTTCCTAATAATTGCCGCCAGCATGAGTTATAAATAAATCGTGGGGGTGACTTTCATGAAGCGATGATTGAGTAATGCGCACGAATCGGGCGGTTTGTTGAAGTTCGGGCAGAGTCTTAGCACCAACATAGAAAAGTCCGGAGGTTAAGCCACCTGTTAATTGTGATACTAAGTCCTTTACGCTACCACTACATGGCACTAAACCCTCAACACCTTCAGCAATTAAAGTATCTGAGGTGTAGCTTTTGCCATGAAATTCATCTTCAGAACTGACCTTTAATCCTTTTCGCATAGCACCCACTGAACCCATTCCGCGGTACTGCTTAAAGTCGTAGCTTTTTGCGCCATTTATAATGTTTTTAAAACGCTTAGGTACTTCAGATGTTTTAAGATTGATCAGACGCCCACTAGACTCACGCGTGGCTGCGAAGAGGCGACCCATCATCACGGCTGAAGCGCCAGCGGCTAAGGCTTTGGTAATATCCCCAGAATAATTAATGCCTCCATCGGCAATTATTTTTATACCGCTACTTTTTGCCGCCCGGGCAGTTTCGCAGATAGCAGTTAGCTGTGGCATTCCCATGCCAGAAACAATTCGGGTAGTGCAGATTGCTCCGGGACCCATACCAACACGAAGTCCATCAGCGCCAGCTTTTATTAGTGCTCTTGCACCTTCAGCAGTTGCCACATTACCAGCAATTACTTCAATTTTATATTTTCTTTTGATGGCTCGTAGGGTATCTAGAACTTGTTTAGAATTACCGTGAGCAGCGTCTATTAACAGTACATCGACGCCGGCTTTTACTAAGGCCGCAACTCTGGCTTCATAACCTTGGCTGGAACCCACGGCTGCGCCTACTAGAAGCTTCAACTTTTTAACTTTGGCGACCTCTTTGGCTTGATTATCAATAGTCAAGTTGCGATGAATTATGCCCAATCCACCACACTGAGCTAAGGCAATCGCCAATTTGCTCTCTGTAACCGTATCCATAGGTGCCGATATGAGCGGAACCTTGAGTTCAATTTTCTTCGTTATTTTAGTGTTAACTTTTATCTGTGAACGATAAAACCCCGCTCCGCGGGGCTGTAGCAAGACATCGTCGAAGGTTAACGCCAGTGGCAAACCGTTTTCCATAACTAATTATACGTTCGGCGTTGGCTGTTTGTCAAAAATGCAATTCTGGTGGCAAATGCGTTAATTACTGAGCCCATCAAATCTACAGAAATTGCCTAGATTATATGCACCAAATGATTCGTTTGAAATGTTATGATAACTAGATGTATACCGTTGATGATAAAACTTTTGAAAATATAGTTGCCCAAGCGATAGACGACATACCAACCAAATACGCTGAGCATATAAAAAACCTTGCCTTTGTCGTAGAAGACGAGCCATCTCTTGCTCAACGCCATAAGTTGAAACTCAATGATCACCAAACCTTATTTGGGCTTTATGAGGGCATACCTCTAACTGGACGAGCAGGCAATTACAACCTGGTATTACCGGATAAAATAACTGTTTTTAAACGTCCCATTGAGTGGAGCGCAAATGATCATAGCCAATTGGTCCAAAAAGTAAAAGACACTATTTGGCATGAGGTCGCTCATTATTATGGTCTTGGACATGGCCGCATACATGAACTAGAAGATAGCTAAAATTGCGCGTACAATAATTTATAGATAAATAAGGAGGTATTATGGAACCAGATAAAGAACAACCTACAAATAAACCTTCCAAAGGCTATGGAAAGCGTCCAAAGTGGCAGTGGGTTTTAATCTACGTTGTGGCGGCTATTATAGTTTACGGTCTGATTTATCTTATATTCTTTAAAAGTAATGGCTCAGGTACTGGCTCAGGCTATTAAATTTTAGTGATTAGTACAATTATCTTCTCTTTAATGTCGTCTTAATATGGCAAATTTCTCTTTTAGTAACAAAGTGAATGAATGGCTCAACCGACCAGGCCGTAAGACATTTGGGGAGCTTGAGATTGTCTTTGGCGAAAAAAGTTTTGCCGTAGCCTTTTTACTACTCATGATTACGGCGGCTTTACCTCTACCAACCGGCGGAATTACTCACATCTTTGAAATAATTACTATGCTCTTAGCGCTGGAGCTCATTGCCGGGCGAAAGAAAATATGGACACCTCAGTCTTGGCGAGAGCGCGATCTAGGTAAAACACTTCAAAATAAAGTTTTGCCAAAAATAATAACTTTTATTCGTTGGTTTGAGCGGCGTTCACAAAAACGCTTAGGTACTTTGCTGGGTAATACTTGGTTCTTGAGATTAGTTGGAGGGATCGTATTTCTTCTAGCATTAGCTGCAGCTGTGGCATTACCATTTTCTGGTCTTGATACGTTGCCGGCATTGGGAATTGTATTAATTGCAATGGGGCTGATCCTCGAAGATGCATTAATACTACTTGTTGCCCTAGTTATAGGTGTAGCAGGGGTTATAATCGAGCTAAGCCTAGGTTCGGTTGCCCTACATTTCCTGCGCTAATTTAAGATTTTGGAAATAGACGGTTGGTACATTTTTTTAACTTGATATTTTAGAGTCCAGTTTAAATAAGTCAATGGAAATTCACTCAATGCATCCAATGAGTTATAGTCACTAAGTTTATTAATTGAACGCTTTGCTAGTTTAGTGTGTTTTCTTGCAGTCATGACGGCTGACTCGAGTGATCCAGTGGAAATGAGAATTTCGATTAAATTTGGAATATTAACAACCGTATCACTGATTAGGCTCCTCACTTTTTTCCCACTTGGTCCATTTAAAGCCAATAGGAGAGGAAGGGTATATACACCAGCTCGGATGTCTCCATAAGTTGGTTTACCTAAAAGCTTAGGGCTAGATATAAAATCAAGTACATCATCTAAATATTGGTAAGACACGCCAAACTCTAAGCCATAACTCTCTAATTTAGTTAATCGTGTTGCGTTTAAACCCGCTATAAGTCCTGCCATCTGGCAAGATGCTGCAAATAGTGCTGCCGTTTTACCTTTTACAGCAGCCTGCATCGAGTTAATCGACCGGTTTTGCTTATGTTGGTCTTTAATCTCCTGGCTTTGTCCATCACATAGTTTAGTTATTGTTGCAGAAATTAGAGCCGCTGCTTCTTGGCTTACACCAGCAGCCTCCTCACAAGCTTTAGCGAATAAATAGTCTCCAATGACAATTGATTGTCCAAGCCCCTCACTTTTAAATATAGTCGGTTTGTTCCACCGAGACACTGCATTATCAATAATGTCGTCATGCACTAAGCTACCCAGATGAATTAACTCTATTGCTACGCACGACGAAATAAGTTTATTATCGATTTCTTGGCCAAGACCTAAAGCCGCGGACATCGCCAAGACCGAGCGCAAACGCTTACTTGGTGCTTGAATTAACTTCATGGCGGGTTTCTTGATACTTAAATTACTAGCACCAATTACTTTAACGAGCCTATTATCTACCTGTTTTTGATATAAATTTAAATTTGGCACTGCAAGTAATGTTTGTAAATCCAGTCCTACCATTTGTAATACTATACATCTTCTAGGCTATGGGGGTCTCTTAAGTGCTATAGTATTAATAATGACGGCAAGAGGCATATTAGCATTGTCAAAAGAGATACATTTTATTTTGTAAAGTTGGAAGGATTGAGTCATAGCATCAATTAAGGTCTGGTACCAATTAACTAAACCCGGTATTATTTACGGTAATCTTGTGACGGCTACAGCAGGATTCTTTCTGGCTGCAAAGGGGCATGTCTATGGTTGGAACCTATTGACTACATTGACAGGTACGGCTTCAATTATTGCCTCGGGATGCGTAGTTAACAATTACATTGACCGCCGAATTGACAAGCAAATGGCAAGAACTAAAAATAGGGCCTTGCCAAGCGGCATAATATCCACCCGTGGCGTCATGATTTATGCACTATTGTTAGCAATACTTGGTTTTAGCGTTTTAGCACTGTTCACCAACTGGTTAGTGGTATTAGCAGGTGGAGTAGGTTTGTTTTTTTATTTAGTGCCTTATAGCATTTTTAA
>CAZZAE010000005.1:0-15482 GCA_964652125.1 uncultured Candidatus Saccharibacteria bacterium
TAAGGTCCGCCAAGCATAAGCAATTTTATATTGTTAATTTTAATGGTATTGTTTGTTTTATGTTTGAGAGACTTCCAGTTGTGGCCGCTATACCTAATTACAATATGGGTGAGCAACTTGAAACATTACTCCATCAATTGGTTAAACAAGATTATGCCGATATTTATGTGCTTGATGACGCATCAACAGATGGTAGTCGTGATATTGTTGAGGGATTTGGTGGAATTCAATTTGTCGGTAGTCCCGAAAACAGAGGTGCCGGGGCTACACGTAACCTAGTCATAGGTGCTTTAGGACTGGCTGAAGTCATCATCCATTTTGTAGATGCTGATACCGACTTAGAAACCGAGCATGTAGCTGAAGTAGCTAATTATGTAATGCCTATTAAACCAGTTGGCTTTATTGGTGGATTAGCGAAAAAACCTAATGGTACACAAAGTACCTGGAACTATGGTCCACGCCAGTGCTTAAGAAACGATATCGGTTCACAGCTCCATTCTAGAATAAGCTCACTTGCCAATAGCAACCCAGAGCGTGCCAAAACATTGAGAAAACATTTCAATACGTTACTGGCAGATTGGCCTGACATACTTAGCGAGCCTGAACGACGTCAGGTATTTTGGAACATTGAGCAAAACTTATTAGTTAATTCAGATGTATTCGCAGGTATTGGTGGCTTTGACGAGACTCTGCGTGAACATGAGATACAAGATTTAGCAATAAGGCTGCACAAGAGGGGCCTAAAACGCTACTTCGACCCTGCAATTTCAGTCCGACATAAAGATGTGAAAGTACGAGGCTATAACAGGGACATTGCTATGGGAAAGGCAGAATTTAAAATTGCTCATAAACACGGTTTCTTGAACTATTTAATGCCCGATGGCAGATTTAATCCAAGCTTGTAATAATCCCACACCTGCTCCGTTAAAGTCCGCCAGTATTGACTAATTACTACTTTTATGGTAGTATTCTATATATTGAAACGAAACAAAAATGGAACATGATCAGTCAACCCCAGAAGTACTAAGCGATGAATTACATTTTCGTTTAATTGATGGAGTGGCTAATATTGAAGGTAAACTTCTTACCACTGCCCTTATCACAGCCAATCCTGACAGATATTTCACCAGAGCAATACTTAATCGTGAATTAGTTGATCGGCAAGGTACAGGTATCGGATGGAAACCTAGTGATAGAATGGGCGAAAGATACTGCACTGACAGTATCGAGCCGATTGGTGCTGCAGTTAGGGGAATAGCCGATGGCCTTAAAGGACCGATAAGTACCTACACCGCTACTGAGTTCGGCGTGGAGCACGCTTTGCCTTTTACTGGAGTTCTACTGGATTGGAGTCTAAGGCATCCTGAAATTTCAGTTCAAAAGATTTTTGGCGCTACTCCAACTACTGGCGAAGTCAGATCCCCATCAAGCCGATACCTAATATATCAGGCTATTTTAACGGGTGGTACAGAAGGTTCTAGCTATCAAGATGTTATTAATTCTCTAAATGGTTATGGACTAACACCAAAAGTTGTGGAGGGTCAACTTAGAGCTCTAGATCACTTAGGCATTGTTAATGTAAACTCAAAAAATAAGTACTATAACCCAAGGATCCAAATCCTGTCGCCTGACTATTTCCACACAGCTATAGCGTTTGAAGATCTACAGCCTGAAACTAAAATCTTTTATAAGACTGCTAAGGAGTTATTTAACTCAGGCAAGCATGAGATAAATATGAATAGTTTTTTGGAGGCTAGTCTTACCATAGACCCCAAAGTTGACCTTGCAAAAATTCGTAAGGTATTTTTAATGGGCATCCAAGATACAAACTCACCTAATATAGCCCTGATTGATAAGGGCTCACTGGGCGAAAATAGAACCTACGTTACATTTGGTGAAGGTTACAGAGAGCCCATAGAAGAGCTTTGTGAGGCTATTGAGGCTGTCAAAGCAGGCCAAGACTTAGATAATCTTAGGGTACGTGCGAAACAAATCATTAATAACCCAGCAGACTTTTCGGCATTAATGGCAAAATCTAAACTGTTCTCATCTGCCGTTCGTGGTAAAACTCAAGATTTGAAGCTAAAAGATAAAATAGCTGATTTAATATTAACTGAGCCCGGATTAAGTGCTAAACAAATTTCCGAAAGACTTAGTGAAGATGGTGATACCTATGCGATCAAAACGGTAAGAGTGGCTTTGAATGGCTTAGTGATAGCTAGTCAGGCTACAAAAAGTAAAGTAGTAGAAGATCCTTCCAAAAAAACATCTGTAGATATATTCTCACCTCTATAACAATAAATCTGGGCGCGTTTCAGCACTGAGTTTATTACAATATTTCCAGAGCTGTAATGCTAGGGCACGCCATATATTGTCTTTCTATTCTACTTATGCTATAATATAGACTTATGGAATCTTTGGACCACTTTGAAGCTGACAAGTCTTTGAATCTAGTACGACGTGCTGTCGCTTGGGTTATTTCTGAAATTAAAATTACTAGGCATCAATTATCATTATCAGATCAAAATCTGGGTGAAGGTATGTTACGTAGTAGTGGAATGCCGAGTAAAAATATGAATATTCCTGACTATCCGCCGTCACAAGATGACACTATCTAAATTTGAAAAATAGTTATTCCTTTAAATGAAAAGTCTAATACTATAGCCAAGTCAAAACATATTGAATAGTACTAAATTACATATTCAACACTTCCCCATTTATTGACATTTTATACTGTTTATGCTATTATCTAATTAATGCTTTGTTGTAAAAGGAACTAATCAATGCGCCACATCGGTTCTAATGATGAAAGAAATACTGCTGCTATGTTAGCTGGCTCTGAAGCTTATAGCGTTGAGATTGAATATGACCAATCAACTGTTTTAGATGGTTCACCTTCCAATGTAGATCTTACGCGGATAGGTAAAAGTATATTAGATAGGATGGCTTCTGAATTTGGGATTATTGATCCAAGAGCGGCGGAAGAAGCATATTCGCTCTGGCTTGAAACTGGGGATAGACCCCAATCTCAATTATGAATAGTAGACCCCTTGTTATTCCAACTGAGCAAAATGAGGTTAGCCTACGTCAGTTAACGTTAGAGGATGCCGTAGTGTACTTTAATGCCGTAGATGCCAATCGTGAGCATCTTTCTCAATTTGAAGACGATACTTCAAAAAAGTACCCTACTTTGGAAGAGGTTGAGAAGTCAATTACAAGCCCAACCAATAAGTTGCGCATGGGAATATGGGACGAAGATAAATTCGTAGGAAGTATAAACTTAACTCCAAGTAGTGATGGTAAAGTGGCTGAGATTGGCTACTGGCTCGACGAACGCCAGACTGGTAAAGGTTATGCAACTGTTGCAACCGCGGCACTTACTAATTATGCCAAACAAAGATTTACCAAAGTGCATGCTGAAGTAGTTGAAGGAAATGATGCCAGCGCTCGTGTGTTAAAACGAACTGGTTTTCACCAGGTTGGTAGAAAAGGTACGCATTTATTATTTGATCTAATCAGCCAAAGCGGACCCGAACAATCGCCTTCACTCAATGTTCGCAAGCCAGAATATAGAGACTTAAATCATTTAATGCCAATCCTAAGAACTTGGATACGAAGTAGGGATAATGGGTCCATTATTAGTGGCGAAGTGAATGATGTAATCAATGCTGTTAACCAAAGTATTCTTGGTTTAAGTGATCGTCAATATTTAATTGCCGAAAATGAAAACGGTGATGTTGCCGGAATTATGGGAATGAAGCATCCGGATGAAACCATGTTGCCTTTTGCAAATACTGATCGTCCAATAGAGATTATTAATGCTTACGTTGATCCTGCTGAGATAGGTAAAGGTATTGGAACCACTTTATTACTGTCACTAGAGAAAAGAGCCAAAGAACAGGGTTATAAAGAAGTTATTGCTAACAGCGGTCCTCGCAATAAACATAGTGGCTGGGACTTTTGGACAAAAAGATATGGTGAACCAGTAAAAGCAAAAGAATTCTACGGTAATGGTGCTGACGCTATGATTTGGCGAAAATCACTTATAGATACAATATAGTCTCACACCCCATTTACTTAATTATCTTCTAACTAGTTATGTATTGGATGGTGTGATTTAATTAAAATAAGGAGAAATATATGAAAAAAGTTGATTCTGAAAAGTATTTTAGAAATAAAAAGATGATGCAAAAAGGTGGAGGTGGCGGAATTTGGTTTTTTGGATTCATAGGTTCACTACTCTACAACCTACACGTTCATTCAGGCACGTTCTGGCTTGTCATATTGGCACTTCTAAAAGCTGTAGTTTGGCCAGCATTTTTGGTTTATCATCTGTTTTCTTTTCTTAAAGTTTAGCTAATTATTTAAGTTTGTTAAAAGTCTTGATTATTAGCTTAAATCTTCCAGCTGAGCTTAAAAGATAGTAACTACTCTTTTATTTTCTATAATTCGACACAAGAATCGTAAGATCTGAGTTGTTAACAGTCTTATCATTATTTAAATCACCCATAGATATGGTGGTGCTAGTTTTATTATAGTTTTTAGCTAATATGCCTAGATCTATAATATTGATCCGATTATCGCCATTGAGATCTCCCGGTCTATTTCCCATTTCTTCTACTACCCCACCTGTTACAGTAGTTATCTTAGAATTAGTGCAGTCAGTTGAAGCTTTGTGATTGTAAATAGTGCTAGCAACGATTGTGCCATTCATTCGAACATTAGTGATATGAACTTTTGAATATGGCAAATCATTGCAAGTTGATACTGATCCAGCAAAATACTCGGTCCACAGACCTGAAAAAGTGCCCAAACCACCCCAGCCAGGTGGATTTTCAATATCCCCAATAATAGTAACAACACCGGTGACAGTATCTACAACTGAAGCTCGCCACCAAGTTCCATAGGTATCTTGCGATAGTTTACCTAATTTGAAGTGATACGTCCGTCCAGCTACCCAATTGTAGCCTACGCCACAATGCATACCAGAACCCTCATTACTAAAAGAACTACAACTTGAACCGTTTGCACGGGTGGTATCCCAAAGAGCGAATAAGACGACGCGGTCTTGCGTACTACTACTTCCAGATTGCATTCCAAAGTACCCACCACCCTTAGTACCAGAACTAGCGAAATTTATTTGATGAGCCCAAAAATACGAAGCATGCGGCGTAACATAATCAACATTTAAATCATGTTGAACACTGCTATAGCCGCTAGTTGGAGGAGTAGGAAAGTAATTATCGCTGTAAGTTCCAGAAGCTGAGGCTGCACTTACGTGATTAACTAGAATTAAATTTGTGGAAACAAACATTAATAAAAACGAACAAACAATGTAGAGAGCTTTGTTGCCTAAAGGCACAAGAACTTTCATGATACCCATATAATAACAAAGATTGCTTGTCATAGTGTTAAAGGTCTATTATTAAACAATGAGTAAACAGCTGAGGCTGGTTTTAATAATCAGTATCCTGGCATCTTTTGTGGCATTTCTAGACTCTTCGGTAGTCAATGTTGCGCTACCCTCTATATCCAAGCAGCTTGGAGGTGGTTTATCAGCGCAACAATGGATTGTTGATGCATATTTACTCACCTTAGGTTCGTTTATTTTAATTGCCGGTTCTTTGTCTGATTTATTTGGACGTAAAAGGATCTTATCAATAGGGCTGATCGGCTTCCTAATTGCCTCAGTATTATGTGCTGTTGCTCCAAGTACTAGTTTTTTAATAGTCATGAGAGCATTTCAGGGATTAGCCGGGGCACTTTTAGTGCCAAGTTCCCTTGCCATAATTATTTCTGCTTTTTCAGGTGAATCCCAGGGTAAAGCAATAGGTACTTGGACTGCATGGACGGGAATTTCCTTTATAATTGGGCCACTACTAGGAGGGTTTTTAGTTGATTCGGCATCTTGGCGTTGGGTTTTCGGAATTAATGTTATTCCTATAACTGTAACTTTGGTTCTCATAAAAATGCTGAAATTACCCGAGAAGTTACCTAACGATGTTAAGATAGATTTTCTCGGGGCCTTACTTTGTGCAATCGGCTTGGGCGGTCCAGTTTACAGTTTCATCGAACAGCCACTTTATGGCTGGTCTAACCCTCTGGTAATAATACCGTTAGTTGTTGGAATACTGGCATTCTCTAGCTTTTTAATTTATGAAAAAAATACTAAAAACCCCATGTTACCCTTGGACTTATTCAAAATTAGAAATTTTCGTATAGGTAACATTGCTACAACAGCAATCTATGCAGGTATTTCAATAGCTACATTTACTTTGATTATTTTCGTACAGTCTGTGGGTGGTTACACGGCACTTCAATCTGGTCTGACGCTTCTACCAATCACCATTATAATGTTCTTGCTCTCACCGAGATTTGGTGCCTTGGCTGGTAAATATGGGCCCCGATTATTCATGACAATAGGTCCGATTATAGGAGCAATAGGTTTTTTGCTAATGCTTAGAGTGAATAATTCAATTCTTTATTGGTCGCAAATTTTCCCGGGAATTATAGTATTTGGTCTTGGCTTATCAATGACAGTGGCACCTCTAACTTCTGCAGTTTTGGGTGATATAGACAGTCGAAATGCTGGAGTTGGTTCAGCAGTCAATAACGCAGTGTCGAGAATAGCTGGACTAATTGCCATTGCGTTAATTGGATTAATCATTGGGGCTGATGCTTTTACTCGGTCAAAAGCATTTGGCGTAGGGGCATTCCATAGAAGTGCCGTGACAATGGCCGTATTGTTACTTGCAGGTGGTTGCATTTCGGCACTTGGTATAACTAATCGCAAACGTACTAAAATTTAGTAATAAATGCCATTTCCCATAGATACGATTCAAATTAACAGGATAGTAAATACAAACTTGGTCAAGAAATTGGACAAACGCTAACGGATAACCAAACTATTAGTCTTCTTTAAATAAATTTAAACTTTTTTACGTAATACTAATTTAAGATTAGCCAAATAATGCTTAGGGTCAAGCGTGGGATGTACTTTTAAATAAGCTAAGTGGTATTCGATAAAAGACATTCTGTGGTTGGGCCACAGTTCAACATTGCCACGATATACAGATTCGGTCAGTAATTTAGGGTTGGCCTGCATGCTTCGTAGGCTAACCACCACTTCTTCTTCGCTCATAATATTAGCTGGCCTTTGCCTGTTTGGGTTTCTTCTTCTCTTTTCTACCCTTGTCTTTAGACATACTTCCACCTTTCGCTAGTAGTCATTATGCGGCTTTTCTCCCCTATTAGCAAGGAGTTAGGACTTTGAATTTTAGCAATTCCTTAATGCGACTTGTCCTAAAGACGTATAAACAGCCTTGCTTTTTCTCGGTCCTTGAGAGGATTAAGAAAATTATTTATATCTTGAAGTGTAAATACTATGTGTGCAGCTCTGATCTTCCCACCCTGTATTTGAATATTTTTAACTATTTCCAAGGTATAACCGGTGTTGATAATGCCAGAAATTTGACCGGGTTTTAGCTGAAATAGCGTTTGAGTAACTTGAGCCGACAAATCCCGATTAGTTTTATCTATTAAAAATCCATACTCACCACCTTTATTTTTGCTTGATTTGTCTTGAGAATATTTTTTTGCGACATCAGCAAATTTGGAACCACCACTTAACATATTATAGGCGGTTTGGGCTTGGGCTTGAGATCCAGTATCAAGTGCTGCAACTAATTTTTGAGCCAACATTTCCTGTTTTAAACTGCGTTTAAAATCATTAAGTGACCAACCGAAGTTAGCTTTTAAAACGTCTTCAAATCCCTTTTCATTGGCCCCAAGACGATTTTGACTGCGAACTACCGCTATCTCATCATTAAGTTCTCGGTCGCTAATTGATACTTTATGTTGTCTCGCCAATTGTTTGACGTAGTCATCATCCAAAACCTTTTGCAAAGCTCGATGTTTGTAATCTGCTAACTGTTGCTTACCAACTACACTGTTAAAATCTACTTTTTGCTGTGTTTGATAATAATGTACGTAGTGACGAAGCTCAAATAGATAGTTTTCATAGGCTATGAAATCTGGTCCAACTTTGGCAACTGGCAATGGAATTACCTGAGTAACACCGTATAAAAAACCTGAATTAGATTTAAAAAGATATAAAGCAAGTGTGCAATATGTAAAAAAGCCAATTACAGCGGCGGTGAACAGCGCAGTAGTAATGAGCACAATTTTGTGTTTAGAGTGCTCCAAGGGATAGATATATTTACGAGCTTTTGATAATACTTTTTCGCGGTGCTCTGCCACGGTTTCGCTTGTGATACGAGGTACTGAAGAATCAATCGATGGTTGTTCTGCGGGTTCCAGTTTCTGACGGTTTTTGGGCAAAAACTTACTGAGTTTAGGTTTCTTCATCGGTCTCCTCGTTATCCTGTTTATAAGGCAAACTATTGGCTGTAATCCCCTTTTCTCGCAAGATATTCAAAATCTTTTTCTGAATCTTTGCCGGATGATGAACGTCATGTATTATCAAATCACCCACGTAAGTTTGCATCATTATTGTACCAAATCCTAGTAAAGTTTCCTGCATACCAGCTATCTGATAATTAACCATTTGGATTTGACCGAGTGTTAAATCGACTACTGTTTTATGAAATAAACCCTTTTGAGTTATTTGAATAAGTCTTTGATCGGTCACTATAAAAACGCTGTAATACCAACTTATCCAAAATGGGAACAATACAAGCATCCAACTAATTATGCCTATGGCTAGACCACCGAAAAACCAACCTAGACCTAGGGATGGTTTAAGGGCAGCCGGAAGCACTCCCAAGAGTGGTGCAAATGCACCAAAAATTAACCCTTTACGCATAACTATAGGGTGTTTGCGAAAAACAAATAGGACATCTTCGTCCTCAAATTGGTCATCAAAATATTTTTGGGATTTAGTATTTTTAGGCATGTGATTATTGTATCAGTTGAGAGGTGAATCGTAAGCAGTTTAATGGTGCCCCCGAGAGGAGTCGAACCTCTAGCTTCTCCTTAGGACGGAGTTATTTTATCCATTGAACTACAGGGGCGTTGCCCTGATTATACGTGAGTCAAGTGTTCGTGGACAGTTTTGTAGTCAAATAACTCCTCAGGACTAAACCACATCACAATCTCTTTTTTAGCCTCGTCAACCGATCCAGAAGCGTGAATTAGATTAGCAGCTCCCTTTTTAGCTAAGGATGCTCTTCCTAAACTTAAATGGGCATAATCGCCCCTGATAGTTCCTGGTGCAGAGTCTTTTGGTCCAGTACTACCCACTAGTTTACGGACTACTTCTACTGCATGACCACCCTCAAGTACCAAGGCAACAACTGGACCACTACGCATAAACTCACGAGTGGCGTCAACGATCATCCGGCCGATTTCTTCAATAGACTCAGTAAATTTAATTCCGTAAGCATCCCAATCTGTTTTTGTTTTATTACCCACAATCGGAATTAATTCTTCAGGATAATGTTTAACTAGTAGTTCTTGATCAGGAATAAGCATTTTGATACCAACTATCTTAAGTCCTGCTCGCTCAAATCGAGTTATAATTTCGCCTATAATGGCTCGCTTCAAGGCATCGGGTTTTAAAATAATTAAAGTTCTTTCCATATTCTTCCTTACAATTTACATTTGTTTGGTTCATTGTAACAGATTGAGTGCATCTAAGCACTATAGTTATGTCGTACAATGTAGTTATGTTACTAAGCAAAGCCTTAACTGATTTTTTAGAATATTTGGAGATTGAGCAAAATCGTTCCCAAAAAACAATTGCCAATTACGACCATTACTTGACTAGACTAATTGATTTCGCAGGAGATATCAAAGTGGCTGATATTCAGCCAGAGCTGATACGCAAATGGCGTCTTTGGCTAAACCGTTTGGGGACGAACGTTTCTGATGAACTTGAGAAATCTACTCAGAATTACCATTTAATTGCTCTTAGAAGTTTTTTAAAATATTGTGCGAAGCGCGATATTTCTGCCCTACCTGCAGATAAAGTAGAGCTAGCTCACACTACCCGAAAACAAGTAACTTTTTTAAATCCTGAGGAGTTGGAACGTCTGTTTAAGCAGCCTGATATTACTAAGCCAGCAGGCCTTCGTGATCGAGCTATTTTAGAACTTTTATTTAGTAGTGGCTTACGAGTGTCTGAGTTAGCAGGATTAGACCGCGATCATATTAATTTAAAGCGCCGAGAATTTATGGTACGTGGTAAAGGCCAAAAAGATCGACCTATTTTTATTAGTGATGATGCGGCCGAATGGTTGCAAAAATATCTAGACCAGAGGGCTGATTCTACTCGCCCCCTGTTCGTACGCTATAGTGGTTCCAAGAAGGTAGATCTAAGTGGCAACTTCCATCGTTTAACTGCTCGAAGTGTGCAACGCATGGTTAGTCGTTATGCAATTCTAGCCGGCATTACTAAGCACGTTTCACCGCATACACTTCGGCACAGTTTTGCAACAGATTTACTAATGAATGGGGCCGACCTGCGCAGTGTCCAGGCTTTGCTAGGGCATAGTAATATTGCTACAACTCAAATTTATACTCACGTAACGGATCAGCACCTAAAAGATGTGCATAAAAAGTTTCATCATAAAGATGACAACCCTTAAGGTGGATCTACCGAATTTGGTACTCTACAAGGACCAGCAATGTCACCATCGTCAGATGTTGCTGAGCCCGAGTAAACAATATATTGTTTACATAAAGTTTCAAAAGACTGAATTGCAAAGTCTGGATATGGTGCTGTAGGGCTTGAGCTATTTAATCCGCTAATATCCTTATATATTTGAACACGTCTAAGTACATCATTTGACTTACCCGTTACATCAATAGTGGCTTGAGCATTAATTAAGCTCACAACTGAACCAGCACTAGTTGCTGAAACTGAAACTTTATTATTTCTGTAAAGTTTTAAAACTCTGAGATAGAATTTAGGTTGAGCAGTCACCGTAAGACTTACACTACAAGTAGGTGGAAGAGTAACGTTTGAGCAATTTACAGGGATGATTTTACCATTCGATATAGTACTGGTTGCAACTCCACCGCTACTTTGAGGATACAAAAATACTGTTGTGGTTCCGGATTGCAGAGTCCCACGATTACCGTTAAAGGCACTATTAGGGACAATATCTACTCGAAGCACTGCCATGCTGCATGTCCAATCACCACTAGCAAGAAATGTACCAGTAGTTGTTGGGCATGTAAGTGTAGAATCGTTACTGTTATTAGCCCATGAAAATTTTATGGTATCTATGGTTCCGGCTCCACTTGCAATTAATGGTATAACTTCCGATGAATTTTGGGTTGGTGGTATTTGCAAGACCGTTTGAACAGGATCAATTAGTAAGCATGTGTATTGAAGCCTAGCGCTACCTCCAAATAATGTACTATCGATAATGTTTGACGAAGTGTATGGTGTTGCGTCTGTATATGAAGCATCAGGTCCACAGGCAGTTTTTGCTGGTATGGGTTTGCCTGCATCAAGCAAGGTCTTTATGGTCTCATTAGCATCATTTATTCCACTCTCAGCCGCATAAAAGGCCTGTGTACTAAGTTGCCTATCCAAAGCTTGTCGCTGCTCTCGGCGGGCAATTTGGGAAAATCCAATAATAATGAGTGTAATCACAACCATCATGATCATTGTCACAATGATAGATACCATTCCCTGTTGTGATTGTTTAGTTTTTTCTGATTTATTAACCATAATAGTTATACCTTACTATATTACTCTAATTTGGACAGTAGTTTCTAGATCACTCACAGCACAGAACTGCGCCCCTACGCCCCCTTTACAGGTAACGTCCGGATTATCAGTGCTGGTGCTCGCCGTTTTAGATGTACAATCATCTGTTACGCTTGGGCTACATAGCAAGTCGTCATCACCATATACTAGGCGTATATCTATAGTGTATAACCCATTTTGATCATCGGTATTTACGATTGTAAGATTTGCCAGCCGCATATTTGGGGCCAGTAATTCTGATCCAAGTAATCCACTTGAGACATTGATATTTTGTGCTTGGGCACTACAGCCATTACTAACCATCAAGCCGTGGTAGACCTGCGTGCCGGTTGGGCTGTCACTTACTTGATGACCTAGAATATAGCTATATAACCGATTGTTTATACAAAAACCTTGGCTGGTTCCATTGTTAATTATTGCCTGACCACTTGGAGCATCGGTACCTGTAATGGTACCACCACTTAATTGAATTTCCTGTGATAATGTTTCTAATATAGTACGAGCCGTATCCTGAGTTTTTGACTGAGTAACACCAAGATAATATGTTCGACTCGTTTGTAATATTCCATATGTAATAACTATTAATATAACTGCAAAAATCATAGTGGCAATTAGCAACTCGATAATCGTAAATCCGGCTTGATTAGACTGTTTTTTTGTAATATTCATTATTTATTCAATTTATCAAAAATAGTTACTTCATCATGACCTTGTCCTTGAACGCTATCCCAGCGGATGTGAATTTTGAAAACATAGCCCGGCGCCACAAGTGCCGTCCTTTCAATTGCCTCGTTGAACGTCAGACCACCGTCAGTTATTTGGCAGTCCGAAGTGTAGGTGTAGTTGTCTCCGGAAGAATTCAATGTTGCAAAAGGCGTCGAGTTAGCTACGACCGGGCTAGTAGCATCTTTTATTCCATCGATGGTGCCATCAACCATGCAAAAATAATTTGTATAGTTATAAATTGCGTGTGTAGATTCGTTAGATACTGACCTAAGATACTCAGCTTGACTTTCTGC
This sequence comes from uncultured Candidatus Saccharibacteria bacterium, assembly GCA_964652125.1. GTDB lineage: Bacteria > Patescibacteriota > Saccharimonadia > Saccharimonadales > JANWIN01 > CAZFNQ01. Next base: position 12,760 of record CAZZAE010000005.1, read on the forward strand.
AACTTTAAGAGCTTTAGTATGTTCTTGAGCCTGTTGCATTTCTTTTAGGCTACGATTAGTAGTCGTAAAAGCCGCAGCCAGTACAAAGCTAATTACTACCATAGCAATAATAACTTCTATGATAGTATCGCCCCCATGGTCCAGATGACTTCTCATGTGCAATCCGTAGTATTTTTAATTGACAGGCTAGTAGTTACTTGACGGCCGTTGCTGCCAATAGTTAATTGTCCCGATTGCTTACTGCCACCACTCTTAAAGCATATTACTACACCCCCAGCAGGGTTAACAATTTCTGGATTGCTCCCGGTTACATTGTTTAAATTATTGATGTAATCGACGGTTTGGGGCTCACTAGAACTTCTTAGGTCGTCTTTTATGGCTACTAAACTGACCTGCTGGGAACCTGATGTTACTTGTGACTGTGTGCTTGTCAGCCCACCAATAAATGCCACTGCTCCAACAGTAGTACTTACATTGCTACTATTAACGTATGTCATATTTTGAACAGTTAAGCCATATAACATATTGCTAGTTATAGACAAATTCGAGGGGAAACCAGTATTGTAAGTTAAACCAGGGGCCATTGCAGTTGGTATAGCAGTTGAATAAGCATTTGCCGCCTGATTACTCCCTGTCACCAATCGAAGGCCAATAACATTGTAAAGAGTATATGCGGAAGTTTGAGTAAAATGAATTGCTTCGCCAACAAAGGCACAATCTTTATTAGTACCTTGGTTACTAGCAACTGATGTAACAACAGGAGCTGTTTTTCCATCAGTCCTAGCTCCAGCAAGGCTGGCTACGCAAGTGAAATTACCGGCTTTGGGGTAAAATCCCGTAGATACGTGGTTTATAGTGTCATTTATTACTGATTGAATGTCATTTATTGCTTGAACGAATTCAGTCTTACCTTGCTGCCCTGTTATTAACCTAAGAGACATAATTAAAAGGGCGCTGGTTACAGCCAGCACAATCATGACCTCAACAATAGTAAAGGCTTCTGATTTAAGCCCTGTTTTCATGAGTATAAGTATAGCATAAGCACTAAGAGATAAACCCTTCTAATTCTTTTATTTTTTAGTAAGTCAAAATCTATTAACTTAGACCGGTTTGCCGTTTATACCAGGCAATTAAAGCTGCCCCAAATAAACGAGTGATAATTGTGCCGGCAATAAGAAAAGGTCCAAATGGTACGCGTGAATCCTTTTTAACTCTATTTACAGCTAACAATGGTAGTGATACTGCGGTACCGACGAGTGAAGCAATAAAGATCATTAGCAACGACAAAGATGGGTCTGCCAATATTAGACCAAGTAGCATACCCAGCTTGACATCACCTCCCCCAATCCATTTACCATTTGATATTTGGAAAAGTGCATAAAATAGTCCCGAACCAATTAAAAAGCTTAAAATTATTTGGCCAATCTCTTTTAACCCGCCATTAAATGCCAAAATAAGTAATAAAGCTTGTATAACCCCCAGTCCTATAAAAAAATACACAATTTTATTGGGTAATAAGTACCATTTAATATCATAGACAGCTAGTGCTGTCAGACCCACTAAAAAGGCCAGCCAAAATATAAATAGTGTAGTTCCCTTGTTATCAAAGGCAAAAGGCCAATATATATAAGATACTAAAAATAATAATGTAGTTGTAAGTTCAACCGCCGGATATTGAATTGATATTGGTTTATGACAATAACGACATTTCCCCTGAAGTATCAACCAGCTTACAAGAGGTATTAGATCTTTAGCAGCTAGTTCGTGGCTACAATTTGGACATATCGACCGACCGTTAACAATAGAAAGACTTTTTGCATTTGTGCCTTTGGATTTGATGGTTTTATTTTGTTGGTGAAGCCGCCACACTAAGGCATTAACAAAACTACCCAGACAAAGCCCAAGTACAATCAATACAGCAATAAGCATGACTATCATCATAGCATAAGCACCTATTAGATTTTGAGGTTAAACTATGGGAATTAAACGCTAGACTCAATACATTGAGCTAGGGGCTGCCCTGCTGCATCTTCTATCGCATAGATAACTATAGTGCTTTTTAGTGGTGCAGCAGCTGCAGGTGTATATGTAGCAGTTGTTGGATAGGTACCACTACAATCAGCCTGAGTTTCTATAATATCTTTTGCAGGATCAGTAAGGGTTGGCTGAAGTGGGGTTCCTGTTTGCCCAGCCACTTGAATAACAATCCAACTTAAGTTCTTAGGGTTGGCGAGTTGCCAAATTCTTTGGGCATTGTTAGTCGCAGGAATGAGATCGCAGTTTGTGGCTCCACCTCCCAATCCGGAGCAGGATATAACGCCTGCAGTAGTGTTTGGTACTATTCCACCATTATTATTAACGAACTCGCTAGTAACTGCTAATAGTCTAGCGGCCTCTGTTCGGCGCTGAGTGTTACGGCTGTTACGCTGCAGGGCCGGTACAGCCAAGAAGACGATTAGTAATATTAGTCCCGCTATGGCCAGGACGATTAAGACTTCGATGATGGTGAAGCCTTGATTGGAGTGTTCTATCGAATTGTTTCTTATTGATTTAATATTTTTGTACATTTCAGGTACAAACCTTTTCCATGACAATTATGAAGATGTGCATTGTGCTATTGGGCTACCACTCTGATCTTCAATAGCATAATATATAACCAAAGATCTAATAGTAGCACCAGTGGTTGTTGGCGTGAATGCTGTCTGGCCAGCGTTTAGCGCGCC
>CAZZAE010000005.1:15582-27881 GCA_964652125.1 uncultured Candidatus Saccharibacteria bacterium
TTTTTTTAATTTTTTAAGCATTTGAGGTGCCCCCCTTATTAATTGATGTTAAATTGCTTATGCTATGAATGGTACGTTGGTTAATTATAAAATGCAAGCCCTGTTAGGAAGTATTAAATATTGTCGAATATCGACCCCTGTTATATTCATAATGCCTGTGGATAAAGATTTTTGATGTGGTGTCTGTATTTAAGGTATTCATGAGTTTGTTAATGCAATCAAGAGTTAATGAATTATTGTTTTGCCTGCTAGGCCGTAGATTGGCAACAAAATCGCCGCTACAATAATAAAGGCAAAGATACCCAGAACAATCATCATTACCGGCTCAACAATTGTTGAAATGTTTTTAACTGCGGTATCAACTTCTTTCTCATAATAATCGGCTATCTTACCCATCATAGCCTCTAGAGCGCCAGATTGCTCTCCAATGTGTAACATATTAGTAACTAGAGGTAGAAAATTAGGGTCACCAGCTAATGAATCAGATAATGCTTTACCGCCTTTAACTTTTTCTATAGCTTTGTTTATTGAGCTCTGCACATGCACGTTATTAACGGCATCTCCAGTTATCTCCAACATTTGAATAAGCGGTACACCTGTGGCAACAAGAGTTTGGCCAGTCCTGGCAAAACGGGCCATATATAGTTTCATGAACAATTGACCAATAGGCCAAGATCTCATTTTAAGCTTATCAACTACATGCCTGCCGCCTAGAGTGTTGGCCCATCTGGTCGTAAAGATACCAGCAATAACCAGGAACAAAACTAGAACCCACCAATACTTTGTCATAAAATGAGACATCGCAAGTAGAATTGTTGTTACTAGAGGTAAAGTAGCCCCAGGTATACCTTTGTAAAGTATTTCCACCTGAGGTAAAACTTTAATGAGCATAAAGCTAACCACAGCAAACATAACTACCAACACTATAATTGGATAGATCATTGCGCTTCGAACCTTACTTAAAATCTCAGCATCTTTTTCCTGTTGATTAGCAAGTCGTTCTAGAGCTGCATCAAGAGTTCCAGACGCTTCACCGGCAGCTACGAGACTAACAAAAACTCGGTTGAAAACTTCCGGATAATGACCTAACGACATTGCAAAGCTAGATCCACCCTCAACGTCATTAATTACACTACTCAAAATAGCTCTTAGAGGCTTACTCTCTGTTTGGCTCATGACGTTACTTAAACTTTGGACAAGTGGTAAACCAGCATTTATAAGAGTAGAAAGTTGTCGAGAAAACAGTACTTTATCTTTGGTTTTGACGCGGTTAAATAATTTATTTAAGCCTTCGTTAGAACCTTCCTTTAGTTTAATTGAAAGAGGCGACAAGCCTTCGCCCCTAATAAGCTTGGCAGCCGCAGCTTCACTATCAGCTTTAACCTCAGCTTTAATTTTTTGCCCAGTGCTCGAATTACGAGCCTCATATGCATAAGTCAACATTTAGAAGTCTCCAATTCCGCATGTTGATATGCCTTAGTTGAAAATCTAAAGTTATTACAAAGTATTCTGGAATTTAAGTATTGGGCTAACATTTAGCTCCTCATCATCCTGTCTAACTCTTCTAGATCAACTGCATAATTTCTAGCTTCATCATAAGTGATTGTTCCATTGTGAATTAAATTTACAAGTGTTTTATCCATTGATTGCATACCATGTTCGGCACCGGTTTGGATTACAGCTTCCAACTGATGGCTTTTCCCTTCTCGGATAATGTTACGGACAGCTGGTGTAGCAACTAAAACCTCGGCAGCAGCAATTCGGCCACCACCAATGGCTGGAATAAGTCTCTGGGAGCAAATAGCCATTAATATGTTGGCCAACTGAGAACGAATTTGTGGCTGTTGGTGAGGAGGGAAAACGTCAACCATTCGATCTATACTTTGACTTGCTGAGTTAGTGTGTAGTGTGGCTAAAACTAAATGTCCGGTCTCAGCAATTGTAATAGCAGATGAAATTGTTTCTAGGTCACGCATTTCGCCAATAAGTACAACATCGGGATCTTCACGCAAACTTGAACGCAAAGCTGCAGAGAATGAATATGTATCGTAGTGGACCTCTCGTTGTACAACAATGGATTTTTTAGACTTATGTGTGTACTCAATCGGGTCTTCTATTGTAATAATATGTGCCGCACGTTCATTATTAATACGTCCAACTAAACCAGCAAGAGTAGTTGACTTACCAGAACCTGTGGGCCCAGTTACAAGCACCAAACCTCTTGGGTAATCGGAGAATTTGTTAACAATAGGCGGTAAACCAAGCTGTTCAATAGAAAGAATTTCATTGGGTATAAGCCTTAAAGCAGCAGCCATATTTCCACGTTCATGAAAGGCGTTTACCCTAAAACGTCCTAAATCACCAAAGGCAAAGCTAAAGTCAAACTCTTTATCTTTTAGTAGGATCTGCTTTTGGTCCTCATCTAAAATGGCAAATAATAAAAGTTCTAATGATTCTTCTGTAAGTGTTTCAGATCCACTAACAGGTAATAGTGCACCATCAACACGAAGCATAGGTTGTAGTCCGACTTGCAAGTGTAAATCAGAAGCCTTTTTCTTAACGACCTCTTCTAGTAGTAATTCGATTCTTAATTGTTGTGCCATTATCCACCCTTCCTTTTATGCACTATCTAAAGTAGCTACACGGTTAACTTCAGATAATGTAGTATACCCAGCTAAAGCTTTTAGATATCCATCTTCGCGCATTGATACCATTCCATTTTGCTGGGCAGCTTTTTGGATTTCTAAGCTCGTTGAACGTTTGAGTATTAGGTCTTGTATCTTTTCTGTTACTTCAAAAACCTCGTATAGGCCCATTCGTCCGCTGAATCCGCCCGGGCTTTTTATGCTATCTACGCCCTTCCACAAAGTATAAGCGTTTTGCCCTCTTAGAGGCAAGTTTTCATAGCCTAAATCTTCACCAACTTTTTTCTGTTCGTCAGCATTTGCTGGAAGCAAATGGCTTAGAGTTTGATTTATTGCTTCGGTCTCTGGCTTTGTGGACTGGTACGATTGTTTCTCTTCAGATGGTATTCGCCTGACCAACCTCTGGCCAATTACCGTATGAACCGTTGAGGCAATTAAAAAAGGCTCTATGCCCATGTCTAACAACCTAGGTAATATGCCGGCTGCAGAATTTGTGTGTAGCGTAGAAAAAACTAAGTGCCCCGTTAGGGCAGCTTGAACTGCAAGGGTAGCGGTTTCTTTATCTCGGATTTCCCCAACCATAATTACATTAGGATCTTGTCGCAAAATAGATCGAAGACCGGTTGCAAAAGTTAATCCTACGTCGCTGTTAACTTGAATTTGATTAATTCCCGATATTTTATATTCGACTGGATCTTCTAGGGTAACTATATTAATTGCTGGGTTTTTAATTTCCTGAATAAGAGCATACATAGATGTAGATTTCCCAGAACCGGTTGGGCCAGAGGTCAAAATCATGCCATTTGGCTTTAAAATAGCCTGACGAATCATATGTAGAGCTCTTCCCTTGTAACCCATATCCTCAAGATTAAGACTAGTACCTGTTTTGTCTAGCAACCTAATTGCGACTTGTTCTCCCCAAACAACTGGTGCAATTGCAATACGAAGGTCAATTGGTCGCCCTGCTACCATGACAGAGAAGCTTCCATCCTGTGGTATGCGATGTTCATCAATCTTCAAATTAGATAAAATTTTGATTCGTGAAACAATGGGTGGCTCTGTAGCTTTGGGAAGTCTCATCATTTCGCGTAGCACACCATCTATACGGCAGCGAATGCTTAAATCCTTCTCATGGGGTTCAATGTGGATATCGCTAGCACGGTTCTTAGCTGCATATTCTAAAATAGCAGTCAGCACCTTACTTATAGGAGAATCTTGAACTATATTTTGTATATCTTTTTGTTCCGATGAGCCTTGTTCAACGACTAATTCTTCGATTTCTTTTTGGCCCGCAAAACTTTTGAATGCATTAGCGGCTGATTTATCAATTGTAGATTTATATTGCTCAAGTATATGTTTAACTCCAGCTTCACTTGCTGCGTAGACCTTGAGTGGACGACCAATTTTATTTGCTAAAAAGTCAACTGCTTGTACATTATCAGCGTCTAGCATAGCAACAACTAACCGATGTTGCATTTCACCAAGTGGCACAGCCATATAACGCTCAGCTGAATCTTGCGGTAAAAGTGCTAAGACGGATGGTTCTATTGTTGCTTTACTTAAGTTAACATAGGGTACTTTTGTGGCTTTAGCTATGGCATGAGTCAAGATTTCGTCAGAGACTCCGCCCTGATTCACGAGCATACTAAAAAGTGGCGTACTGTTTTTGGTGGCTTCTTGCTTTAATTGTTCCAGCTTTTCACTAGTTAACAGGCCATCTTTTATTAGGTTCTCTTCGACCTGCTTTTGTGTACTGGCAGAAAGAACACTCATAAATTTTAATCTTTTTACTGGCTTCTATTATTAAATGGTTGCCCGTTGGAACTACCACCAATTTTTATCAACTGGGTTGGATCAATCGACTTATCATTGAAATATTTTTTATCTAACTCAGGGAAATTTGGCGTTATAGGGTCAATCACTTCTACCTTTTGTTGGCGGTTTTTGGGTGCAGTTATTAACTTGCCAGAAATTACTACAGACAATATTGCACTAATAAAGACAACTCCGGCAATTAAAATGATATCTTTTTGCTTCATTTAACAACCTCAGTTCTAATAGTTAAGTCTTTTTGCGGTTGAAAGTAGGTTACTGCGGTCAAATTAAAGGTTAAGGCTTTATCGGTGCCAGTAAATATTAATGTATTTACATTTATTGGCCGAATTGATCTTTCAAAAACAGAAATTAGCTTTTGAATATCGGAATAACTTCCTTGTGCATTCACCGAAAAAGGCATATTTACAGGTATTGGAGAGTTGCTAGATGTTAATCCAGCTTGGGCCAACTCATCATCGGTACCCGAATAACTAACATTACTAAGATGGACCTGACTTGTCAGTTTATCTAGACTTGCTGTCAGAGCTGGGAAATCATATTTACTAGGCAGAGCGTCCAGAGTAATTTTGGCATTATCACCATCTTTATCTCCAGTACCAGTAGGATTACCACCCAATGCATTGGATGACGTACTAGTAAATACTTTATAAGCTGAAGTTAACGGAGTAGTAGCATCTACATTTTTTCTTAACTGATCTCTAGCTGCTTCTTTTTTGGCAATTACTCTAGATTGGTATGCCCTTTGGCTTAGTAATGCTTTGCTGGCAACAAGTGAGAAAACTACGAAAAAAGAACTGGCTGCTAATGCAACAATCATAACCGTATTGGCATTATTGATTTGTAATCGTTTGGCTGATTGAGTTAATTTATTTGCCATATTATTACCTACTGGTTAGTTTGCACATTACTTTGCTGAGGAGCTGCTTTAAAAAGATCGGTCGGTTGTTCCGTTTTAGAACGAGTTGTAACTATTTGGGGAACGACAAGTTTGGTAGGTTTAGAGCTATCAAATATATCTGGAACAAAGTTAAGGCTTATTGAGTAAGTCGCAACTTTTTCAGTACGCCCAAAACTACCTAAGACGACATTTGTAAATGCATTTGGTGCAATTTGCCAATTCGATTTCCAATTGGCCCCAACATTGGGTTCATTGGTTTGGTCGGCATTATTATCGGTGAGGCAAATGTAGTTAGAACCCTCGTGGCTAACGACATCATTGGCTTTGTAAGAGTTACCAGATGCCCATTCACCTTTGCCCGAACCTATGCCGAAAGTAGTGAATTTTAAGGTGTCGACAAATTTATTTACTGTAACTATTTTATCTGCAGTACCGGTAAAAGTCATTGTATTGGCACCAAAGGTTACTGAAAGAGATGAAATATTAACATTATTGGGAACTATCTGTTTTAAATAACCGAAAAGCCGTGATGTAACTGGTTTATTAGCGTGTAAAGTTGGCAAACTACTTAATTGATTTTGAATTGTTAGCACTTTGCTTAAGTCATTAATAGACAGCAATTTATTAGTGTCTGTTTTAATATCATTATTTAGACCTTTTAAGTGTTGCTTTTGGAATACGTCAACTACCAAAAATAAAAGTACTAAAATAGTTAAACTAATACCTGCTACCAGTACTGCTATACCGACAACTGTACGCTTTACGCGTTGAGCACGGATATATTCAAGCTTTACATCTGGTAAAAGATTAAACTGGATCATGTATTCCTTTCCGCCAAGCCAGCTGCAATGCTGAAATGATTTGAGGCTGCTAACAATTCGTTTTGGCGATCAGCCGGGAAAGATACGTTACGCCAGGCATTTCCAATTTCTACATTCAGACCGAATTTATTTGCTATATACAGAGGCAATTCAGGTAATGCGGATGCCCCACCGGTTACAACAATTCTATCTATTTTGCTATTAACATAGCGTGTTTGAAAGAATTTTATAGATTTTTCTATTTCATTCATAAGAATATCAACAGTACCAATGATAGCGTTATATATTTGGCCCTCTAACTTGTCTTTACCCAAGCCAAATTTAAACACAAATTGCTGAGCTTGATTGACATCTATACTTAAGTTTTGCATTGCCGCTTTAATAATAGCTTCCGCACCAGTTGGAATAGAGCGTGAAAGCCGAGGTGCACCATTCATGCTGACTACTAGGTCTGTTCCCATATTGCCTATATCAAGAATCAGTTGTGGAGCCGGTGCATCTGAAGGAATAATTGCCCTTGTAAGCGCCATTGTATCTGGCTCAAAAGCTATAACATTCAGCCCGATTGATTCAAGCATATCAAGTCGACTCTCTAGATAATCATTAGTCAAACTTGTTATAAGTACTTCTACTTTAGTTTTGTCTTTAGGAGAATCTCCTAATACCACCCAGTCAATTTTAGAATCAGCCACTGGTGTGGGAATTAACGAATCTGATTGGTAATGTATGGTTTTCGCTATTTCATCTGGAGATAAACGGTCTATATCGACAACAGTTGTAAATACTCTATTCGACGGCAAGCCAACCGCAACATTGCGAGTTGTAATATGTGCTTGGCTTAACAATTCTTGTATGGTTTGGGCAAGTTTTTGGTGATCGGCTTTAGCATCACTTAAAGAAATTTTAGTGTCAACAGGAATAAAAGCATAGCGACTAAGGGCTTTTACTCGCCCAGTACCCTTAAGCTCCACTAGCCGGATGGCGGTTGTGCCAATATCCAGGCCAAAAAATTCAGATACCCCACTCAGTAAACTCATGTTGGCTCGATTATATCATAAGCGTTGTTAATCCAAGCAAGCATTTTGCTACAAAATTGGCGGTAAGCCAACCTCTGCTTTATACACACTTGTAGATGTATTTTGAAATGGAGAATTTAACCATGTTGCTGGTGAAAAGTTGATGATCTCTGCGGCATTATTAGAACTACTTATATCTGCGAGACTGGCTTGATTTAAGGTTCCGTATGTTCTTAGTAACCAGACTTTATTTGCTACTAGGGCACCATTTAAAGTTAACCTGCCAAGACAATTATCGTAAAGTGTGCTTGCTGAAAATCGTGAACCTAAATTAGTGCAGTCGTAGATATTTCCACCGACACCGTTGCTATCAGGTTCAGCAATTAATACTGCTGCCATTGATGTCACATTGTGATCAATGTAAATATCGCCTCCTTTAACTATTACCCAATAGTTTGGAATCGTACTAGGAGATGCCCAATCAGTTGAGGTCGAGCTCAAGCTTATAGCTGTTCCTGTAGCCTGTATTATTACATTTTGCCCCGAAACTTTATTAACATGCTGTCCAGTAAGACCTAGCCACGGGCCGGCACAAGTAGCGGCTGCGACTCCCTGACCAATATTTGTACAACTTGATAAAATTGTAGAAGCTGAAACTGGGGCTGAAAAGTAATCTGGAATACAAAATGCAGAACCAAAGTTTCCGCCATAACTATCATTGGCATCGGCATTGGCAAACGATAGAGTTTTTGGAATGTTAGCACCCTGAGAACGTGCAGAAGCAAATCCATCAATTGCATCCATAGCAAAGCTTGCTAACTCGGTGCCAGATCCAGAATAATCGGGAGTACCGTTTTTATTAAAGCCTAGAATCTGGGCTTGGTTATTTAGACTACAGTTATTACTATCACCAAACCCACTGCCCGTCATCACATCTCCGCTATAAACCTGATAATAAGGCTTACTAGCTACAGTAATATTACTAACACAGGTCGCTGGGCCGGCACTAGAGGTAAAACTCCAGTTAAAAGTATAAGCTCCAGCTGTTGTACCCGTAGATGTTAACGTAAGACTAGCGCTTGATCCTGTCGCCGCCGGACTAGGTGCATGAGGTGGGGTTGGAGTTAAATGTAGCGGAGCATTTGATGACCATGTGAAACTAGGACTGGTGGGTGGACTCCCTAATACAGGATTAAAATTAACTTTCATGGTTAATGAAAATGCCTGGTTAGCCTCAATATCCAGGGGAATATTGCTGTAGTCACATGATACCGCACCTGCTGGAGCGCATGGTCCCCATGAATTGCTATACCCATTTGTTGGAATAGGACTACCAGCACCAACGGTATAAGCCCGAATTCTAAGTTTTGAACTCTGGTTATAGGCAGGCATTGTGAAAGTACGCCCGGGTGAGTATTGAGTACCGTAGGAATTACCGGTTTCATGCCAAGCGCCCGCTCCGGTACCATTGCCTACCGCAACATAAGAAGTACCGTTCCAATACTCCATCCTCCACTTTATTGGATATGTGGACAGTGGTGTACCCGAATCAGTATCGCTTGAAAGAACGTTGAATTGGGTACTATTACAAGATATATTGCTGACACCAATTATAGGTGGATCATTTAAGTGCGCTAATTTTGTTGCAGATCCTGTCACATTGCCACAAAGACGGTTAATTCTATAAAAACTCCCGTCTTGGTTTCTAAAGACAATATAATGAGAATTTACAGCCGTATTATTACAATAGGTATCGACATCTAAAATTAGGCCTTGGTTAATAGCTAGTGTATCAGTACGACCTACTCCATTATTACAATTAGTTAGTGAGGGATCGTTATAATTTATTACAGAATCCCAATTAATCCGATGTGCATTATCATAATCTGTTATTAAGCCTGACCAAATATTAATATCGTTTCTAGCGGTGGCTATTCCGGCATTTGATGGATTAGATCCACCAGGTGATCCTTTACCGAGCATAGTCTCGATAATCATTGACTCACCAATGGCGGTTAATAGCTGTACACGGTTACATGAACCAGCACTATATTTAGTATAATCGCAGTAAAACAAACCAGCTCTCATGAATCTAATGAAACCAGCGGCATCATTGGTTCCTGTATAACTATTTGGCCATGTCCACGATGGGAAGGAAGGAGAATTGGTTGGAGTGTAGTTATAATAAAAAGTGTTACATATCGGCCTAGTAAAAAAAGTACCTTGACTGTTACAGTTTGGATCATTTGGGTCATATGCAGCATAGGCTTTATGATGAGTCATAAATACTAAACTGATACTAAAAAGTACTGTCAAAATGCCAAAGAACCAGACTTTTTTCATATCATCTTTCCCATATTAAGCTCCAAGCTTCTTTAGCTGATTTTTAATATATAGTTCAAGCGGTGGACTTAGAGGACCAAATTGTGGTTTATCATTTTGGTTCATTCGATCTAGAGTCTTTTTATAGTTAGATATGGCGCAAGCTTTATCTCCACTTCGTAGGCAGACTTCTGCCAAATTAAAGTAATCTGCATAAGTAACATTAGAAGCAACTGACAAAGCTTTCGTTTGCCACATTTGAGCTGTTTTGTTGTCCCCTGCAGTGCTATAAATTGCAGATAACTCAATATAAATACGACTCAGCTGCGCATTATCTTTGTTTTTTGGATATTTGGCTAAGAAATCCGTTAGCAGTTTCTTAGCAGCGTCAGGTTGGTCCCGGCTTCTAGCTTTAGATTCAGCTGTGATCATATGTTGATAAGCTTTTTTTTCATTTTTGGGAGCTTGTACAGTTCGATATGCAATTACTCCTACTACAGCTCCAATTACGACAATAACTGCGGCGATTTTAATAAGTCGGCGCTTTGCCTCGCTGCCCAAACCTGAAGAATTATTTCCCCCTACAACCGCTTTGGGTTTATCCTGTTCTGACATCTTGCTTAAATAATAACACAGTAGCGTAAGCGTTATAAACAAGGTTTAGTCTGTAATTGAAATATCAGATGGGTACAAATATAACCAATTTGAAATAAACTTTGATAGAATTATTTTTAATCGTACAATCGATGCAATAACCATATTTCACATTTTTGTCAATGAATTGACCTCTTATATGATATTATAAACGGATGCAAATGAATGGTTGGTTTACGTGCTGAGTATTGGTATTGTAGGGTTACCAAATGTTGGTAAATCTACACTCTTTAATGCCCTAACAAACAATAATATATTGGCAGCTAATTATCCTTTTGCCACAATCGAGCCAAATGTAGGCATAGTACCAATCCCTGACTCACGTCTAATTAAATTAGCTGAGCTATATAAAACCCAAAATATTGTCCCTGCTACTGTCACATTTGTTGATATTGCCGGTTTAGTGGCCGGTGCAAGTAAAGGAGAAGGACTTGGTAATCAATTCTTAGCTCATATTCGAACCTGTAACGCTATTGTTCAAGTTGTACGGGCTTTTGATGATCCCAACGTACAACACGTGGATATGGAGCATAGTCCCCAAAAAGACATTGATGTTATCAACACTGAATTAGTACTAGCAGATTTACAAACTCTGGAACGTCGTATGCCGCAACTACAAAAAGAGACTAAAGCTAACCCAAAGTTGAAGCCCTACCTGGATTTGGCACGAAAAGCCCATGTCTTACTCGATAGCGGTAATGCACTATTTACTAAGCTAGACGACATTAGTCAAGAGTCAAAAGAATGGCTTCAAAAAGAGTTGCAGCTATTAACTATGAAGCCTGTCATTTATCTTTTTAATATTGATGAAGATGCGATTTCAAATGAAAATAAGAAGAATGAATTAGCAAAAATGGTAACACCGGCCCAAACTGTTTTTGTAAGTGCCAAACTTGAAAGTGAATTAAACGGCTTGGACAAAAATGATGCCCAGGAATTACTAGTGAGCTACGGACAAAGTGAATCAGGACTCATCCAGTTAATTCACTCTGCCTACGGTTCATTAGGTTTGCAAAGCTATTTAACAGCTGGCGAAAAAGAAGTTCGAGCTTGGACTATTGCCAAAGGCGCTACGGCACCTCAAGCTGCCGGTGTAATTCATGGCGATTTTGAGCGTGGTTTTATTGCTGCCGAAGTAGTTGATTACAAAGATCTTGTCAGCACAGGATCGCTGAGCGCAGCAAAAGCCGCCGGTAAAGTACGCACAGAAGGAAAAACTTATATTATGCGACCAGACGACGTAGTCGAATTCAAGTTTAACGTTTGAAAGCCCTCACCCGCCATATAAAAGATAAGCTTGTGGGTAGTTATTTACTTTGAGAAACGACGTTCCATTGTCAGCGATGATGTTGGGTAAGCACCAATTCGACGTAAGCGACTTGGACGCCTGTTATTTATCTGTGTTGAGTAGAATTGTTGAGCCGGCTGAGTCGTCAAGATTTGCTGTGAATGCACTGGTTGGCCAGCTTGTGGCTGTGGTGGTAACGTTTGGACATATTGTACAACTGGAGTGGTCATAGTAACTGGTTGATCACCAGACTGTACTGATTGATGGCGTAATTCCATTACCCTTTCTTGAAGATATGTTGTCAAAGACCTCAATTGGGGCTTTTTAAACGAAGTGAATCGTAGAATTTTGTTTAGTGTTCTTACTGAAAGAGTAGCATCTAGCAAGCGGGCACAATAATCGAGTTCCGCTATCATATCAAATCGTACATCTTCCATGCTCAAATACCAGATCTTTTTATCAATAAGCAGTAATCGCCTGTCTGTCGCAACTAGTAAACAAAATCCACCGTCATAGCGACCGTTTACAGCATTGGTTATTTGTTCATCGTGTGCCAGTACGTCTTTCAATTCTACAACTTCTGCCCTGTTCCAAAACCTGTTATGTACTCCTAATTTGCTAAGTTGGAGTTCGATTTCTGATAGTGATTTCATGTTCTCCTCCCGATTAACGTTTATATCATGCGCCAATTGATTAAACTGTGCAGTTAGCTTAGTCACGATTTTAATGGGATAAATATCACAGTATTTGTCAATTTACAGAAATTATGAAACAATACAGGTGTTATGCCTGCTAACCCTAAACAAGTTGCAGCACTTA
>CAZZAE010000006.1:0-26891 GCA_964652125.1 uncultured Candidatus Saccharibacteria bacterium
TTCTAATAATTCTTTGGCCCGCTGTTGAGAGTCTTTTAAACTTAGGCGGTAGAGACGACCCATGAGTACTAAGTTCTCATGTCCAGTCAGGTATTCGTCTACGGCGGCGTATTGTCCAGTTAAACCAATACTACTGTGAACCATTTCTGGTTCTTTAACGACATCATATCCGGCAATGAAAGCTTGACCACCATCGGGTTGAATCAGGGTACTAAGTATTCTGATTGTGGTGGTTTTACCGGCACCATTGGGGCCAAGTAGTGCCAATATGGTTCCTGGCTGAACAGTAAAATCAATACCATTTAGAACTTTGACATTGCCATATGATTTCGTTAGTCCCTTGACCACAATTGCCGGTTTGTTAGTAGCAGATTTTTGCATACATCTATCTTAACAGACATTGAACTCAAAAGGGTTACTCACTTTCCAGTTAAAAATCTTGCGCTTATGTTTAAACTATGTTGTAAAATATTAATATTTCCTTGACCAAGACTTTTGCTTGGACTATGCTGGCAAAAGACACCGTGAGGTGCCCGGTAGGTCTTCCTCATAGGAGCGTACCTACCGATTGCATATCGTAGAAAATTTGTAATTTCATAGACGGTTAACAGTTCTAGACTGGCTACCTAACTAGATTTACAAATGTCTCCCAGACAAGCAATATAGTGACCCAGGTTACTAGCCAAGTTGAGGCAAATGGGAGACGGTCCATACAGGCGTCGGCCAGACGTTAAAATCCCAGATGATATCTATGGAGTATGGCCTAGACTGCAATCAACAGAAACAGTCCATTGCTTAGGCAATAATGGACTGTTTTGCTTTTTATGGCCTTATTGTTAATAAATAATTCAAGCAATATGAGTCTTAGATAATTAATAAGACTGATTAATATTTTGCTGGTGTGAGTTTGTTTTTAACTTCACTGGCAATATGTTCTAGCGAACTGTTACTTTTAATAAAATAAGCATCTGTGTTTAGTGCAACTGATTTATAAATCGTATTATTGGCACTTAAATTAGTTAAGATAAATACTGGTATTTTTTTGCCTTTTTCGTCCTCTCGTAACTTCTCGAGCATATCCAACCCAGAGCGTTTTGGTAGCAATAAATCTAGCAAGATAAGATCAGGATATTCTCTGAGAGCAATTGATAACCCCTCGTCACCGTCTTTGGCTTCCAACACCTTAAAGCCTTCTGCCGTGATCTTATATGACAGTATATGAAGCATAGAAGTATCGTCTTCAACTATAAGAACTTGTTTAGCCATTTTTTGGCCTGCTTGTTTTTGATCGATGTCGGCCATATATTGGTAGTTTAACATAAAAATTTGTGCCTTGATTCTCGACAGAATCAAACCAGATTTTGCCTCCAGCACTTTGCAGCATAGCTTTAATTATATACAGACCAAGCCCGGTGCCATTAGCGTCAAGTTTTTGAACATTATCAGCTCTAAACAACTTAGTAAATATTTGCGATTGTTGATTTTTAGGAATACCAACTCCGTTATCAGATACTGTGACGAGTAGGTTCTTTTTTTTACGAGACACCTTAACGTTTATTTGTCCAAACTCTGGGGTATATTTAATACTATTAGACAAAAGATTCTGAAAAACTACTGTTAAAAGTTGTTCGTCGACATTTAATTTAGGCAAATAGGGGTCAACCGTCTTGGTCAAGGTAATACCTTTTTTCCCAATTGAAAGTCTTTGATCTTTCAGTGTCGTTTCCAAATTCCCATTGATGTCGACTAGTTTGGATTCAGATTTATAGGTTCCGAGTTCTAGGCTTGAGACCTCAAGAAGATCGTTTATCAGACTAACCATTCGTTGTCCTCCACCATAAAGCTCACTGAGATGGTTCTTTTGTTGCTCGTTTAATTTGCCCTCAGCTTCAGACAATAACGATTCAGCATACCAATTTATAGCAGTAAGGGGAGTCCTAAGCTGATGTGAGGCGAGTGAGGCAAACTCTGACTTTAGTTTATCTAATCGAATAACAGCACGTGCGACCAATACAGCAATAATAATTGCGAGTAGTCCCAAAAAGGTAGTAGTAATTATTGTGATTAATAGCAATACATGTGCGATGCCACGAGAGCCATTACCTAATGTCTCAGAAAATTGATTTTCTAACTCTGTCAACTTACCATCGCTAATATAGATTTGACTGAGACGAGTATTCAGCTCAGACTTTTTAGCCGCTTGATCACTAATGGTTCCACTACTTGACGAAGATGAAACTAGGCTGTGGATCTTATTACCAACACTCAATAGATTCTCCATCTCTTGGTCACCCTGAGACCAGATTTGTATTGCCGAACTCATATAGCTAACTTTTCTAAAACGCCGATAGAGGAATATTAAGTCTTTGACATCGCTGGGGTTATTTCCACCTTGGATAAAGCCTTGTTTAACTAATTCAAAATTGGGGTGTGCTTTATCCATTTCAAGCCGAGCTTGTTTGTCTCCCATTGGTACCCGAACAAAGCTTAGATATTTGTTGTAATCCGATTCATCCCCAGTCGTGGTGTACTTGACCAAGTTATTTACAGCTTCTTTCTGGGCTTTAGACCAGAGACCTTCACCGCCAACATATGATCGTATACCGGACATTATTTTCATGCTGGAATAGAAGTTAACTAATCCAAAAAGCAAGATAAGTATGATAACGCCGACAATAATATTGAATTTGTTTTGAACAGTACGAGATTTTAGCTCTTTGAATGAGAAAGTATTTTTGGCCATAGTTAACTCTGGCATTTATTATAAACATAAGCCAGTTTTTAAACTATAAGATCTATTGGTTAGATAATTTTATACAGATTCTAAAAGACAACCACGCGGTTAGAGCAGAGTTTTAGGAAAGCTGAACTGTCAAGTTAGCAGCTTCCAGTGCTTTAGCTTGTTTAAAAACTATTTCAATTTGTGCTCTAGTAAAATAAGGTGAGGGCTTATCGTAAATTCGTCCATCAGGATACATATCAGCCACCCAGACCATACTTTCTCCGTCCTCAGTTGTGATCTCGACACCGGTGTCAGGATGTATTCTGGTTAGAAAATAACCACTAACATTTGCATCCTCAGCTAAAGAAGCATTGTCTACTACGACTGCTAATGGCAGTACTGCATCGGCAACCCTGTCTAACTCTGCCTGATGATGCGAAGCATTTTTATCCGTAGAATTCGAATGATAATATTTAGTATAGTGGATATAACATTCCGCTATACCAGCTTGGATACTCTCGACGTATTGTTCTCTGATAAGTTTTTGCGATTCAAGAAGAGCCCAATTATTTTGCTCTTTAGTTGCTCCAGCGTGCTCCATATTAATATATTAACATAAATACAAAGAAGGGTCAATTTCAGGAATATGGACGATTCTTTAGGGGCATTATTTAGACTGAAGTACGGCTAGAATATTATCGTCGGGATCTTTAAACCAGGCAATATCTGGACCTTGTTTAGCGGCTAGACCTCTCATAATGTCCTTAGCGTCAGTTTTAGCACCACCACCAAAATCGTATTGCTCAAATTTTATTCCCTTAGACCTAAGAGACTCAACTGCATCATCAATATTTTCAACTACGAAGTTTAAAATCGTAAATGAGGCTGGTTTATGATCATCTTTTTGGTAAATAAACATCTTACCACCGCCAGGCAGATTATAGTCTAGACCCATTTCCGCGTTATCTAGTTTAAGCCCTAATTTAGTTCCATAAAAATCCTTGGCCCGAGATAAATCTTTGACTGAAAATCCGCTAAATGCTGCTATTGCTTTCATAATTTGAACCTCCTTTTTAACAAGACTAAGTATACAGGACTATGTCACTTAAAAACTTAGAAAAGATAGCTAAACTGCAATAAACAAATAGGGCTCAGTCAAGCTGAGCCCTATTATCCACTCTTGATATTAATTTATGTTTGTTCTTTTTGATCCTGAAGTCTGATACCTTCAAATTCCTGTTTGGCAAATTTTAGATCCCAGCCAATAGACTTAGATAGCTCGTTCTTTACAAAATGATCAAGCTGTACCCATTGCAACGGGCTATATAGCCTAAGCTTTTGAAAATAAGTTTCTCCATCAGTATTTGGTTTTGGGCCAAACTTTGAAAATTCAATGTACTCTTTCCCCTCAGTTGTTTTACCGTGTCGAGCGTAAAATTTATTTGATGATTTTCTGTGAAGTGGAATCTCCAAATATATTTCTTCACCCCATGGTAGAACTTTGACCGTGTTAGTTAGTGTCGACATAATTATCTCCTTTAAACTTACTTGTAAAACTAAAAAACCAATCCGAATTTGGATTGGCTAAAACTCAACTGTTTTCATTTGGCCTCCTCATCGCGGTTTACACGAGGTGACAGACATACCGCGAAACTTATATTGCAAGCAAAGTATAAATCGCTCAATTTATATTTGCAATTGTAGAATTAACATTATTTAAACACCTAGTGCTTAATAGTTAAATACGTTTCTAATCTGGAAATTTCTAACTTGTTTTGGGGTAAATTGCACTACCAACATCAATTTGAACAACCGGTTCATCACCAACTACCCAAGCATCATGTCCCGGTGGAACATCAGCGACATCTCCGGGGCCAATATCAATCTCAGTTCCGTCGCTCAATACAGCTTTAAGCTGCCCAGAAATACCGCAAAGTACATGGTGAAGTTGGCAGGTATCGGTTCCGGCTGAAGGTTTAATGTGCGTGGACCACTTCCAACCAGGTTCAAAATTATTGCGCATTATGGTTACATCACCTATATTTACAATTTCAACTTTGGCTTTAGGCGGTGTCATAGTGGAATCTGGCGTATTAAAACTTTTCTTTTGCATAACGTCCCCCCTTTGAATTATTAGCTAAATTATATCTCTCCCAGGAGCCGAATTACAAACTTATTAAGGTTAAGTTTAATTGGCATCTCGCCTTAAGAACAAAATCCAAGCCGCAGCCCAACCGATAACAAGATAAACACAAACCACCAAGGCAGCGTGACTTGGAGCCAACACATGCTTGCCACCGGGATTTTCAAGCTGTTGTAAAACTTGTTGGAGAGCTGAAAATGGCAAGTAAATCCGATTATCTTTTAAGAGTAAACCGGCTAAAGCCTCACCCAGACTAGGCACTAAAAAGAAAGCGGCAATTGCACCTACCTGCTGTCGAATTAAAGAAGCAAGTACTAGACCAAACATACTAAAACCCCAACCAACGAATAAGGTTCGCCACAGTAAATCCCCAGGAATGATTTGATGAGAAAGTGTCAAGCCCTTAATAGCTAATCCCAAGTACATAAAGGCCACAGCAATAATAGTAACGAAAACTGTAAAACTAACAGCAAATATACTGACAGCAGTGACTTTAGCAAAAAGCGACCTAGTGCGACTATTAGAGCTTGTCAAAGTATGCATAATGGTGTTGTATCGGTATTCATGACTAAAAGACAAAATCCCAACCAACGCGCCAAACGTTCCCAAATTGGATATGGCAGCTTTTATGAGATCAGCTAGTTTGGTCGGATCTGTAATGGCTTTGCTGTTGACACCGGCTTTTATTCCTTCCGTATAAAAGGCGAAAAAACCGAGTAATACTAGTGCAAAAAGCAGAACTACATAAGTCGAGCGAACTGTCCAGATTTTACGTAGTTCCGACTTTAGAGATGCCGTCATGATTTTCTCTCCTTCAAGTGAGCTTGGAACTCTTCACTGCCTTCGGTTAATTCAAAAAATGCTTCTTCCAAAGAGGCCGTGTGCCGTGTTAATTCTAATAATGCTATCTTGTTTGTAAAAGCTAGCTTGCCAACTTCATCAGTTGTCGAGCCCGTGATAGCCAAACCACCGTTTCTTTTCTCGTAAGCTAATTTTGCATTTTTCAGAGCTTTTTCTAGTTGTACAGCATTTGTTGATCGAACAAACACACTCGAGGCTGAACTGCCGGACAGTAGCTTTTTTATTGCAGTGCTGAGGATTAATTTACCTTTACCTATAACCACCACATTATTGGCCATTTGCGACATTTCACTGAGCAAATGACTAGATACAAATACGGCATGGTCACCTTTGGCATAATCTTGAATAAACTTTCTCAGCCAAGCAATACCTTCCGGATCAAGACCGTTAGCCGGTTCATCTAGCAGTAAATACTTAGGACTACCCAAAATTGCCGCAGCAATACCAAGGCGCTGAGCCATACCTAGCGAAAATTTACCTGGACCTTTCTTGGCAACTTCCTTTAGCCCAACAATGTCTAAAACTTCATCAACGCGTTTGTCGGGAATATTACCAGCGGCTGCCAAAATTTTTAAGTGATTGCGGGCCGAGCGAGTAGGGTGGAAGGCTTTGGCTTCAAGCAGTATACCTATGATTTTGGATGGTTCATTATACTCGAAAAGGTTTTTACCGTCGTAGGTAGTTTTACCTTGACCGTTATCCAAGCCCAGCATTAAGCGCATCGTAGTAGATTTACCAGCCCCGTTAGGTCCTAAAAAACCAGTGACCTTTCCAGTCTCAACCTCAAAAGATAAATCATCAACTGCTTTCTTTTTTTGGTATTTCTTACTTAGATGGCTAGCTTTTATCACGTTAGCGATTGTACGGAGTTTGTCTGACTAAGTCTAGGTAATCAATAGTAAAACAAGTCCGGGTGAGTTAATATTATTAACATAATGGATCAGTTCGGAAAATCTCAAAAAATAGTAATAGTTGAAGATAATGCTAGTTTATCTGAGATCTACAAAACTAGGCTGGAACTGTTGGGCTATACCTGTTTTGTAGCCTATGACGGTATTGCCGCTCTTTATCTAATTCAAAAAGAGCTACCAGATTTAGTCTTACTGGATCTTATGGTACCAGCTATTGCGGGTGATCAAATCTTAGCTCGAATGCGAGCAAGTGATTGGGGAAAGAATATACCGGTCT
Source organism: uncultured Candidatus Saccharibacteria bacterium (assembly GCA_964652125.1). GTDB lineage: Bacteria > Patescibacteriota > Saccharimonadia > Saccharimonadales > JANWIN01 > CAZFNQ01. Next base: position 6,915 of record CAZZAE010000006.1, read on the forward strand.
TCATTATCTCAAACCTAAATGAGTCGGAAGCTCCAGCTGGACTGAGAGAATTAGGGATTGAAGGTTATGCCGTAAAAGCTAATTTGTCAAACGATCAGATCGATACACTAGTGGATAATATCTTAAAGCCAGCCGATCAAAAACAAGACGTTTCCTTAGAAGTTAAACCAACTGAGCAGCAAAATAACACAACTAGCTAAATAAAATAAGGCTAGGAACAACTAATTATTATTTATTGTTTGGCTTGAAGTATTGAGAGACGATTACCTTCGGTATCTTTTACTGAGACCCAAAGCCCAACTCCAGGGATCATCTGAGGCTCGAGGGTATGTTCACCTTTAGGGTTTACGCCGCCTAAGATTTTTCCGCCAGCATCAACTACTGCTTTTACGGCAGCATTTATATCATCGACAGAAACTACTACAGAAGGAGCTTGGCTTTGTGGGTCATTAGATTTTTGGTAAAAACCACCGTTTATCGCACCCTTGGTTTGAACCATACCATCTTTGTCAGTTTCAGTTGTATGGGCAACTACGTAATTACCCATGTCTGCACCCATAGTCTCTGTCTTCCAACCAAAAACTGACTCATAAAACTTGACCATTCTTGCCCGATCTTTATATCCCATTTCAAAATGTACCACTGGATTCATTTTACTCATGATTTACCTCCTAAATTAGATGTCTAATATATTATTATAATACGTTAATGAACGCCGTGAAATCTAATTACTGACCTGGGTAACAGCAAATTGCTGAAACTTTTTAGTAACTACTATGCGTCTCGTTTGAGTACTAGCCAATAAGTCACGGCAACAGCCACAGCTGACATACCCAGGTAAATGCCAGCTTCAATCCGCTGAAAATCCCAATAGCGATAAGATGGCTGATACTTGGCTATTTGATGGTAACCAAATTGATTTAGGCAATCATCAACGGGGTCACCACCGGCGAGCTTAACCATTGCTGCTCGGCTTCCATTGGGAACTTTTATATTTTGAGCAAGTTTTTGGCACTGCTGTGGTGCTGAAGGGAAAATATCATTAATTACCTTGCCATTTTTATCAACTATGTTTCGGCTTAGGACCCAAGCTTCGGCTGGAATTTTATCTTCAAAAATATTTGGTCCCATTGGTGCGCTGATAGAAACTGGTGTCATATAGTGCGGTCGAATCCAGTTCGCGAAACTTGCCATGCAAATCACAAACACCCCAAAAGTAATTGCTAACGCGACCATTGTTTTTTTAAACCAAGCACCCATCATAAAACCAACTGAGGTAAAGAAAATGCTATATGCAGCTGGCATTAGTGCCTGAGTCTCAAAGTGACCTTGAACAAAACGGTTCAATGCGACTGTGTTTATAGTATTTGACCACCAGGTAACCAATATTGCCAGCGTAGTGCCATATAAGAGAGCAAACCCTAGTGCCCAAATTATTTTAGTCGTTAACCATTTTCGACGAGACACGGTCTGAGTCCAAACCAGCTTATTGGTACCTTCTTCATATTCCTTGCCAAATAAATGGGAGCCTATGAACAGTCCAACAAGTATTGGCAGACCAAAGGTACCTAAGACTTCAGCAATTCTAATAAATCCATCTGCATTGCTGGTAAACAAAGTATTCGATAAGTTGTCACAGCTATATAGGGCTGGATGGAGAGCGCAGTTTATTAGTGCCTGCTGGTAAGTGTTCCACATGTGTATACCGGTAGGAATTAATAGTGCCGTAAATGCCAAAAGCATTAGGCAAAATATTAAAAATTGTTTTCGGTGTTGCCGCCACACGAACCAGTTCATTTTATGCCTCCTGTCTTAGCTTGACCCATATATGCAAGGATAATCTCCTCGATATTCGGCTTGTGTTGCTGCCAGTGAGCAGGAATCTTAGCTCCTTTATTCAAATGAACAAGTAAGGTTGATTGTTTGGCAGTATGAGATTCGTGAACTACACTAATTCCTTTGCCGAGGTCTTTAGTACTTTGTTTATGGCCGATTAGAATTTTGTGTTCGCCAAGTACTGATTCAACACTAGCGCATAACTGTGTTTTGCCGGAAGCTAGTACAATGACGTGGTCGCTGACGCGTTCAAGGTCGGCTAGCAAGTGCGAAGACATAACTACAGTCAAGCCACCTTCGGCGACTGCCAGGGACAGGGAAGACAAGAAATCAAGTCGAGCTAGAGGGTCTAGTGCTGCTACTGGCTCATCTAGCAGTAATAGCTTAGGTTTTTTTGCGAGCGCCAAAGCCAGAGCCACCTGGGCACGTTGGCCACCAGACAATTTACTAACAGGCCGCTTAAGTGGGATACCTAATTCCTTCAATCGATTATTGATAAAATTTTCATCCCAGCGACTATTGAGATGTTTACCCATGGCTATATGATCAGCAGCTGAGAATGTTTTATAAAGGGGGATTTCCTGTGCCAAATAGCCGATGTTACTTAAGAAATCTTCATGTTGGAGGGGTTCCATGCCAAGAACTTTAGAACTGCCGGTGCTGGCACTGCTGAGTCCGACAAGTAGTTTAAGTAGGGTTGTTTTCCCGGCACCATTTGGCCCGACGAGAGCCGATACGCTGCCCTCAGGCACATCAATATTGCAGTTTTCAAGCGCCCAGAAAGATCCATAACGTTTCCCTAGATCTTTTGTTTGTATTGCACTATCCCCCATGCTATGCCCCTTTCTTTACTCTTTATGTAATGCTATGCGCACTAGTGCTTCGATCGATTCATCATCTAAACCGGCTTTTTTGGCTTTACCTATCCATCCAGTAAGGTCTTCCCCAAGCGCTTCTTGAACATCAGGTGATGGTCCAGCTGGACGCTGTTTCACGAATGTACCACTTCCGGTACGACCTTCTACAAAGCCTAGACTCTCTAGTTCACGGTAGGCTTTAAAAACAGTGTTTGGATTTATAGCCACGTGCGCTACAACCTCTTTGACGGTTGGTAGCTGATCGTCTGGTTGAAGTATTCCAACCTGTAGAGCTTGCTTGACCTGCTGTACGATCTGCAAATAGGGTGGTACCCCGGAATGTGTGTTAAGGCGGAAAGAAATCACAATATTACTATTATACTAGTTTCCTAGTGAAATTATAAGCTTGGTAATTCTAATGTCAAATATAAAGATAATTTCTACATAAAGTAGTTAATGTAGCATCAGAAATTCGCTATGGTATATCATGGCAATATGGATGCACAGCAGGTAAAGGCAGCATTGCAGGAAAAAGCTTCCCCCAAAAAGGCGAAAGCTTCTGCCTGGTTTTTTAAGACTGGACCAGGACAATATGGTGAAGGTGATCAGTTTATTGGTGTAACGGTACCTGAGCAGCATTTGATCGCTAAAACTTTCAGAGATTTGCCACTGCCTGATTCAATCCAATTATTGCGTAGTCCAATTCACGAACACCGGTTAACGGGTTTATTTATTCTTGTTGATCAATATCGCCGAGGTGACGCAATAATTAAAAAAGAAATTGCCAGTATCTACCATAAAAACCGAGCTAATATTAACAACTGGGATTTAGTCGACAGCTCAGCACCATATATATTAGGAGATTATTTAAAAAATCATTCTCCAAATGTTTTAATTCGATTCGCAAGCTCAAAATCTCTTTGGGATCGACGCATAGCTATTATCTCAACATTTGCATGGGTTAAGGATGGAGACCTTGAGCCGACACTTAAAATTGCCGAAATGTTACTTCAAGATCGTGTAGATTTGATTCATAAAGCTGTTGGTTGGGCGTTGCGGGAAGTTGGGAAAAAAGATGAAGCGGCACTCCACACTTTCTTGAAAACACACCTCAAGTCCATACCTCGAACTACCCTTCGATACGCAATTGAGCGTCTTTCACCCGAAGATAGACAAATATATATGCGCAGGTGACAATTTGTTGTACGTATAGCAAGACTAGCAATTCTTAGTTAGGCTAGAGCCAATCAGTCTTTAGCTTCGTACAAATAAAGCAAAGTTCCGCAGTATAATTATTATTGATGATACGGCTGCATTTTGATAACCAAACAAATCGTCTACTTTGGCGTGTTCTCGGCTTAGCCGCTGTAGCTGGATTACTTTATTATTCTTGGCCACTGGGTTATTGGCTAAACCCAATTGTTGGTCATAGTGGTCTGGCCAGCGATCTGGGTGCAAAGGGGCAGCCCTACAGTTGGTTGTTTACATCCCTTGACGTCATCAGTGGTGTACTAATTATGTTAGTCGCATTTTGGCTGGCTCGAGCATGGCGAGGCCTTATGAATTTATCGATCAAGTTTATTCTATGGGGTTATGGCATTTTTGGAGCACTTACAATTCTTAGCGCCCTGTTACCAATAAATTGTTTAGCAGATGAGAAAAGTTGCGGAAGCATAATTCACAATCCCATTCTGGTGTTACATGGTCTGGCGAGCATTGGATCGATAGGAGGTTTAACCTTGAGCATCGTGGGTATTTGGCAACTCATGGTTATTACTCAACGGGGCGGCCAACGTACCAGGTGGTTACTTCATACAATTATGCTAATTTGGTTTGGGTTTGGTTTTTTAACACTGGCGTTAATCCTGACAGCCCGTTCCAGTAATATTGCGCAACATGTATTTATTACTGTTTGCAGTGTATGGCTAGTGTTAATGCCTTACTTTTTGGTACATTTGCATATACAAGAGCTTGAATTCAGTAAAGATATTAACTTACAAAACCGCAATTAAATAGAAACATCCAACGTGATAATAGACAAATACTAAGAAATTCTATTCAATTGTCCTGCAGCTTCAGCTTCAGTCAATCTTGTTACAAGTTGGGTTGCTTCAGCTTCTGAAATGGGGTCAACTGTCAAATTATAAAAATGTGGTTCGATTGAGTCGTCATCGTACCAGACTTCATAAGCAGTCGGTTCAACCGCGTTACTAACGTTGAGTTTAATATAGTAAGAATTACCTTCGTCAACATTCATAACTTTGAACTCAACTTCATCAATCGGCACTAACTGAGTAGGATCTTTTAGGCTATAAGTACCTAAACGAATTACATCGCGTTGAATTTCTAGTTCTACAGTGTGTGCTAAAACAAACGATTTAAATCTGTTTATTGGCGAATCTTCACCTTGAATAATACGTAGTTCTGGACCTGGCATAATAAGTAAATAATAGAATAATTAGAGACAAATGTCCAATCGATGGTTGGCCGTGCATCTCGCTTAAATATTTTTTTAGATCGGTGCAATAAATAGGATAGTATTAATACTAGCGTTTAAAAGAAATGATTACATTGTGCATTATAGATTGAATAAACTTCATAAAAGCCATTGGGTATTAGTGTTATTAATAGCTACGGCGTTTATAGTCGGAGCAACTTGGGTAATATTTGGCAAGTTTCCATCTAAATCAAATTCAAATACAAATACCAAATTAACACCAAGTTCAAGCACAAACTTACTAAGCTATAGTACTGCTACTGGCAATTATTTATTTAGTGGGACTGTTATGCTTGGCCGCGGGGTTGAATATTATGCTAAAGGAAATTACGAACAACCTTTTAGCGGTATGAAAACACTTGGATCATATGATATGAATATCGGGGATTTAGAATGTCCTATAACTTCAAATACTGTCAGCTATCAAGTTGAAGTAAGCAGTTTAATATTTAACTGTAGCCCAAGCTGGCTCGCAACCCTAAAGCAGCATTTTCCACTAGTTAATTTATCTAGTAACCATTTAAATGACAGGGGACCGAACGGATATACTGAAACAGTAAGAAGATTAAAGTCTTCAGGGTTTCAGGTTGTAGGAAATTTTAATCCGCACAGCGAAAAAGATAACTGCAAAGCAGTTATATTACCAATCAGATTAATCGACGAAAGTGGTCAATCATCCAAAGCAGATTTACCCCTAGCTGTATGTTCGTTCAACTATAAAACAGTCTTTTCACCTAATCCGGGCGAACTTGAAAGCATTCGAAAATGGTCAAAAATATTTCCAGTTATCGGGCTTATGAACGGTGGACCCGAATACCAGCATTTGGCTGGAGTGAGTCAAGTTAGCGTTGCTCATCAAATGATAGACAATGGTGCTGAATTCGTAATTGGCAACGGTACTCATTGGGCACAAAATACAGAGGTATACAAAAACAAGTTTATCGCATATTCACTGGGTAATTTTATATTCGATCAACAAGATAAGGATGGCCGACTGGCACTCAATATAGCGGTCACAATTAATATTGATTATGATTCAAATCTGCAAAAATGGTTGAACAACGTCAAGCAGTGCCCATTAAACGGAGGTGATGTATGCTTCAAATTAGCTATGTCCCAAAGTTTAACTAAACTTCATCCGAGCTTTAGCTTCAAACCCGTTGTTAGCTACGGAGGATCATTGCAAATAGCAACCCTAGCAAATAAAGAACAAACAGACTATATATTACAAAGAGCCAACTGGGCTCAAACTATGCAACAACTTGTTAATAACCCCAATTAAAACCAATCAAGCCCTAATCTTAAACTATCAGTGCTAGATCACAAACTTATATTGGGATTTGATTCTGAAGTTCCTAGACAATGTTCAGTACTACCTCCATTTGCTGTCTCTAAATTATATAAAATGACTATATCTTGGGGTTTAGGGGAAGTAATCGCAGCTGATGAATCATCATTGCATTTAGCAAAGTCAGATAATATTAATTGGTTATTGACCGGTGCGAGCGGCGGTTGGGCAGGCTGGCTAGTGGATCCATATGCCCAAATATTGGTTTCATTTAGGCCAAATGAAGATTTTAAAGTTTTGCAAAACGTGGTATTGCCATCTGGTGCCATACTACAATCAACAATCCAATTGGGTCCCGACTCGCCATAACTACTTATTCCATATTGAGTAAGCCAATCAGAATAAGCCTGAAAAATATAAACTGCTGCAGCTCTGTGCTCATGATTGCGGGATGTACGTTGAAGCACTGGTACTGACAAAAATATTATTAATAAAATAAGCGCAGCAATTGCGAGAACTATTAGTACTTCGATAATCGTAAAACCATCGCTTGAATCGATAAGCTTAAGCATTATCAACAATTATATATTATTTTTATATCTAATAGGTATTAGGACCGTTTCGAGCCGGGGTTTCAAAGTAATAATTTAATCAAAATGACAAATAAATTAAGATTTACTAGCTATCCAAGCGTAAACATGCCCAACAACAGCCAATCCTATCAGAACAAGCCCCCATCGAACTGGATGGGCAGAAAAAACCGGACGTGCGATCAGAATGCCAATCCCAACACCACCCAGAAAATGTACGCTTGCCACATATGCTGGATGTTTTTTAAAATATTCCATATTTTAATTATTGCACATGTTAACCATAAGAAAAATGGCCGAATGTATAGGTCTAGGTTATCTTCTTTCAACGTTTAAATGCACTTACATCAGAAGGTGCTAATTTGAACCTTTCAGCTCTTATCTGTTTTTCTTTTATTTGCAAAGTACAAGGAAACTAATTGACCACCCAGAAAATTATTATATAATAATACACATGACAGAATCTTTATTTCGAAATAGAGCTGAGCAACTAAGAGAACAGTATCCAGATAGAACTGGTGAAAGACTTGCAAGAGAGGCTGCAGAAAAACAAGCCAGGGTACGGGCCAGGCAAGTACAAAGTCGACAACGAGCTGAGGTGGCTGCTAGAAGCCAAAAAGAGGCTGAAACTGAACAAGAAAGAAAAATTGCTAGAGAGTTATTGCTAACACATTGTATAAGCATGGGTGCGGACTTAGCGGCTACTCTTTCAGAAATGGGCATCAGCCCAGTTCTAAAGGCGAAGGTGAAGGTACAGGTTGAAGACTCTGCACCTACGCCTGCAGGCCTCCCTACAAGGTTATTAAACGCATTTCGTCCAAACAAACATTTCTATAAGCCAGAAGTTTACGAAGAAGATTATGGAGTAGTTGGCTATTGGCGTTTAACTGAATCAGATAGTTTTTGGCTTCCTGCGCGAGAAGCATCGTATGGGGGACAAAAAGCTCCGCATCCACACTGGGATGGTGGTGGGCCATATGTTGCACCAACAGAAGCAGCAGAATCAAAATTTAGACCAAGCGGTGGCATGGAAGATCATGGCATTGGCTTACTTCAATCAAGTGAGCTGGTTAATTACAGTCAACAAAAAAGGATTAAAGCAAACGCCTCAGTTTCACAAATACACGCATCTCCGGTAGCTAGCTTAGAACAATTCGAGGAATTGTGTGTAAACTTACTCGAGAAAGAAATCGTTCGAACTAACCAGAGATAAGTAGCTCAGGGTCATCAAGCCCTAGGAAAATAGTCGATGTCGAACAATACAATAACCCACCTTTCGGCGGGTTTTTGTACACACCTATTATTTATTCTTCGAAGGAGGAGGGGAGGAACCGCTTATTCTTGGCTGAGGAAGAGGGATTCGAACTAACACTAATATACTGCCATCGAATTTAATGACTTGCTCTATACTAGTTTACAATTCATCACTGTCAAAATGATTATTTGGTACTTGGAAATGCTTTTACCGGACGAAGCCTGGCGCACTCATTGACTCCATTGAAATCCCATACTTTTCAAGTTCATGCGCTTGCCGAATAACAATTTGCACTTGCTCTTCTGTATAAGTACTTGAGTGGTTCTTAGGGTTAATTTCTACGATATTGCCCTCATTATCTGCATCGGTAACAAATATCGGCTCAAGACCATACGGACCATATGATACTCGGGCTAGGGTCTCAGGGTGAGCCTTAACTAGATGATATGAGTGAACACCAGGATAGCGGTGGTCATGATTGCGCCGTACAGTTGCAACAAGAGGAAGTTCGGTTCGTGCAAAAGAACTTAATTTTGCTTGTTCGTCTGAATTTACTCCACCATAATACCGGTCTACACACTCAATCCATGCTGCATATACACCACTTTCGAGCTGTTCCATAGCATGTCGCCTTAGTGTATCTTCTAGGCTCTCACTAAATTCTGGAGACTGAGGAAAACTATCAGGCTGATTCATAAGAATTATTATATAATAATAAACTAACTATTAACAACAAGCTGCCCCAACTGGGATTCTAACTAAGTGGTCTCTGTTAGGCAGTCTTTACAGAAGCGGAACTATACTGCGTAACAACACAGTCTATTTCCATTAAGCAGCTGCTGGCTGCGTATCTGCTACGAGGTTAGAACTATTTCAATGACTTTTATTTAGATATGCGAGCACTCAACTAAGATTGTGACATGTTAAACTATAAACACTAGCGATAAAGAGGGCATTGAAAAAGAAAGGCTTTACTTATGGCCCGGCTTCCTAAGGTTGGTGGTGATACTGGTGATTGGGGAACTATTCTTAATGACTTTTTAGAAGTGTCCCACAAAGCCGACGGAACATTGCGACCGACAACCGTTACCGCCGGCTCGTATGTTGCAGCAAATATCACGGTTAATGCTGATGGCCGCGTCATGCAGGCTAGTAGTAGCACGGCCAGAATTTCTATACAGAATGCCGACTACGACGTGAGTGCCAACTACCCGGAGATTGTCTTAGCTGATGCGGCCTCGGCATCACTGACGATTACTCTCCCGCCATTGGCAGGTAATAAGAACCTTTATACGATTAAGAAGATTGATAGCTCAATCAACCAAGTGACAATAGGCACTACCGCCAGCCAAACTATAGATGGTGGGTTGGACGCAGTGTTGCTGGTGCAATATGCCAGTATTACACTTGTATCAAACGGTATAGAATGGAATGTAATATGAGGAACCACTAATGGCATATAATCCACAAAACCGAAACGGTCAAGCAACTAAAGCCAACTCAACACCAGTAGTACTGGCTAGTGATCAGAATAATGCCTTAGAAACTGGTGGCAATCTTGACACCGTAGCGTCTTATACCAATCGAGCTCCTACAGCTGTCGCAATATCTACGCTACAAACCTCCTTGAATACTATCAGTACAAATATTGGTAATTCCGGAACTAGCCTACAAACCACACTTAATAACATGAACACTTCCATTAATACCCTTAATATCAATATGCCTGCTCCATCGTCTACCTCCAGCCCTGCTCCTGGATCAGCGCGCACCATAGGTGCTAAAGGGGTAAGTTCTGACCCGGCCAACACTACATCGGGTTTTACGACTATTCCAATCACTGACCTTGCCGGCAAGTTAATAACCATGCCCTATGCTATCAACCAAAATTTTGTTTCGGGTGTAGCTTCAGCCACAGACACTACATCGACTTCAGTAATTGCTAATTCTGCGGCAGGTATAAAGATATATATTACGGGCATTGTAATAGTGAATACTGGGAATACTACAGCTAACGTGAATATTCAAAATGGTAGCGGAGGCACTACACTGCTAGTTGGGATAGCACCCGCCGGAAATGGCCAAACCATTGCTTTGCCGGTACCTATACCAACATCTGCAGCTACAGGTGTTTATTTTGCATCTGGCACCAACTCTTCTACTATCTATGTGACTGTCACGGGTTACAAGGGCACATAATAAGTTCTATTAAAAAGTTGAACGCTTACGTCCAATTTGGCTGGGGATGAGGGATTCGAACCCCCGATCCTGGGACCAGAACCCAGTGCCTTACCGCTTGGCCAATCCCCAACGTCGCTAACAGCGTGTATTGTAGCAAGTTGTATCTGTAAAGACCAGCAGTGGTGTATACTGAAAATTAATGAAACTTGCGCACTTGCATCACAAAAACCTGCACCTTAGAGAGCCAATTTGGCATGTCCAAGTAGCTGTTTTAGTTGCTATTGGTTTACAACTTACGCTTAGTAACGATCTAGCTCTTGGACCTAAGTATGCTATAGCCGGATTTGAAGTATTATTACTGCTGGCATTAGCTATTATTAACCCTGGAGAGCGTTCAGCTCGTTTACACGTTCGGCGTACCTTAGCCGTAATTTTGATTGCATTAATCTCTGCCGTGAACTTAGGCTCACTTATTATAGTTTTAGATGCCTTATTCAATGGCAGCACTATTAGCGGTCATCAATTACTGGTTTCTGCAGTTACTATTTATCTGACAAACATAATAATGTTTGGATTGTGGTATTGGGAACTAGATAATGTTGCCAAGGCGCAACGAGACTTTTTGTTTCCACAAATGTCTTCAAGTGCTGCAGCTACGAAACAACCCAATTGGCAACCGGCTTTCTTTGATTACCTTTATATTTCTATAACAAATGGATCAGCTTTTAGCCCAACTGATTCCATGCCCCTTACTCACCGCGCAAAGCTCCTTATGACGTCTCAATCAATGACCTCTCTAGTAGTTGTGGTGTTAGTAACAGCTAGGGCTGTAAACGTCCTATCTTAGGTAAATCCTTTTATTGATTTCATCTATAACGAGGATGTATTTTTAGTAATCTGGCCTCCCGTTGTTCGTCATCTTCTGGTTTGACGCCATTCAAGATAAGATACGACAATGCAAAAACGGCCACTTCATTTCCAAGAAATTCTGATGATCTCAAAATGCTATAAGGGTTTGGCGAAGGATTTGTATTTACGTTAAAGTCTGGCCCCAGTACGCGCTTAAATGTCCAGCCGCCACGAGGTGAGTGCAAATTTACAGTAACGATATGAATATTAGGATCAGTTTTTGGCGTCAGGTTCCTGTGTTTTTTTGTGAAGTGGGCATTTCCAATTGTATCTCGTGAATGATTTTCGTACTCCATTGGTAAAGCTTCGGTAATCGGAAATCTTCTAGCATAATAATCTTGGGCATACTCAAACATATCTACACTATCCCCACCCGCCATGATTATACGTCCCAAAGTGCCAGTGGCACGTATTGCAAAAGCTAAATCTACAGCGGTTTCTACCCGAAGTTTAGTATCTAATACCAAATCATTTTCAGTTCGACCACCATTTAACGCTATAACCGTATTAGAACCTTCAATTAAAGCCATTAAGCTTATAATAACATAATAAGGTACCTATAGCAATTTTTGCCAAGTCGTCTGCAATAATGTTTAGTTTGTTAATACTAAAAGAGATTCAAATCAGCTAAATCATCTGGCAAAAAACCTTTAGGATGTTTAAAACCAGCTTCCCATTTGGTACCTTTCTGGTAACCCAATTTTTTCATTAGCTGAGTTGGGGCGTTACGAAGATGCAGTGGTACTGGTAAATCTGGATATTCTTGGGCAGCTTTTAGTGCTACGCTCATGGCGTTAGCAATAGCTCTAGACTTCTGGCATTTAGCCAATACTGTAGCGCAGTGGAAGAGATTGTATTGACACTCTGGCATTCCTATTCTCTCCACAGCCTGAAAGGTAGCGACTGCTAGATTTAATGCCGGCGATGCTGCGATACCGACGTCTTCACTAGCAAAAATGACCATACGCCGGGCAATGAATTTAGGGTCCTCACCAGCCTGAAGCATTCGAGCCATGTAATAAAGAGCAGCGTTGGCGTCACTACCTCTCATGCTTTTGATAAAAGCACTGATAATGTTGTAGTGATTTTCGCCGGCTTTATCATAACCCGGTACTCGTTTTTGAGCGGCAGTTTCAATAATGTTGGTATTTATGACACCCTTCGTTAATTGAGTAGCAAGTTCCAGATTTCCAAGTGCGACGCGCGCATCGCCACCGGCTAACTCAGCTAGTAGGTCAATACTCTTAATTGGCAATCGCTTGAGTCCTAATTTTTCGGATTTAGCAGCTTTTTTAATGATTTTAATAATATCGTTTTTGTTTAGCGGTTCCAGCACTAAGACTCTACTACGACTGAGAAGAGGATTTATTACTTCGAAGCTAGGATTTTCAGTCGTTGCCCCAATTAGAATAATAGTACCATTTTCAACATACGGTAAAAAAGCGTCTTGTTGGGCCTTATTGAAGCGATGTATTTCATCCACAAACAAAATGGTTTGCATGCCTAATCTTTTATTTTGTTTAGCCAACTCGATAACTCTAGTAACATCGGCTTTTCCTGAACTAACAGCACTTATCTCAACAAACTCAGCTCCCGTTTCACTGGCAATTATTCGTGCCAACGTAGTTTTACCACTTCCAGGTGGACCCCATAATACCAGGCTTGCAGGTTGCTTTTTGGCTATCATCTCTCGGATAATTTTGCCCTCATTGACCAAATGCGCTTGCCCAATAACCTCACTTAACTTTTGAGGTCTCATTCTCTCCGCTAACGGAACTAGCTCCATACACCCATTATATCGTGCTAAGAGGAAGTGAGAGCCAATATTAAATAGTTTTTAGGTTTGACGACTAAGCTTTAGCGTGTTTAAATAAAATCAAATGCTTCGCATGAAACAAAAATTAGGGATTGGAGCCAACTAGTGCTCGTGCCTGTAGAACAATCACAGGCACAACCCCAAATACCTTTTGATGCGCGCTTAGTTGATCCTAAGAAAGAAAAGATCGATACCCCAGTAGATGACCGTGGTCTAGTTGACGTAACCAAACTGATTGAAAGCGTAAAAGCCACTGTACACCCGGATTTTGAGTGGCCAACTAGTTTACGCGAACCCGATGAACACCACTTTTATTGGTATAAATCGCTTTATCCTAGTGAAGTAGATGGTGAGAGTACAAACTTGGCTATTTTTAAGGGTTTACCAATCCATAAAGGATTAGTTCCCAGAACCTTTCACGATTGGCTCCATCAAGTAACTATTCCACCTGAAGTACCGGAACCTGAAGTAATTGAATATAGAATAGAGGCCTGGGACGTAGCTGCAACATTATTTCAAGGCATACAAAATCAAAGATCTAGAATTGTGAGAAGGTTCAAGCGGGATTATAAAAATGACAGTGAATTCATGGACGAAGACACTATTAACCAGCGTATGATAAATCAAATTGCAGAAGATAATTTTCCAACCTGGCATAGAAATATCGAAAGATTAAGACTATTACCACCAGATTTTAGATTGATAAGTCCTAACGAGACACCAGTTGTTCTAATGAATGAACTTGCCAAGATTGTCTCAAGGAATAATTTATATCTAGTACCCTCGTCCTAAAACTAAAGTACAATAGACTCTGAAACATGAGCAAGATTACTTTTAGCCAAAAGTTTTGGGAAGATACTCACGGAAGAGTAGTAGTATGGCAGAAACCCAATATTTGGTTAACTACTTGGTTTATCGCAATGGTTATTGGTTGGTTTTTACCTAATGGCTGGTCAGAAAAATTCTTAAGCTTTGTGTCATTATTTGCCATTATAATATGGTCTATATTGGAGCTAACTAAAGGCGTAAATTATTTCCGACGATTGTTAGGATTGCTAATTTTACTAACACTGGTTGTCTCGAGACTTTAAGTCCTAAACCATAAGCTTAAACTGACGTATAATATTGAAGTGAATTCTAAATACAAAAAGCCAAAATTAAATCATTTAAAGCCTAAAAATCACGCTTTTATTTCCTTGGGTAGCCTTTTTGTATTGGCTTTATCGGCGACTGCAGCTAGTGGTCAGACTTTTAGCGGTTGGGAGTACTCACTATTTAAACTTTTTTACAACCTGCCAATTGGACTAAAACCAGTATTTTTGGCCCTTACTCAATTAGGTAGTGCCTGGATGGTGCTAATTATATGTATGATAGCTTTGCTCAAACATGTCAAAGGATTGGCTCACAAAGTTCTAATTAACGGCACCATTACCTACATTGCTGCCGAATATTTAAAACGTCTTATTGGTCGGCCTAGACCACCATTTTTTTATCACTCAATCGTGCCAAGGGAACTTTTTGTTAGCGGCAATGGCTTTCCGTCCGGACATACTGCAATGGCGACAGTACTTGCACTAACTATGTTGCCATATTTGCCAAAGAAATATTACTGGTTGCTACCAACCTGGATTATTTCCGTGGCAATGTCTCGGATGTATTTGGGCGTTCACGCACCTCTAGATATCATCGGAGGAGTAGCATTGGGCGTATTAATAGCCAGTTTGCAACACTTGTGGACTGCTTCAAAAGCCCAAAGAAAGCACTTGAAAAAGCGCAAGCGTGGAACTATTCTTAATACGGAAGCGTGAGACTTCCGTTGAGCTCCGGTTCGTCCGGGGCTCTTTTTATTTTGAAACATGTACTAACTAGCTTTAATTAGATTACAAGTATAGTAGATATCACTAAAACTTTGGTCAAATTCTAGATTCTATCATGCTTTTTAGGACGCTTGGCTCAAGTTCTAATAGCTCTTTAGCTGATTTGATGTAATCTTTCAAATAACCATTGGCGTCATCTAGAGTTATTTCAGACTTAACGACTTCTGCCTTTTGCGGTAATGCGATATTTCTAAAGTTTGTAATTACGTTTTGTTGAGTAATTTTGGTGGATATACGATTTCCATGAACTTCAATAACTTTATGCAGAGTTGAAACTTTATCCAACTCAATAATTTTCGACAATAATAATGCCCCAGCCGTAAGATTCATTAGCTCAAAGCCTCGAGCTACTTTGATATTTTCGCCGGGCATAAACGAAGCATGAACAACCATAATACCAACATCAATATACTCGGGTACAAAACCGGTTTTGGCATCACGCACGAACAACTCACTAAGTTCATCCTCAGACATACCCTTAATAGCTTCATCTTCTAATTCCTCATCATCGGCTGCAGCTAGGAGGGTTTCAATACCGAGTGCCTTTTCAGCAATATCAAACTGAAGCTGAGCTGCTTCGCAACTTGCATCGAAAAAAAATATATTAGGGTCAATTTGGCTGATTTCAGAGGAAGACACAAAACTTAGCATACAATAAAAAGAAGATAAAGTCTACTGCTTGTCTTGACACGTAGTACATACGCCACGAATTTCTAACTGATGATCTGTGGCCACAAAGTTCTCATTTAAAGCTAGCTTTTTAATTCGTTTCTCGATGATTTGGTCATCTTGTAAATCGTAGACTTTGCCACAGTTAGTACAGGTAAAATGATGGTGATGGTGAATGAACAAATCGCTTAGTTCAATTTTAGTCAGCCAGCCTAACCGAAGGCGATTAACTATGCCCAGCTTTTCTAACAAATCAATATTTCTATACACTGTTGCTTGATCGTGCTGGTAGGTTAGGGAAATAAGCTCCTGTAAGGTCAGGGCGGGACGTTTTTGCAATAAGGCGAACAGATTTAAACGAGCCTTAGTCACATAATACCCGTTGTCTACCAATAGTTTTCTAAATCTTCTAGCTTCCATATTTATATGATACATGCATTTTAGGTATAAATTGCAAAAATTTTGCAAAAGTCTGAAAAAGACATAAGATTAGACATAGTATGTTACCAGTCTTACTTTCAACTGCTACCTTTTTCTCGACGCTTACGGGAGGGTTGTTCGCATTAAGGCACAAAGATAATCTACATCGCATTCTTGGTTTTACGGCTGGAGTTATTCTGGGTGTAGTTGCTTTTGATTTATTACCAGAGATTTTCAAATTAGTAGATAGCATACACGTTTCTGCCACTATGCCGATGGTGGCCCTGGTATCTGGTTTTTTGGTCTTTCATATAATCGAAAAGTCTATTTTAATGCACAACGCTCAAGAAGAAGATTATGGCCAACATCTCCACCCTCATGTAGGTGTGGCTTCGGCTTTGGCATTGTCAGGTCATAGCTTTTTAGATGGAGTAGGAATTGGTCTAGGCTTCCAGGTTGGCAATGCTGTTGGTATAGCTGTTGCTATCGCTGTGATAGCTCACGATTTTAGTGATGGTCTTAACACGGTTAGTTTAATGCTTGTACATAAGAATGATCGTGCTCGGACTCTTAAACTTTTATTTCTAGACGCCTTAGCACCGGTACTGGGTGCATTGTCGACATTACTCTTTAATATTTCGGATCATGCCCTAGTTACATACCTGGGCTTCTTTGTAGGCTTTTTGCTTTATATCGGCGTTAGCGAAATCTTACCTGAGGCTCATAGCAAACATTCCTCGTACCGAACTATCGGATTGACAATTCTAGGTGTAGTCTTTATGTTCGTTGTAACCAGATTTATATAGTCACGAAAGCTTATTACCTCTATTTTTGTTAAACTATAAACATGATAATTGTGGTGATAATTATGGGAGTTTTAATTTTGGGGCTGTTTGGGCTAGTGCTTTTTATAGTACTTCGCAAACCGGCCGAAAAAGCAGACAATGGAGCTCTGTTATTAAAGGCCGATATGTCAGAACTAACAAAAGCTATGGGTCAACTGCAGCAAGGACTTCAGAAACAATTAACCGATCAACTGGGTACTAGTAATAAGCAAATGGCAGTACAGTTTCAAAGTAGTGCCAAAATTATAGCTGACGTGACACGGAAGTTAACAGAATTAGACAAAACCAACAAGAGTGTTGGCGACGTGGCAGCCGAACTTAAAACCCTACAAAATGTTCTGCAAAATCCTAAACAACGAGGGGTACTTGGCGAGTATTATCTGGAACAGATATTGAAAGATATGCTGCCGCCAGGGACTTTCCAGTTGCAATACCGGCTTGGAGAAGGCATGGTAGTAGACGCAATTGTAAAACTAGATGACAAGATATTACCAATCGACAGTAAGTTTAGTTTGGAAAATTACAATCGCTTAGTTGAAGCTAAAGCTGAACATCGACCCGCCCTTGAAAAAGCCTTTAAAGAAGATCTCAAAAAGCGTATCGATGAAACCGCCAAATATATAAAACCGGGAAAGGGAACTCTTGACCAAGCCTTGATGTTTATTCCAAGTGAAGCCATCTATTACGATTTGCTGGCAAATAAAATTGGTCTTGGCGGAGTCTCAGGCCGTAACTTAATGCACTATGCCGCCGCTGAGAAGAAAGTTACCATTGTTGGTCCGAGTACACTTGCGGCTATGCTCCAAATAATAGTTCAAGGTTTGCGCTCATTGCAGATTCACAATGACACTGAAAAAATCCAAAAGAATATTGAAAAGTTAAGCAAGCATCTGCTAGCCCATAATGGTTACATGGTGAAATTGGGCAGTTCTCTTGGCGCAACGGTAGGACACTTTAATTCTACTTACAAAGAATTAGGTAAAATAGACATGGATGTGGTTAAAATAACTGGAAGTAAATCTAATGTTGAGCCATTAATATTAGAACGTCCAAGAGAGGGAATTGATGAAGATTAAAAAAACAGAAGATAAAGAACCGTTTTGGACTAGGTATTATGCCTTAATTTTAGTGGTCGGAGGATTCCTAGGAATTTTTGCTGCCTTAAGCTTATCGTTAGATGAGATAAAATTGCTTAAAAACCCGAGTTTTCAACCCACCTGTAATCTAAACCCCTTGTTAAGTTGCACATCAGTCATTTCCAGCAATCAAGCTAAAGCTTTTAGTGGTGTTCCCAACCCCTATTTAGGTTTAATCGGTTTTGGAGTGGTTGTTGCTGTAGGTATGGCCATTTTTGCCGGTGCTAAGTTCAAAAAATGGTACTGGCAAGGTTTATTGATTGGTACAACATTTGGCTTACTTTTCGTACATTGGCTGTTCTTCCAGACCGTTTATAACATCGGAAAGCTTTGCCTGTATTGCATGCTGACCTGGATCGTTACGATAGCTCTTTTTTGGTACACCTTATTAATGAATTACCGGCAGGGGTTTTTACCTATTCCCAAACGTGCACGTAAATTTGCTGATTTTATAAGCCGTCATCACTTTGATATCTTAATTGTCTGGTATTTGATTATCGCTGGGCTAATTTTAAATCATTTCTGGTACTTTTTCGGTCCCAAATAAAACTATTTTTTGCTACCAGAATCTAATATGTCAATCGTCAGAGCGGCAGTCCAGCTAAAATTAGAGGCTCCAGCCGGCTCGGCATTAAGCGCCGAAAAATATTCATAAAAACCAGAGGTTTTAACCATCTCAATAGTTGTGGCCATCAGCTGTTCAGCTTCCTCGTGGAATTTATATCTTTTAAGCCCATCAATTATCATCCAGTTGGTATTAAGCCAAACCGGACCTTGCCAATATGACAGAGGCTTAAACCAAGTTGAGTTGAGCGGCACGCTAGGAACTGGGAATTTGGCACCATATAAATGTTTGTTTTTTAGCATGTCAACTAGTTGCTTAGCTCGCTCTTGGCTAATTGCTCCGCTATAAAGAGGCATAAGTGCGGCAATTGTCGGCTCTTTAATGAGTTTATGGGTGACAAAGTTACGTGAATAATATTGGCCAGTGTAGGGATCCCAAAGTTGCTCAAAAGCTTTTTCACTTTTAGTCATTGCTTGTTCCAGTTCTTCGGGAATTGTTTGTTTTATAGTGGTGGCGATATGCTGAAAGCAATGGTTTGCTCTAATAAAAATAGAGTTAAATGTTAAATCTTCGATTGCAAATAGTGAACGAGTCAATATGGCATCTATGCTGTAGCGTTTGCGGCGTAATCTACGAATAACATCTAAATAAAGCAGCCCATCTATATTAGTCATGCGTTGTCCGGGGGGTACGTGTTGAGTATCGCGTCTAAAAAGATTAATTATTACTGCCAATTTAGACTTCTCAAGAAATGCTATCCACCATGGACGATTATGTTCATGCAGCTGATCCAACCAGGGCGGGGTGTTATCCAACCCAACTTCATAGGGATGAATTTGTAGCACTAAGCCCTCTTGATGGGGATCGCGTTCCTTATATAGCCATTGATGATGGGCAAGCAAGGCTGGGTAGACACTCTGATACCAAGTGCGTCGCTCAGGTAGTGAAAGCTTTTCGCCAATACGGACTACAGCTTCTGCAATGATGGGTGGTTGGGTTATGCCGCTAGTAGTTAAATCGTCAGGGGCAAAGGGATTAATCCAGCTGCGCCAGATATTACGGTCTTGCCGGTAACGCAGAGCATTATCGAAAATCATATGCGGCAACATACCATTAGCCCATTGACCGCGTAATAAACTCATAATTTCCTGTTGAGCTCTTTGGACATTGTAATGACGAAGTCCTTTTGATATAAATCAGCTATCCCATAGCGACTGGTGAGGGTATAGTCCTTCA
>CAZZAE010000007.1:0-26544 GCA_964652125.1 uncultured Candidatus Saccharibacteria bacterium
CACAAAATAGTGACATCTTTACCTCCAGCGATTTTGGTGCCAACTGGGATGATAGTAGCGGACCTGGAAGTCGGGTTTGGAGCGATATCACCATAACACCAAGTGGACAATATGTTGCCAGTGAGGTTGGTGGCGGCCCCGGCGGAGGTGATGTTGGCGACGTCTATCTGGGTAATAACCCTGCGCTTAGACCAGTCGATCCTGGCATTACTAATCACACTTCAATTGTGCCAATAAATGGCAGCATTGTAGTCGATGTGCTGGGTGGAGTTGATGGAGTCGATGTGTCATCACTAAAAATACTATCTGGACCAAGTCATGGAACTGCTGTCGATCCACCCGGAACCATTACCTATACCCCTAGTCATGGCTTTGTCGGCTCAGACTCTTTGATTTACCAGGTGTGTTCACTTCTTGACGATACTGTTTGCAGTTCTGCTTCCCTAAACTTCAACATCGTTCCAGGACTTCCGAATACAGGAGTTGGCATTGATAATTCAACTCCTCAACATTTTCTACCAGTTCCTCAGCTAATTGCATTTGGATCTGCATTCTCATTTGGATCTGGGTGGTTGTTGATCACTCGCCAAATGCGGCGTAACAAAGTCCACAAGTAGAAAAAGATTTAATTTTTGACAGTAATTTTATTTTTTGAAATCGCTATTTACGATTGTTCCGGAAGCTTGTCACTTTGAATCTTTTGGGCCGACTTTACGACGGCTTTTATTACTCCAGCTTGTTCAGCATGTAATCTGAGTCTATCTAATTCTTCAACAGCTGGTTGCTCATAAAATGAACTGCTCTCATCAGAAGTTTTTCTCCCAAAATAATAGACAAGTGCTCCTACGGCAATTACGATTGGTGAAGAAACTTTTTGAAACATATCATAACTTTGGGAAAAACTTTCTAGTGTTGATACAGCTCCCGCTCCCAAAATTATGCCACCAATAGTGCCAGCATTTAAAAAAGCTCTTCGACTTTCATTTATTACTTTTGCAACTTCTCTTTTATCTTTTTCAACACGTAACTCAGTGGAAGCGGTACTTACATGACTGCTAAAAACTTCAGTTATATCCAAATTAGGCAATTCATCCAAATCTTCTCCTACTTCGTGGATTTTACCTTCAAAAATTGTATCTTGCCGTTCATAAATACTTGCAACATCAACTCTTGAAATTACATCTATCTCGGCAATTCTGCCATTCGACTCATTATGCTGCGTGTCTGTTCTTACGGCTAAGGTTGCTTCAACGGCAATTGGTATTTCTCCTGCGAAATCAAATGACATGTATCTATAACTCCGTTCATTAAATCAATAACATATACTGTATTTGATTTATTATCTAATATCAAGCGTTAATATACTAACTTTGAACCTATCTACTTTTGAATTACTAATCTCATTATGTTATGGTCATGATTAATGAGTGAAGTCAGTTTTCAGCGTGAGATATCTAGAGTTGGGCATCCAGTAGGTTTAGCCTGCATCGTAGCCAGTATGGGAGCTAAGATACCCGAATACGCTCAACCAGCCGAAACGCTAAATATACTCGGATACGACACTGCGGTTTATGAATACGATAAAGCTGTCTATCTGAGCGGTGAACCGGAGCAATTACCAACACTAATTACTGATATGAGCAATGATTTCAACGAAATTGGCTCTGGTTATAATAAAAAGCTATTCAGTGGTGCAAGTGGAGGATCATTTATAGGTTACAACCTGCAAATTCGAGCTGAAGGCCCTCAACTTGGACTGTATGCTACCGCGGGAGTAGCTATGTCGGAAGTTGTTACGCACACCTTAATCTTTCGAGCCCTTGGTGCACGTAAAGCCTTTGCCAAGAATGGCTATGACGAAGCTGGGCTCAGGGAAGCTTGGAAAGATATAGATATATCAGTTGACGATCCTCCATCCCCAGATAAAGCAATGTGTGTAGTACTAGGTGACTTAGACATGTTCGTAAGATATAAAAAAGCACTTGAAAACTTAAGAGCCTGGCAAGAGGCCGGTGTTCCAATCAGAATTCTAACTAGACCAAAATATACCCATAGCAAAACCGTTCAGTGGTTTAAAGATAATATTGGTTTAATGCTAAATCAAGCACCAGAGATTAGATAATTTATCTATTTTTATGAAAAGTTTAGGCTATTCCAAACGCGCCGATCAACAAAGACACAAACTGCCTGATTATTTACCTGACTTTATTGCCGATAGCATATTGGAGGTAAATTTCGAGCGACTAGCGAAACTTGGTGTAACTCACATAATGCTTGATCTTGATCAAACTATTCGTCACCGTCACTCCCTAGCAATTGAGGAAGAAATTGTTGAATATCTAGATACTGCCCGCAAAGACTACGGCTTCAAGGAAATATATATAGTCACCAACAATCGCCGGGATATACAAAGTTTTGGCAATCATATCCAGGCCAAGATCTTCCAACCTTATAAACATCGAGGAAAGACTGTGCGAAAACCTAATCGTAGGTTTTTTGAAAACATTCTAGCTAGGGGTAATATAAATCCCAGCCGAGCCGTCATGATTGGTGACAAACTTAGATTTGATATTGCCGGCGCCAAGAAAGTTGGGATTTATACAGTCTTTGTAAATCCACTTGGTAAAGACTATTGGTATGATCGTTTGCTCCTAACTCGCCAACGCGATAAAAGAATGTTAACTGCGGCCAAATCCAAGCACAAACTATTTAGCTTAATTTCCACTGAGGATCTAATTAAAGAAGCACTTCTTGAAATTGATTTCAAAGCTAAAAAAGTGCAACCGTTCGAAGCCGATGCCAGGGGTTCACAACCATTTATTGCTACCAATGGAAAACAGAAAGTATTTATTAAGCTCAAAACTGGTAAAACCAATCTATTTGATTGGATTTTCAAAATTGTCCGTCATGTTTTGTTCAGACGTCTAGAGGATGAAGTTCCCTTCGTAAGTCCCAAGCAAGCAGTTGAACATGAAGCATACGTAAGTTCGCAGGCCCACAAGGCTGGTGTTCGTACTCCCAAAATTATTGGCCTGATAGACTTGCAAGATCACCGCTTTGCATTAGTGACCCAATTTATTGAAGGTAAGACTATCAATTACAAAAAGCCTAATCATCTCAGTGATGAAATTCTAATCGATTTATGGCAACAAATCTCAAAATTGCACTCTGCCCATATTGCCCACCGCGATCTTAGAACTTCTAACATATTACTAGGTAGAACCAACCATGTCTGGTTAATTGATTACGATTTTTCAACAGTAGCGGCAACAAATACGAATTTACAAAGAGATAACGTGGAATTATTAGTATCCCTAGCTACAATTGTTGGCCCCAAGAGATCTATCAAATTTGCTAGCACGGCCTTAGTCCCTAAAGATTTCAAAGCTCTTCTACCCCTACTTCGCTATAGCAATTTATCGGCAGCCACCAGGTCGGATGTTCGTCAACATAAGGGTCTAATAAAAACTCTACGCGATTATGTGGACGTTTTATCTGTAGCTAAAGAGAGTTAAGCCTAATCTAATTTGGATTAAATCCAGTGTTTGGCAAACCCGGTGTAGTGTTTACGCCAAGACCAGATGGATCTTCGATTGTACCATTAGCCTTACCATCAGCATCTAGTGAGCCACCATCTTTAATTGAATAGACTACCTTGGCGGCACTCTTACCATTAATAGTTACGAAACTAATTGTTGCTCCAGGTACATCGCTATAGGTCTTAGTTGTGGGGTTGTATTTACGAACTACAAATGCTTGATCAGGATTAGCGCCATAAAAGTATTGAGTGATTTGGGTGGTAAAACCTGGGCTGCCACAACCAATTGAAAAGTTCATCATGCCTTCTGGGTATGAAAAATCTGCGTCACTACTTGTATTAGTGCTGGCCGCGGCGACGTCCATATTATTTATAAAACAACCGAATGAGACACTTAGTTCAGCGTCATTACCACTAACTGAGTTGGTAGTCGTAGCATCTAGTGGCCAGATTAAGAACGGGTATTTGAAATTAGAACTAGGCTTTTGATTCCAGGTATCGTCATAATTCCAACCTGCACCCCTGAAAGTGTTAGGATTAATTATTTCAGCAGTGGTCAAATCATCAATTCCCGAAGGGTCACAGCCACCAATATTTCCACAAGCTGCAAGCTGACCACTGGAGTCGAGACCATAAAAAGAATGGGTGATAATTAGAGAATCTTGGGCGCCTATAAATCCACCAACCGCAGAATCTCCAACGACTGCACCACTGGAATAAGAGTTTGTTACTGTACCTTCGTTAATATAACCAAGTAATCCACCAACATTTACATGGCCCGTGACACTACCAGTAGCAAATGAATCAGAAATTGTGTCATTATCCGACCAACCGACCAGACCACCAACAGAATCACCATCAGGAGCATTAATATTACCGGTTGAAAAAGATTTAGAAATAGTCAGCGCACCATCAGTATCTCCGACTAAGCCACCTATATACGCTACGTCGACACCGCTGGATGAAATATTGGCAGTTGAGGCTGACTGCGTAATTACTGCATCACCGTCATTATCTCCAATTAATCCAGCTACTGAAAATTCTGTAGCACTAACAGCACCACTATAACGAACTCTGGTTAAATGAGTCGTTACACCACCATTCCACTTATTAAAACCAATTATTCCGCTGACATAACCATCGCCAGTGACATGAACATCTGAAAATACATTTTCCATGGTCAATCCATTCTCGATACCAGCATATGATCCGACGTGTTGCCTGCCAACTATACTACCGCCGACCATTTTAATGTTTTTAATTGTTGCATTATCACTTTCCGAGATCAGGCCTACGTTATCCGTGCCAGATCGATTAATTTTGAGTCCCTTGATAGTAAAACCTTGGCCGTCAATGCTACCAGTAAACGATGTGCCATATGCTATTGGTGCAAAACCAGCTCCGCTATTATATAAAGCCCCGCCTAAACTTGTATCAGCTAAACAATTTATATCGCCAGCCAAAACATAATTGCCATCTAGCGGAAATCCAGAGGCATTACCAATTTTTTGTAAGTTTTGGCAACTATTAATGGCAATAACGGTAGTGGCTTTAACCATACCACTTGGAATGGTGGCGGAAACTAAAACTGCGAGACCTAGCAAAAACGTGAATCTTTTTAAGTTTTTCTTAATCACATTTACCCCTGTATCGCTAACATTGTAGCACAAGCATTTTATATGTCATTATACATTGATAAAATCAGCAAATATTACCAAGCGTTTTGAGTATAGTTTTGTCTTAGCGTCCCATATACCATCACAGGTTATCAGGTTAAGATGCTTGCCGTCCTTACTCTTGAAAACCTCGCTAGGATGATCGGAATTGCCGTAATCCTTAATGGTGACAATTGCAAAAGTAGCTTGGTTACCATTCTTATCTTTAATGAATATCTTGTCGCCAATAACAAGGTTTTTAAGATGTTCAAATACTCCATGGCTGTCATAAGCCCCATTTACATGTCCGTCGATTACGGCGCTGCCAAGGTTACCAGGGTTAGCACCCAACTTATACCAACCGACATCGACGGTATTAGTTGGTACATCTAAATTTCCCTCGCGCGTCAAGCCGATTTGTTGAATTTTTGCATTAATTCCGGCTTTGGGGATTATGAGTCTTAGTGGAACGCTATAGTGACTAACTTTTTTAGGCTTAGGCTCGATAACTTGGGTAGCAGCAACTGGAGTATAAATTTTAGGTTGAGGCTTATGAAGTTTAACAACGACTAATACTACTAACGATAGGGCAACTACTAGTAAAACTAAACCCTTAAGCCTTCGATTTTTCATCATCTATACTATACCATTCCCCTAGAGAAGATACGCTTTACGTAAATGCTTTCTGTTAACCCGAAGAGTAGAAATTGCTACCCAAATTAGAGGTTGATTATTAACTAACTTTTTTACGTTCCCAAACTTGAAAAGTAAAAGTAATCCCATTTTCGGTGGCCGGTTTTGTCTCGGACACAAGTTTATAATCTTTTTTAAACTCGGGGAAAAATTTAGTGCACTTGAAGTCTTGATCGAGTTGAGTAATGTAGAGTTCTTGGACTAGGTCAAGAGTTTCTTGCAATAATCCAGCTCCACCAATTACCCAAATGTCTTTCTTAAAGCTTTTCAAAAATTGCCTGGCATCACCAACTCGCTTAAAGCCCGGACGTAATTCAATATCGTCAGGAATTGCCACATAATTTAGTCGATCGTGAAAGGGGTGATCAAACTCCACATAAGTTCCATAACCCATAAATATTGAGCCTTTAAGAGTTTTACTGCGGTAATATTTAAGATCGGATGGCAAGTGCCAAGGAATGCCTTTATCATTAGCCATTCCGCGTTTACTATCGATTGCAACAATCGCTTTTATCATTTTTTAAGAATAATCGGTCTTATGTGATTGAGCAAATAAAATGAGCCAGTTACTAAAAGTATTGGCTCTGAGCGCTGTGTTAGTTTTGCAAAAGCCGCAGCTGGATAAGGCTCTACCACCACGTCAGAAAAACCAATTTGTTTGGCCTCATTGGCAATTACTTTAGGATCAACCGAATGCTTTGGCGTGTCTTGCTCCCCGCTAAAAGACGTGACAATAAGAGATTTGGTAATTGGCAGTAGTTCCTCAAGTGCACCTTTGGCACGGTCACTTTCACTTTGGACAAAACCGACTAGTGCCGCTACTTCCTTGTCTGGATAAAGTGATTTTAGACCACCAACTAGAGCTGCCATTTTTTGACTATTATGCGAACCGTCAATAATTAAGGTTTGACCGCGGTAATCAATTACCTCCATACGAGCAGGTATATTTATGTGCGAAGATTTACTAAGCTGATCGTCATTAAGATGAGGCAAACCATCTCGTTTCTCAAGGAAATTGTAAACGGCTTCGGCTAAAAGCCAGTTACGCTGCTGGAAAGGTGGCAACCCGGCGGCATTAGCCAGTTCAAGTACTTTAGGAGACGGTACTTCATGTAGCTGGGCATGCATTTCACTGCAGCGCTTGGTGATTACATCCATAACATCTTGGCTTTGACGATAGACAAGTACCGGGTTATGGCTTTGGATAATTCCTGCTTTTTGACTGGCTATCTCAGCCAGGGTATTTCCCAGCACATTGGTGTGGTCAAGTCCAAGATCTGTAATGACACAAACTTTGTCTATCCGATTTATAACGTTTGTACCATCAAGTAGTCCACCCAACCCAACTTCTACTACAGCGTAATCAACTTTTTCGCCGGCAAATAACCAATAGGCAAAGGCAATAAGCAGTTCAAAGTAGGACGGCTCTACCCCGGTTTCTTGAACGATGTCGATAAAATCACCTAGTTTTTGACAAAACAGGACTTCCGGCATGGGCTGCAGATCGACTTGAACCCGCTCGTTTATCTGATCAACATGTGGCGATACAGTTAATCCTACTTTTTGACCTGCCTGCTTAAGTAATGAGGCGACATAATAACAAGTTGAGGATTTACCAGACGTACCAGCAACATGTATAACCTTTAACTGATCTTGAGGATTACCAAGTTTAGTCATCAGACGAAGCATGTTATCAAGTGAATAGCTCCCCGTTTCAGTGCTGCGAAACATAAACTTATTTAAGAGCGGACTAAGTTCGGCAAAACTACTTATTTGTGGCATGATTAAATAATTGTAACCCTGTAAGTTGATTAAATACAGACTGACTAGCTTTTTCGGATCGAGTTATTTTGGGTCTTGACGAGGCTTTGTATGACGAATTGAAATATAGAACCTTAACAAAAATCCTAAGATTAACGACGCCAGCCCAATTAAAAGCAGTACCACAGCCAATCTAGAGACTATCCGCACAGCGCTTAAGCGACACCGATTACCGCTGCCAACATTACAGGTACTGCCGGTCTTACTGTAGGTGCTAAACAGAGTAACTGAGCTGGTTATAATGGCAATCATTACACCTATACCGCCCAAAAGCATCATCTTATTGGCTATATTTATTCTAATTTTCACAAAAGTTACCCCGAAATGGTACGCCCGGACGGATTCGAACCGCCGACCCCTTGTTCCGAAGACAAGTGCTCTAATCCGCTGAGCTACGGGCGCATGCATAACAGATTATAACAGTTATTTTGTCTCTATGAATTAGATAAAAAAATCTGGAAACTTAGTAAGTCTTGATATTCTTAAACAGATTGGCTGTATCATTTAGTTCTGGACAGTCTCTTTCAAGATAGATATATAGGGTTCTTCCGTTACTTAGTTGAACTGTGTGCTTTAGTACATTTTGGGCATCAGATGTAGGGAACTTTTCATATATCAATTTTATTCCCCTTGAACAAGCTTGAAGTTTTGGCACCGCATCAAATACCTCATTCATATTGTTGGCCGTATATAGTGCTTGAGTACCACGGACGGGATATGTACTAACGCTTAATCCAGAGAGTGAATCTGTGATATTTCCCCTATCAAATAAGTAGGTAATCGTAAGTGGTAAGCCAGGATTTGGCAGATATAGCCTAGATTCAGGGAAGTAAATATCACCAGTTTTTGGATCGACTGGAGCATCCTTTTTAATTCCTCTAACAGCTAATAAAATGAGTTCCCTTATTCGGACAGAATTAGCTTGATCAGCAGCATCATTGTAATAGTGTATTTTCTGAACGGTAAATGCCGCACCGAACATTATAAGTAGAACTAAAATTATAAAAGCCGCTAATATTTTCTTTTTTGCCCAAGAGTGAGTATTTTTTAATTGTGTTTTCATTTTATGGGCATATTCTAACACGAGCAAATGAGCCGAGCCAAGTATTCACTGATTAATTATTATTGTTTTATTTCTAGTTGTCTTTCGAATTCACAAACTATGGCATCAAAAAGTGCATATTCATCAGCATTTACTGGATTCATTCCATTGACTGTTACTAAGTTATCCTGATCAACACTAAAAGCTAGATCAACTTTCATTCCAGCTGGATTATGAATTTCGTAATTAGGTTCAAATGGAATATGGACTATAGAATAACTCTTTTTATCTAAAGGACGTCCAATTATAGGAGTTCCTTCACTTGAAATCCCAATCGTCTGCATAGGAAATATAACGAGATCTCCTTGCTTAGTTCTAATGTTGTGTACATTCATCGAAAAACCAGCAGGAAGTGTTTCAACTCTTAATCGACTCCGGCTGGCATAAGTTAGTATTGACGGACGACTAATGTTTGTCCCTCTAACCAAAACATTTTGAAATTTCCTTTCATTTATTTTCTTTAGCCTATCAGTATACTTCGTACTATCACTCTTTAGAGCTTCAAGAGTTTCTTGCGTTAGGATTCTGCGCATTATAGTTAATTCTTCTACTTGAGCGAGAACTTCACTGGTTTGAATGACATTTCCCATAATGTATCCTTTCTTATTTGTTCTCATGATAGTTGTCAGGATTTTAGATTGCAAGCACAGGCAAGTTGTATAATTAAGGTTATGTCATTCCAAGCTTATATCGATAACATTTACACTAAAACTGGTAAGACCCCAGAAGATTTCCTAAAAGCAGCCAAAACCAAGGGAATGTTAGGACCAGACGTAAAAGTTATGCAAATAGTTGACTGGTTAAAAAAGGATTACGGACTTGGTCATGGTCACGCAATGGCAATAGTATTAACATTTAAAAATGCAGGGGCTATTTCGTCCCCCTCAAGCAAAAAAAAGTAATATCAGCATATCAATATTCATCTCGCTAGTAAGTAAGTTATAGATCTTTAACTTAGGTTTGTTCTTGAATAGCTTTTAACCATAGACCAATCTCGATGCCGTAAGTAAAGAAATGTCTTTCTAGGCTACAGATATCATCTGTTTGTTCATGGATTTGGTTAGCATAGGTATTAAATTGATCTGAATAGACATACTCGTGGATAGATTTCTTTTGTACGCCTCTTACAAATTCGGCGCCATTAATGGCACTAAGATTTGGCGAACGCCCCATCCCTGTCTCAGCAAATCCGACTAACTTATCTGATCTAAGTAAAATATCGGTTGGAGGCAGATTAATATCTGCTGCATGATGCAATACAAGAGATTCCAAATCCTCGCGCGTCGATACATATATACTATTCGGTGAAGCAATCTCCGGACCACATTCTGTTTGCATTATATTCCTACAATACGTTCAAGTAATTTTTTTGCAAGCACAAGTAAGATGCCGTAGAACCATCATTGATAAGAAACCAACGTCCTTTGGCAAATATAGTTTCTAATTAACTATTTCTAGAGAGTCAACTATCTCAACGATTTGGCTTTTAGTTATTGAGTATGGATGAGTTTTTAAATCTCCACCGAAAATTATGTCTGTGTTGCCAATATCTAAATATAGACCTGTAATATCTTTAATGGAGTCTTTATTTGCCTCATTAGAATTTATATAAATCTTGTAGCCTTTTTTTGTAGTAGCCCAGACTTCACATCTCGAAATTGTTCCACTGTTACAATTATCTAAAGCCGTATTTGTTTGCGTACTGTAATAATCTATTAGCAAACCATTTGCAAAGTAGCTAAGCCCCAAATATTTTTCAAAACTACTTGATATATCGCTGGAATCTTTGGGTGGCGATGATGCCAAATATGGAAATAATGTGGGTCTATAAACATTGAAGGGGGCACTTCTAATTTGTTCTTGTGTAGACAATAAAATCTGGGGCGGTGAGCTTTTAGTGGTTGAGGGAAAGTTTTTAAAGTCTTTAAGGCTCTCAAGGTTTATCTCAACCGTTGCTGGACTATAAGCAATTATTCTTACAGTTGCTCCTAGATTTGTAGTTTTAAAACTGGCCATGTCTTCGCCCGAGTTGTTGACTAGTTGCCATCCATTTTGACCAAACCATTTGCTCACATATGACAATAAAGTTTTCCCATTTTGGAAGCTTTTGCTACTTTGATAACCAAGTAAAACCAGTTGAGGTTCTGACTCAAAGCTAACAAAGTTACCACAGCGTTGATACGTGCGCATTTTTAAACCGAAGTCAGTCGGCATTGAAATATGTTCGTTGGCATAATTATTAAAGGCCGCACATTCTGGTGTGTCGTGAAAACCATTGGCAGCAACGTTTGCTACCGGCATCGGGTTATTTTGAGGCTTGCGGTGAAGTATGGAAAAGCCAACTGCTAAGATTACAAACAGAACAATTGCGATTAACAACAGTTCAACAAAGCCAGCGAAACCATTTTCATTTTGTTTCATGCGAATCCTTATAATCTACAATAAGCTAAAGCTTAACTATTTGCTATAACTGACTTGTTGTCTTGTTCTGCTTAAGTTTTCGCCAGCCGCCCTTACGATTGTTATCTACTACGGCCATAATTAGTTCTATAAAAGCTTTATCATTAATCAAATCACCTTCGTGTATTTGTATTGCACGAGCTGTAGAATTATCATGACCTTGATTAATAATGCCAGAAGGGTCTGGTGCAATTGGGTCATATATAAAAACATTCATATGGTCTTTCGCAGCCAGCAAAGCGCAGACATTCCCATTTAATGTAAAATAAGGCCGATTCTTGAATTTGATCTCCTCGACAATATTCGGCTCAGCGTTATGAACCAGTTTACGTATTTTCTCACTAATTACTTGCTGCCAATGAGGCAAGGAGCTAATGTAATTATCTACTTCCTTGAGAGCACTCATAATTCTATGATAACAAAAATACCACGATTGAACTCTTCTTATTCTAAAGAGCAAATGGTACTATCAATAACAACCTATGGATTCATCAAGTACTTCATTAACACCAAAAACGGATCAGCAAAATCCTCAATCTCCAGTTTCACCAGCTCCAATTTCACAGACTGTTTTAAATGAAACTAAGCCAAAAATGCGCGGACAAATTACTGTAAACAAAGCGTTCATAATAATTTACATTCTTGTTTTAGCTGCCATCTTAATTGCACCAGAGTTTTTCCACGATAAAGCTGGCAATACATTAGATCAACTTGGATTTTTATTTAATGGTGGTTTCTTACTTATAGTTTTAGCCGTCTCACTGCATTTATTCTTCATTTGGCGAGAAATGAAGAAAAAAAGTTAGTTCTAAATTCTTATACTTTTGGTACAGCACACTTGATCAGGTAAGAATCATTAAGTTAGCAACTACTAATCAAATGAACTATCAAAAAAATTCTGACCATTCTTTATGGCAACTAAATAATTCTCAACCGGTGGGAACAGAGGTTCTGGTAGTTCTTCTAAATCAAACCACTGCCAATCAGTAGTTTCTTTTGGAGAATTATTTGTTGGTTCTCCTGATACCCAGTCAGCTATAAAACTTATATCAACGTAATGTTTGGGTTGCATCTGCGTAAAGTTAACTACACCCAAAAACTTAACGTTGTTTACGATTACTTCTTCGCCAGCTTCTTCGGATAATTCACGTAGTGCCCCGTTTTCTAATGATTCGCCGAGTTCTAGGTGTCCGCCACCACTTCCCCAATAATTTTTACCCAAACCACGATTACCTTTTCGTTGGTGTAACATAACAAAGGACTTATTTCCTTCCTTCTTAATGACAATAATTCCAACACCAACTTTTGGATACAGTTGTTTCATGGTCTAACTATAACAAAAGTACATTCTTAAACGGTTTTTAATTTCAGTCTGTACTCTTCATCAGCAGAGGCTTTATGACCTCCGTAAGAATTTCCAGTTTGGTACCGTATACTATTCCAAATTAGAATAAATTTAGTAATTGTGAACGGCGATAAACTGGTAAGCAATTACCCATATTAGTAACCCAATAAGCGGTGAAAGTAAAACAAAAATACCAAGAGTCTTTTTAATTTATAACGTAGGCTTATAAAAACTCATAATTGAACCAAATGAACCAACAACAAGCAGTGCGGGTCCAACTCCAAGCCAGTTATTTACTTCGTTGGCCGACTTGTATGAAGCGTAAAGTAGAGTTGACAGTAATAGCCCAACCAACCCAATAGCTAATACTTCGTTTCTGACCGAACGGATACTCCGCTTCTTACCATAAGTTAAAGATATTACAATTGTGATGGAGCCAATTAAAATAGATAGGAGTGTAATACTAATAGATAATACTGGGATATTAAAATCCATGAGAGAAGTGTATCACTTTTCAAACGTAATGCTTATGCTTGGTACTTTATTGTAATCAAAGTTACGCAGCTGTTAAATGGGTTCTATTGCTTGGATAAAAGTGAGACGTTGTAGCTAAAAGCTTGCTGAGCGCTCCAAATATAAACCAGCATTAAAATAATAGCCATAGATAAGGCTGTAATCGGTCGCAAGGGCCAAATATATACTATTAGACCAGTAATAACAGCTGCAGTAATACCCGTCATACTACGTCCAAAAGCCGCAATAATGGGCTTTTGCTTCCTCCACTTTGAAACTTGCGATAACTGATACAATGTCACTAACCCGAAACCCAGCAAGCAAATGATGGTGTAACGAAAGGTGCGTAGGTATAGACCAGCAAAATATATCAGCCATATACTACTTGCCATTATCGCTAAGGCTGAAATTATACAAACCATTTTGTTGCCATGACGGAGAAGAAAGGTCATTTTGCCATTCTGTTTATCGCCCTTAACGTCACGATAATCTTTGAGAATTATTCGACCGATAAATTGCAAATAAAAACCAATTATCATTACACTGGCAAGCCGTTCCCAGTGATTTGCATTTAGTCCGTAACCTAAGTACACAGGCAGAACTACATATCCAATTGGCAATAATATAGGTGCCAAACCCCCTCGCCGCGAAATTTGTAATGGTCTTATTGAATAAGAAATATTTAGAAGCAACAAAAAAAGTAATAGCACCCCAAAACGCCATTGTAGTAGCCCTGCCGACACTACAGCCAAACCGCCACAAATAAAAGCTACT
Organism: uncultured Candidatus Saccharibacteria bacterium; assembly: GCA_964652125.1. Classification (GTDB taxonomy): domain Bacteria; phylum Patescibacteriota; class Saccharimonadia; order Saccharimonadales; family JANWIN01; genus CAZFNQ01. The sequence goes on from CAZZAE010000007.1 coordinate 13,902, forward strand.
TTTAGCAATTCAGGGCTCGTAGCCGTTCCGACTACCAACGGACGATCTTGATCGCCTTTTAGGTTAATAATATCAATTTCATAGTCGGCATAGTCGTTTAAAGCCGTTCCATTGATATACCAAAGGGCGATGATAAGGGCACAGACTGCAGCTTTCAGCAACATAATAATTAATTGAGAAATTGTCGGTTTTAGACCCTCCACAGCTATGCCCGTAAAAATGCCCACGAATAAATACATGATGAGTAAGAGGTATGTCGGTACTCTTAGTAGGCTGCGAACCAAATTAAAATAATGTGCCGATTGCTTTAGCGATAGCCTTAAGTTCATTTTCGCAAATTATTAACAGTATTTAGAGCCCGAAAGCTGACATGCATGTTTGCTAAGTGGATAGGTTATAACTATGGCTAGAATAAGCCCCGGAACGGCCCCTAAGAAGAAGCCGAGTACACCAAGGAATATTCTTAAAATATTACTGCGTGGCTTGGGATTGCGTGGGTGCGTGATTATATACGCCATCCAGGCTCCGGCTATCAGGGCTAAGGGCCAAGTTATATAACCGGCTATTGTGGAGTAATGTGCCGCATCGGCATATGTGGACGTAGCAACTCCCTGAGCGTTGATAAAAAATAGCATTATAGCTAAAAAGCTTATTAGTATAATTCCGCCAAATACTATTGTCGTATTACGAGTTTCAGTATATGGAGCATACACTTTGGGCCTAGCCGTTGATACCGTTCCGGTGATAGGCTTGGGGCTAAGCACGGGTACGGCCAGTATACGAAGCTGCTTAGAGCCAAATACAAGATACAATACTGACCCTAACGGCACCAACAAAACAACAATCAGCCAAAGTAAAGCTAAACTTCCGCGGTTACGATAATTAAACAAATCATAAAGTGCAAAAAAGAATAAAATAAGTACTGTTATCGCTAGTATATAGCCAGCCCAAACCGGTAACCCTAAAGTCCTGCTTGGAAAGTAATAAAAAAACCGTAATCTAAAAACTAACCAGTTTATAAGCTGAAACATTGATAAGCATTATAACTTAGTATTGACTGAAGGAAAATCATTTCCAATAGCAGTAATTATTTCATCTACAACTTTATGCAAATCCCCGTCATTAACAAAAATCCGTGTTGCAAATTCTCGACCTTGGGAGATTTCTTTGTCGTAATCACTAATTCTGGTACCGAAATTTAGATCTTGGCGTTCCATCAAGCGAGCGTTGGCCACTTTTTTTGGAGCTTCTATCTGGTAAACAATTCGATTAGGGTATAAGCGATCCGATAAAGGCATGGCCATTACTCGAGACATCAGGCTCGGAATTTTACCTGGTTTTGGTATTGGTATTTTTGGCGCAGCATATTTATAAGGCAAACCAAATAATTGTATTGGCGGGTGTGCAAAATATTCTTCTTTGAATTTTTTATTCAACACCTGTGGTGTTACAAAAACATGCTCAATTTCCGCTTCTCCATCCCGTCTCGGTCGGTCAGTCCAAGTAGGAGTAAGTTCAATTACGTTAGTTTCAATTAACTCTTGAATAATTGTCGACTTACCGGTTCCAGACGGTCCTATAAAAATTAGCAAGGGAGCAGAACTTGTTAAGTATTTCATACAGCTATTATATAGATAGTCAAATGGTACACCTCTTGAAAAAACATTTAAATCTTTCGGCAAGTATGGAAGATGCGATCACGAGATCTTGGTTTTCGGATTTTTGGCAAGACTATATTGTCAAGCTTCCAATAGCAAAATCTGGATGTAACACAAGGTAAAGCCAAACGGCCAAATATATTACTGCAAGTGAAATACATACTCGGACGACAAGTTTTGAATTTTTGCTGAAAGCCCATGTGATATAACCTGTTGCAGCAAGGCTGATAAATATAGCTATTAAAAGAGTTGTGCTCTGACCAGATGTGTCGCTTGTATCTGGTGTGCTCACTGCAATGACGATCCAAGAAATGGTGCCAACACCTAAGCCAACTATCATTCCGAGTATGACACCCATCCATGACATCCATCTACGATGCCAATCAACAGGCGCTTTACCGGAAATGGTTTTGTAGTATGAATTGCGATTAAGTACTTGTTGCGTAGAAACCCTACTTTGTGTCTTTTTGTTTGTCATAATTTGATGCTTAAGCTGTTATCTCAAATAGTTATTTTCTAGTAAACGTGTAGTTGGGCAAGAAGCCTATCAGCTTATATCAGTTGCGTCTTTGTGTTTTTTGGGAGCAGGCAAGTATCTTGGTTTAGATTTATGCTGAGGTTTTGCCAAACTTTTTTGCAAAATGTCTATAACACGTCGAGCCTGCTTTTTGCTCATGCCAACTCTTGATACTGCCAGTGGCTGACTTCCTAATCCTCCACCCTGCATAAAATTCATAACAATCCCATAGTCATTAACCATGACGTGTAGCATGTCGGTATAAATAATGCGTAGCTCATTTGGCATTGTCAAAGCCACTTGATCATGACTAGCATCAATATCTTGATCGCTGTATCCAGCTAAGTGCCAAAGGCTGTTAGCTTCAGCATCTTCTAGACCTAAATGGGTGATCAGAAGTAATAAGATATCCTCACTGGGACAACTTTTACCCTGTTCAATTTTGTCCAACGCATCAGCTTCAATCTCAACGGCTCCAGAAACTTCAGCCAAACTTTCTTTAAGTTGCTCACGAGCAAACTTTAGGTGCCAGCCCAAAGTCTTATAAGGATTATCAGCCCCGTTGTCTAACATTACTATTATGTTACTGCTAGGTTCATATCAATGCAAGCCCATGGTTTTTATACACAAGCAACATGACTGACACTGAGTTATAATTACAGCCAATGAATGTAGCTCAAAATGTATCTCTGCGTGATTATTCAACTATGCGACTGGGTGGATCAGCAGCATACTTAATTGAAGTTCAAAGTCGTGGGGAAGTTGAACAAGCTCTAAAGTGGGCTGATGCCAATAAAGTAAGCGCCATTATGATCGGCATCGGAAGCAATATTATTTGGGGCGATGAAGGTTACCCGGGTCTGGTGATTGTTAATAAGATAATGTTGTTTGAAAAGTTCGAAGAAGATCAAGATAACACCTATATTACGATCGGTGGTGGTGAAAACTGGGACAGTGTCGTGGCTAGAAGTGTGGCTGATGGTCTTAGTGGCATAGAGGCTCTATCGTTAATTCCTGGTACAGCTGGAGCTACGCCGGTCCAAAATGTCGGTGCGTATGGTCAGGAAATTTCCGATGTACTAGTCAGCGTTGAAGCTTATGATCATAAGACTAGTAAATTTGTTACCCTAGCCGGAAGTAATTGTGGTTTCTCATACCGAAACAGCCGCTTTAAGACAACTGACCATGGTAGATTTTTTATTACCAGCCTGACAATACATCTAACTCGAACGAATCCGGAACCGCCTTTTTATGCTTCTGTACAGACCTACTTTGAAGCTCATAAGATTACCGCCTATACACCAGCCATCTTGCGCGATGCCGTAGTTGCCATTCGACGAGCTAAATTACCTGATCCAGCGCAAGTAGCCAATAATGGCTCCTTTTTTGCCAACCCAATTATCGATGAATCACATTTAATTAATCTTATAAATCGATACCCAACAATCAGTTTTTGGCGGTTAGATAATAGCAAAAGTAAGATCTCAGCGGCTTGGCTAGTTGAACATGCTGGTTTTGGCAGCTTTCATGACGACCAAACCGGCATGGCCACCTGGCCAACTCAATCTCTAGTCTTCGTTAACGAACACGCTAAAACTACAGCCGATTTACTTAGATTTAAACAAAAAGTAGTTGAAAAGGTTAAGGAACTATTTAATATCGAACTGGAGCAGGAACCAGAGCTTATTGGTGCTTAATTATGATTGTTGACGACGTTTGGGGTCGTTTAAAACCATTTATGATTATGCTTAACATGTTAAGTATACTTTCTAGCTAGGCAAGGGATACTTTGTCGTAAAGTCTTTTATCTCTATTCTTAACTTGTTAAGTATATTATCGTCAGAACGGTGGGTGATTGCTTTGTCTATCATACCTGCGATGTATGTCATTTCGCTATGCTTCATACCCCGGGTTGTCAAAGCTGGTGTGCCCATGCGAATCCCACTGGGATCAAAGGGTGTTCTGGGATCAAAGGGCACGGTATTTTTATTGACGGTAATGCCAGCCTTGCCCAAAGCTTTTTCGGCTTCTTTACCGCTAACATTCTTACTAGTCATATCAATCAGCAACAGATGGGAATCAGTCCCTCCAGTAACTAAATCATAGCCTTTGGACACAAGTTCCTCACCAAGTTTTTTAGCATTGCTAATTACTTGCTTAGCATAGACTTTAAAGTCCGGTTGCATAGCTTCTTTTAGGGCTACGGCTATACCGGCCGTCTGATGATTATGTGGACCACCTTGGAGTCCTGGAATTAGGGCACGATCAATTAAAGTTGGAATATTTTCTTTGGTTCGAGGTACAGCTTTAAGCGGATTGGAAGGTAATCCGTTACATAAAATCATCGCTCCGCGTGGACCACGCAGAGTTTTATGAGTTGTAGTCGTTACAACATCAGCTATACCAATTGGACTAGGATAGACCCCACCAGCTACTAGTCCAGCCACGTGGCTCATGTCGGCTACCAAAAACGCACCGACCGAATCGGCTACTTCTTTATATTTCGCCCACTCATAGACTCTAGGATAGGCGCTACCACCACCTATAATTATCTTCGGCTTATGCTCTTTGGCTAGTTTGTACATTTCATCAATATCAATGTAACCATCGCGCTTGGCGTGATACTGAACGCTGTGGTAGAAAACACTTGAAAAGTTTAGTTTCAAACCGTGAGTCATATGACCACCATCGATTAGACTCAGACCCATTAGAGTATCGCCCGGATCCAGCAAAGCGTAGTAAGTAACTAGATTAGCTGGACAACCCGAATGTGGTTGAACATTAGCGTGAGTCGAGCCAAACAGTTTCTTAGCCCGATCACGTGCCAAGTTCTCTACTTCATCGACAAATTCACAGCCTCCGTAGTAGCGCATACCCGGGTAACCCTCTGAGTATTTATCAGTTAATCTTGAACCCAAGGCTGCCAAAACGTCAGCTGATGTATGGTTTTCACTAGGAATCATCTCCAGACCTTGGCTTTGTCGATTGGCCTCAGCTCTAATTAGATCTTCAATTGCTTTATCACTCATAACTCTCCCCCAACTATTAACTCATTTAATGTTTGTTAAGCGAATTATAGTTAGACCATGGTTCTATTTTAGCAGTCGCCCCCAGCAAAAACATAATATTACTTGGGGGAATGAATATTGTTATTGATATTAATATCACGAGGGGTATAATTTGTGGATAAATGAATAGCAGTTACGAAAAGATTGGTCACCTTATTTACCAGATAAGGCAAGACCGAGGACTCACCCAAGCAGCTTTTGCCAAAAGACTGGGAACCAGCCAATCGGCCGTTAACCGCATTGAGCACGGCAAGCAAAACTTGAGCCTAGAGACTCTAGGCCGAATCAGCGACGTCCTCAACAAACAGCTCATTAGCCTAGGTGAAGGTGGTATTAACTTAAGAGTCGAAGGAGGTCACGAACTAAAAGGTTCAATTACTCTCAAAACCAGCAAAAACGCCGCTGTTGCCTTATTGTGTGCTAGTTTGCTAAACCAAGGAGTAACAAGGTTAAAATCTGTACCAAAAATTGAAGAAGTTAACCGAATAATCGAAGTCCTGGAAAGCATTGGCGCAAAAATAAAGTGGTTAAATTCTGATCTAGAAATCCGAACCCCTCGTAAGCTCGATCTCAGTCGTATTAATGCTGAATCGGCACGTAAAACCCGTAGCGTACTGATGCTGCTAGGACCACTGATGCACGAAACATCGTCTTTTAAAATTCCCTACGCTGGTGGCTGTAAAATTGGTCGTCGAACCGTAGCCCCACATTTATTTGCCCTGGAACAGTTTGGTGTTAATGTCGTTGCCCGCACCGGTTATTATGAAGTTACCGTCCGAAAAAAGGCTCCGTCCGAACGAGTAGTACTGTACGAACAAGGCAACACCGTTACTAACAATGCCCTAATGGCAGCCGCTCGCACAAATGCCACAACCATAATCCAAGGAGCCAGTGCCGATTATATGGTTCAAGACCTGTGCCTATTCCTGCAAAAGCTAGGTGTCAAAATTGACGGCATTGGAACATCAATCCTAACCGTTACTGGAACATCTAATATAAAAAAGAATGTAACTTACAGTGCCACCGAGGATCCGATTGAAGCTATGTTTTTCATATCAGCGGCCATCACCACCAACTCTCGCCTAACCATACAACGAGTACCGATATACTGGATTGGACTCGAACTATTTAAGCTAAAAGTTATGGGGCTTAAATATGAAGTCTCACCTACATATAAAGCTAACAATGGAGTGATTGATTTAGCCGATATAGAAGTCCACAAACACAATGGCACTCTGGTGGCTCCTAAAGATAAGCTTCATCCCAACTTGTGGCCCGGAATTAACCCTGACAATATTCCCTATTTCGTGCCAATTGCGGCCGTATGCAAGGGCCGAACCTTAATTCACGATTGGATGTTCGAGAACCGGGCTATTTACTACACCGAGATGACAAAGATTGGCATGAATGTCGAACTGGCCGATCCCCATAGGATTTATATTCAAGGTCCAACCCGTTTCACTCATGCCGACGTAGTTAGCCCACCGGCTCTTCGACCTGCTAGCCTGTTACTTATTGGCATGTTAGCGGCTGAGGGTGTCAGCATGCTTCGAAACGTCTATACCATTAACCGTGGTTATGAAGACTTAGCCGAGAGATTAAACTCGCTGGGCGCTCAAATAAGCGTCATGCACGACATTTAATTCTTTGTTTAGGTTACTTGGCCTATTATCTGACCACGTCTTTGTGGTGACACCCATGACTCGCTATTTGTGCGGCGCATAAGTTGACTTGGATTAAACAAACACTTGATGATTGAAAACACCTGCACTGCATCCATAATGTAAAAGATAAAATACATAATTGGTGCGTATAAACTCAGTGACAACTTTTTGGTCAATGGACTGTGTTCATCGGGCCAAATGGTCCACATAACGTAGAGCGTTATAACCATATAAGCTCCCAAGAATAGCTGTGGCGTTTGATAAACCACGCTAAGTATAAAAGCATAAACCAGTACCAAAGGTTGAAGTAACATAATAATTTCACCCAGGAATGCCATTGGTAAACGGTACAGAGTTAAAGCTAGGCTGTAACGGCGCCGTATGTTGCCAATTAGCGAACGGTGTTTAAGCAAGTTCTGAAGTCCACCCATTTTCCAACGGTAGCGCTGGGCTAACAACTGCTTGAAGGTCTGGACACCCTCAGTCATAGCTACTACGTCCGCCGCATAAACTATTTTATTGCGACGATTACCAAGCTCAACAACTTTCATACTGAGCCCAATGTCTTCAGTCATAGTATCGGTATCGTACAAATTTACTTGGTGCATAATATCTGATCGGTAAGTTGAAGCTACGCCGCCAATAATATATTCACTATTTGTCATAGAATAGAACTTTTTTGAACGATAGCCGGCCATATGCTCAAACTTTTGCAAAAGTCCTAGAATTGTCGGCTCGTCCATTAACCGCACATTTGCAGCTACACCAGCTACTTTTTCATCACGGAAGTATAAGCTGGTTCGCATAATGGCTCGCCGCTGAAGCATGGAATCAGCATCGAGAGCCATAATTAAACTACCCTTGGCATAGCGCTTAATAGCGTAGTTAAGCCCACTGGCCTTACCAACCTGGTGGCGACGACTAATTAAACGAAGGTTAAATTTTGGATAAGCTTGTTGATAGGCTCTGACCACTTTGGCTGTATCGTCACTGCTGTGGTCATTATGGACGATGACCTCAACTTTGCGGTATGTATTGGAGCGTACGGAATCAAGACAACGCTCAATCACTGTCTCTTCATTGTGAGCCGGAATAATAACACTGACTAGCGGCCGATCACCTCGAATCCGCTTGGGCATTTTCTTAGCACGGCGAAATTGCCAAATATCATAGAGGTTGGCGCCACCAATATATAGTGCCAGGTGAATTAGATTAATAGTTCCAATTAATAGAAAAACTAGAAATAGCCATTGGTTTATCATCTTAGGCTACCTTCTCCAAGCTAAAGACAAACAAGTACCTGTTTTGGTACCACAGCCCGGTACAAGTTTGGAGCGTTAGTATGGGCGGGCCTTGGTAATCAAACAGGGCGGTGTCGCTAGGATTGGTCACCCGTGAGCCAGTCAGTTTATATAGAAACTTGTGTTTATTGTCAGTAAAGACTAAAACTTCTGATCCCGGTTTTATATTGGGCAAACTTCCGAAGATGTTTGACAGAGCGTGACCATATATAAAGGTGTTACCTTCTCTATTGTTGGCATAGGGAGTCATAACAGCGTATTGGGCCTTGTCCGAATTCAAGGTCCAGGTTTGGGTCTTAGGATAATAATAACCGTCAGTGACAACTACATTAATGTTTAGGCTAGGGATAATTAAATGGGTTGGCTTACCCTGGATTAGCGGTAAGTTTGTCTTGATTGGTTGACTGCTTGAGACCAGTGGTCGACCAAAAGCCCCATCAGCATGTTTAGTTCGCCAATACTGAAGTAACGGTCCGGATCCTAGTAGTAAGCCCGCCGCTATAAACAATATGCCGATGCTAATATGTTGACGAATGTTCTTCATATAATGCAACTAACGGAGGGCCGCCTAAGCGGTAACCTCCGTTAATAAATCAAACACTAGGTTGCCCTTTGGTGTTTGTTAAGCCTTGAAAGACTTTTTAGCAATTAAACGTGCAAGCGATGTAACAGTCACGATAGCACCTACAGCCAAACTTACGGTAGCAACGACAGCCATGGCTGTGTTGTTTCCAGTGTTTGGCAGAACTGCTGCTGCGCCTGCTGCCGCTGATGCACCTAGTACAACTCCACCTCCGTACATAAGCGCCTCCTCTTGTTTAGTTAACATACCTTTTTAGAATCTGTTACCTCAAGTTAATTTACTGGTTAACTCTAGTAACCCCACCAACCGAATCCTTAGACCTTAATTATACATATTTATGACAGTTTGTAAAGTATATTCTATTAGTGCTTGTGCTTAGCGTTTTTTCTTGTCTACTAGGTATCTACCTTATGGTATAATTACCTCTGTTTTTAGCGGGATTCGTATAGCGGTTAATATATCAGTTTTCCAAACTGAGGACACCGGTTCGACTCCGGTATCCCGCACCAAGTACTTGATTTATATCCTTTTCTATTGTACAGTGTAGTTAAAGCAGTGGGACATAACAGACAAGAAGTTACAAAATATTATAGTTAAAAGGACTCATCTTAACATGTTACTAAAGAATTTACTCAGAGCAACAGGACATAAATTGATATCTTCAATTATGGCAGTAGCTATGATTAGTGGAATCGTACTTGGAACCGTTGCCCAAGCCTCAGCAGCAGTAGTCAGCCCCCAACCATCTGCTAAAGTCTCATTTACATTCGACGATAACCTAACTAGCGCCGACACTCAAGCCGCACCAACTCTCGCCAAATATGGTTACACTGGTACCGATTACGTAATAACTGGCTGCGTTGGTATGACAAGCGTACCTAACACTTGTCGTGCTAACCCTGATGCCTCGTATATGACTTGGAGCCAAATAGCTCAGCTGCACAACCAATATGGCTGGGAGATTGGTGCCCACACCGTAAATCACTACTGTTTAGCAAGTACCGGTGACGGTAGTGACTGTCAGACCTTCCAGCTAACTCCCGCCCAAGTCAGCCAAGAGTTAACTCAAAGTAAAGCCGATCTAGCAGCCCATGGTTATGACGCCACTGACATGGCTACGCCATATGGAGACTATAACAATGATTCTCTAGCCCAAATTGCTAAAAGCTATGCTTCCCAACGCGGTTTTGCTGACATTGGTTATAACAACTGGCCTAACAGTGACTATTACTTGAAAGAACAGCAAGTACAGGGTGGTGTCGATGTTGCAACCGTCCAATCCTATGTCGACAGTGCTATTGCCAACAAACAATGGTTAGTCCTTGTCTTCCACGACATTAAAACCAGAGCCAGCCGAAAGTCCGGAGATTATGAATATAGCACCGCTAATTTAGATAAGATCGCAGCCTACATAAAGTCCAAAAATGTACCGGTTGTAAATGTCAGTGACGGATTGGTCAAGAGTGATGTTAACCTACTGCCTAACGCTAGCTTTAACAGCGGCATAAGTGGAGGCTGGACAACCGACAGCCCCGGCAATATTACCGCCAATAATGGCAATAACGGTAGTTATCCTGATCCTACTAATTCAATCAAATTCGTAGCCGGTTCCACCAACTCTCACCTGTTCTCACCAACAGTTAGTGTTGACCCCAGCGCAACTTACATGCTCAAAAATTTCTTGAACGTAGTCCAAAATAACGGTGGAGAATTTGGCTTTTCAATCGATGAATATAACGCCAACGGAAACTGGATATCTGGGCAGTATAAAGCTACAGAACGCACATCCTTTGTAGAAGAGATGAATTTTAGCTACAAACCCAGCTCAGCCAATGTTGCCAAAGCTCGCTTACAATTAAGCGTCACTGGCAACTCCGGAATCGTAGCCTACATTGATAACAGTCAATGGTTTCCATTAGGTGTTGTTTCTCAACCACCACCTGTAACTACAAACTTAATGCCAAACCCAGCCTTTGACAGTGGTATTAGTGGAGGTTGGACAACCAATGACCCAACACATATAACAGCCGACTCTAACAACAATGGCAGCCCTGCCAATCCTGTTAATTCTGCCAAATTGGTATCAACTACCGTAAACCGCGAACTTTTCTCTCCTAAGATCTTGGTAGACCCCACCAAGCAATACAACATCACTAGCTATCTCAACATCAAACAAATCACCAGTGGTGTAGTTGGTTTTTACATTGACGAATATGACGCAAATGGCAACTGGATATCCGGGCAGTATAAGACTGATCGCAATGCACCTATGCAAGGTGATGTCGCTATTGCTTACCAGCCAACCTCAGCTAATGTTAAACAAGCTAGTTTACAAGTTATTGTCGTTGCCAACTCCGGCACTCTAGCCTACTTTGACGATGTCCGTTGGATAGCTCCCTAACCAAATAATCGAAAAAAGTTATTTAGTTGTTATACCAAATATAACTGTGTTGTTATCGCCCTGAAAGACTGCTGTAGATTTCTTGGTGACTAGGTTGTAATCACTAAGAGAATAATCACTGGTAGCGGCACCAGAGCCGGTAATAACATCGCTAGTTCCAACAAAAGGAACAAACAGTATTGGCTTGGTAGCTTCAAATGTCAGCGTCGGCGATGCTGCCTTAACTAAGTAGAGTTGGGTATCGGCAGAATAAAAAGCAGTGTTGCTAGCAAATACAAATCCGACATGAACTACTCGGCTCTTTAGCGTGCCATTAGCATTCTTTTCTCCCACGGTGCCAAGGGAAACAATCTTAGTAACTTTAGCAGTGGTCAGATCAATGGAGCTGATAGTGTAGGGCGCACCGGTGAAGACACCAAGTGCCTGTGAGGGAGCAGCAGAATTTTCTGTTGACTTGGCATAAACAGCAGTTGAGAAATCACTACTTACGGCAATATCAGCCAATTCATTAACCGTTAGTCCGCTCAACAATTTTGTAACTTTATCCGTCTTTAAATCTCTTAGAACTGGTAAATCAGGGGTGCCATCACAATTTGCACAGCCCTCCCTATAAACTATTTTTTGCAAAGAATTATTCCAGGCCACAATATAGATGCCGGACTTTTTCGAGGTAAACAAATCTTTGGAATCTTTACCAGATAGGTCTATCGATTTAACCGTGTTTTGAGCCCCAACCCCAGATAAATAGCCGTAGGCAATTCGAAGCCCATCACTAGATATTTTCAGGCTGGTTATATCGGCACCGCCCGTAAGGCTAAGTACTAAGGTATAGTCCCGGCCGCTGTCAGTACTAACATAAATACCTTTATCGGTTGAAAAGGCTACGTTTGACCCCCAAACATCACTACCCGATATTGATTCGGAAGACACCAAAGTCTTAGCAGATATCCTGGCACCGCCACCAGCTGGCCGGATATAAACTGAATACGGATCAGAACTTTTGGCTTTGAAGGCATAGGCGACATTATCCGGAGTGGTTGGAATAGCCGTACTGGATTGAGAACTATTTGTGCTAGTTGAGGTCGTAGTTTGATGTGGTTTTGTGGGCTTTTTAAGAATTAGCAGCCAAACCAGTACAGCAATAATAACTACCAGTGCGGCAATAATTGGTCCGCGGTAGTATTTATGACCACCTTGGGGTGGAATGACTTTTGGAGGAATCGTATTAGCCGGTTTGTCATCATCTTCTTTAACTTCATCTGTACGAAGTGAACTATCCATCGTAGGCGGTTGGGGAATATAAGGATCAGGAATTTTTTCTTCTGGTTTATCTGGATTGTCTGCTTGGTCCATATCTCTTATCCTTTAATCTTTAAAGTATAGTGATAAACCAATTGTGTTTGCAAGTAATATGGGGCGAACGACGGGGATTGAACCCGCGACATTCGGGA
>CAZZAE010000008.1:0-12451 GCA_964652125.1 uncultured Candidatus Saccharibacteria bacterium
AGCACAGGACTCATAAGCCTGGGGTCGTGGGTTCAAATCCCACCCCTGCTACCATAAAAATATTTTTCTGATTTTTGAGTTGCTTTTAGTAAGCAAGTCCCGCGCTATTGTATTATTAAAGAAATGAAGAATATCTTGCCGACAAGAATACTGTTGGTTTTTATTGCAATAACACTCTTTGCTTTCTTTGGTTACCATTTACTTCGCAATTCTCACGCAGCTAGTGCCGATATTAATAACGATGGCACCGTCGACGTATTCGATCTTAGTATATTAGCCGCTAACTATGGACAAAGCGGTAAGACCTTTTCTCAAGGTGATCTAACAGGAGACGGATCAGTTAATGTACTTGATCTGTCTGTACTAGCTAGTAATTGGGGCAGTAGCGTTGTTTCTCCTACTAATTTATTATCTCGCAAGGATCTTATCTATGGTTCAGAGATTGGAGCTTGGCGGACAAACGGCAAACCGGCTGTCGATTTAACTACACCAATCCCTGGCTTGGTTAAAGCCGCTAAAATACCATTAATACGTTTTGCTTTGTCTGATGTTTTTACGGATATGACTGACCCAACTGGTGCAGCTGGTACTATGTTGAGAACCAATTTTGATGCTGCCATCGATGGGATTAGAAATAACTTAGGTGCTGAACCTTTTATAAAACTTTTACCGATTGCTAGCGATACAATAGGTACTAAGGTAGGTACAATCTACTGTCCACCTTACAGTAGCGTTGCCATCCCTGATCTTACCCAGAATTTACCGTACTATAAAGAAATTGTTAAACAAGCAGGTTCACGCGTTCGATTATATGAATCAAGTAATGAAATGGAATATACTTGTTGGGCTAAATGGAAGTCGCAAGGAGCACCATTTGGCAGTGCAGGTAGTGTTGGAGTCAGTAAACTTTTGGGCCAACATTATGCTCAGAATATGCCGGCTCTTAAAAAATATGCTCGCAGCTTAGGCTTTGAAATTAATACCGTTGGTTATATAGGTATTGAAGGTGGATTTGGTTGGGGTGACAGTATTGCCTCTCCCAACACCCGAAGTGTAACTGAATTTATGACAGCTGTTCATGACGCATATATTGCTCACAATAATGATCCGGACTACATTCCTGATGTTATTAGTATTCATGCCTATCCCTACAGTGGTGACTTTGGCTACACTGCTGCTCTTAGTGACATAATTGCCTATCATGATGCTTGGGCAGCATCAACTCGGAACATTATTAATAACATATGGGGTTCAACCATAGGCTCAAATATTAAGTTGTCTATATCCGAATGGAATGCTGGTGATACCAGCTGGACTGGATTTAATGACAGTCGAGTAAGTGATTTTTACACTGCATGGCTTCAAATGTTAAGACGTGATAATTTCTGGGAAGCAAGTCAGTTTGCAATTGCCTCAAACGGTACTGAGCCCTATGACATTATCAAAGAAGATGGTACCACCCGTAGTCAATACGACGCCTTTAAGGCCGCAAGTCTAGCTGATCCATTACATTAAAATTCAATACTGATTAAGTTTATGATTTATACGTAAGCAGTAATGCGCCGACGAAAGTTAGAACAATACCAATTATCTTTATCGCATCAAATTTTTCCCTTAAGAATATCCAAGACAAGATTATAACTATTGTTACATAAGTTGCAGCTAGTACGGACGCAACGCTGGCAGTGAGCTTATTAAGAGCCAGTACATAGAGAATTGAGCCTAGAGCCATCATTACTCCAATAGTAATTCCAACTGGTAATTCTTTGACCGGCATTTTAAAAGACTTATTAGCTATCAGCAGTGCTGGAATACCAGTCACAAGCATCCCCAAACCCATTAGGAAATTGAGTTGGTATGGACTTAGTTCTTTTAAGCTCACCTTCATTAAAAAAGTGGCAATGCCGACAAGTAGAACATATCCAGCAACAAATATAAAACCCATACACTAAATTGTATCAGGATTTTTCGGTGTAAGTGTTAGGTTAAGTCAACCTTTTTTATTAAAAAATTCTGCCAATAAGGTTGGAACAATGGATGGGGCAAGTCATTAAGAGTATGCCACTTAAAATTTTTAAATTTGTCAGGTTCGGTAACAGTAGGTAAACCGGAAACCCAGTCACATTTAATCCATACAGTTACGTAGTGTCTATCGTCGTCAAAATCATTTGTTGTAGTAACTATTTTTTGGTTGTTAACATGTAAACCAGTTTCTTCTAGAACTTCTCGAGCTGCACAATCTTCAAAACTTTCTCCGAATTCTAGATGTCCACCTGGTAAACTCCAGGTACCATGTCCATGTGCCCCAAACCTTTGGGCCATAAGGAACTTACCGTTTTTTAGAACGAATACTCCAATTCCGACTCCAGGTCGTTTGTTCATATGCAGGTTTTAATTGCGGCCCCAGCGAATCCGGCTCCAGATTCGCTCGTGAGCGTAGTAAATAATAGTGGCCAGTGCCGTATTCCAACCAGTTATTTGAAGAGCTTCAGATGTTTTTTTGGTAACAAGATAGGTAACTGTGAAAATCATGACGACAATAACTAATCTGTAGGTTAAGGTTTTCGTTAATGATCGTCGCCAATGATCGTGATGTTTTGCCATGCTGGTAAGATTATAGGATGAATGTTGAACTAGAGCCAGGAACTTATGTGCTAGCGGTTAGCGGCGGTGTAGATTCTATGGTGTTACTTGATCTTATTGTTCGGCAATTAAATAAAAATAATGACAATAATATAAAACATCGGGTTATAGTTGCTCACTACGATCATGGCATAAGGGAAGAATCGGAAAAAGATAGATTGTTCGTCCAAGAAATTGCGGCAAAGTACAAACTTCCTTTTGTTTTTGATCAGGGCAATTTAGGACCCAATGCAAGTGAGTCCAAAGCTCGCGAGGCCAGGTATAAATTCTTAGCTAAAGTTAAAGATGCCGCTGGTGCCAGAGCTATTATCACTGCTCATCATCAGGATGATGCCATTGAGACTGCCATTATTAATATTTTGCGCGGTACAAATCGGCGCGGTTTAACATCACTACAAAACCATCCGGAATTACTTCGACCTTTGCTTGGAAAGAGTAAAAAACAACTTATTGAATATGCTAGGGAAAATGGACTTGTATGGCGGGAAGATCCAAGCAACAAGGACACCAAGTATCTTCGTAACCAAGTTCGGCATAATATTATGCCAAGTTTTACATCCAAAAAGCGCCAAGAATTTATTGATCATTTAGATAATTTAAATCATATAAATAAAGAAATTGATCAATTTTTATCTGATCATTTAAAGCCACAAGGCTTAGATCGAATCTGGTTTGTCCAGCAACCACACAATGTGGCCCGGGAAGTAATAGCTAGCTGGCTGAGACAAGAAGGGGTAAAGAACATCGATAAAAAGCAGCTAGAGCTGCTAGTTATAGCCGCTAAAACTTACAAACCTGGCAAGCGTGTAGATATAGATAAACATCATGTATTGATGATTGACAATGACAAATTGGCACTCAGTGTGGGGGAGCGCTAGCGCTCAACTAGTGGGTTATGTATAATAGAACAATATATGGATAAACAACCGTTTAGGAAACCATCAATTAAGGGAGGCAATAACCGCCGAAATTTCAAAAACTTTGGTTTTGCTGCTCTGATAATCTTATTGTCCTTAGTAGTCGTTGCCGCTTTTAATCAACCCAGTACCTTAAAAGACGTGCCGTTCTCTCAGGTTATTAGTGACGCCAACACCGGCAACATTAAAGAGATAACCATTCAGGGTGATTCATTGGAAGTAACCAAGGCTGGTGAAAATAAGCCAAGTGAAAAGTCTCGTAAAGAGACTGGATCAAGTATTTACCAACAGGGCTTGACGAATAAAAATGTAATTGTAGATGTTAAAGCCCCTTCCAGCGCTGGTAATACTTGGGCCAGCATTGGCTTGTCTATCGGGCCAGTCATTTTAATTAGTTTAGTACTGTTCTTTATGATCAGAAGTGCTCAGGGGCAAGGTAATCAGGCCCTCAGCTTTGGCAAAAGCCGAGCTAGACTTTATGGAAATGAAAAAGACAAAGTTACTTTCAGGGATGTGGCTGGTGCTCAGGAAGCTAAGATAGATTTGCAAGAAGTTGTTGAGTTTTTGAAGTTTCCCAAGAAGTTTGAATCAGTCGGAGCTAAGATCCCCAAAGGCGTGTTATTAATTGGTCCGCCCGGTACCGGTAAGACTATGATGGCTAGAGCTGTCGCTGGTGAAGCCAACGTTCCGTTTTTTAGCATATCGGGTTCTGAGTTTGTGGAAATGTTTGTCGGTGTTGGTGCCAGCCGAGTGCGTGATTTGTTTGCTAAGGCCAAGAAAAATGCGCCATGTATTATCTTTATTGATGAAATTGATGCTGTTGGTCGCCGCCGCGGTAGTGGAATGGGTGGTGGTCATGATGAGCGCGAGCAAACACTTAATCAGATTCTGGTTGAGATGGATGGATTTGAGCAAGGTACCAATGTAATTGTACTGGCGGCTACTAACCGTTCTGATGTCCTTGACCCAGCCCTGCTTCGACCAGGACGCTTTGACCGTCGAGTTAATATTGAGTTACCAGAGCGCAAAGACCGGGAGGCGATACTCAAGATTCACTTCGCCAAAAAGCCACTAGCTAAAGATGTAGATTTAGACTCTCTAGCTGCTAAGACGGCTGGTTCTTCAGGTGCAGATTTATCCAACATTGCCAATGAAGCGGCTATTATTGCAGCCAGGCAAAATCACCACCAAATTAGTCAAGAAGATGTAACTGAAGCCTTTGAGAAGGTAGCACTGGGACCGGAGCGCAAGAGCAAGGTTATGAACGATAAAGAAAAGGAATTAACAGCTTATCATGAGGCTGGTCATGCCGTTGTTGGTCACGTCTTGCCCGATAGTGATACTGTTCACAAAGTGACAATTATTCCCCGTGGTGGCACTGGCGGTGTTACTTGGTTTATACCACCAGAGGATAAAAGTTATCACAGTGTTATTGAATATAAGGATGTTTTGGCTCGGATGTTAGGTGGGCGAGTAGCTGAGGAAGTAATTTATGGGCTTGATCGTGTAACTACTGGAGCTGGTAACGATCTGCAAAAAGCAGCTGAGCTGGCTCGTGATATGGTTATGAACCAAGGCATGGGTAAGAAGCTACGTGATCAGGTTTTCCAAGTTGATGAGGGTATGATGCTCGAGCGTCTGGTTCATGAACGACAGTACTCCGATGATACCGCTAAAATTATAGATGATGAGGTAGAAAACTTGATAACCGAAGCGGCTCACCGAGCCCGTGAAGTAATAAAAACCAATCTAGATAAGTTAGAAAAACTCAAAAGTCGTTTACTCGAAAAAGAAACAGTTGAAGCCGCAGAAGTTAAGAAGATTCTCGAAAATGCTATTTTGCCCAAAGCTGCAGCACTGTACTAAGTAATCGATAGCATAAACGATTTAAATAAGTTTTTAGCCTAGTGCCCGTTTTCTAGTTCCTCTATACTAGTACCGAATGAATCGCGTATTAAATCGGGCAAACAAACGAGTATCTTTGGTTAATGCCACGATGCTTCTAATTATTGTGGCGCTACTTAGTCAGGCGCTGGGCTTTTTCCGTAACCGATTAGTTAGTGCCAACTTTACAGTGGTAGATCCGGCTTCAACGGATGCTTTTTTTGCAGCTTTTCAGATACCTGATTTCTTTTTCTTAACCATTGCCGCTGGTGCATTGGGCGTAGCTTTTGTGCCGGTGTTAGCCGACCGATTGCACTTAAATGATCGCCAGGGGGTTTGGGAGTTAACTAGCAGTTTACTTAACTTGTTGTCGATTATTATGTTTGTTGTTGCCATTGTTATATTTGTTTTTGCACGTCCCTTGCTTCAGCACATTGTCGCTCCTAACTTAGCTCCTCAGCAGTTGCATAATGCTGTCACGATAATGCGCATTATTGCCCTTAACCCTATGTTGTTTACTTTGTCTGGCATTTTGACCAGTGTTCAGCAGACGTTTGGACGGTTCTTTTTTTATGCCATAGCGCCGCTTTTTTATAATCTGTCCATAATATTGAGCATCTATGTCTTTAAGTATCGCCTGGGTGTAGTTGGGCTGGGTATTGGTGCCTTGATTGGTGCTAGTATTCAACTGCTGGTTGCAACGCTAGGTATGTGGGGCTTAAAGTTTCGCTATCGTCCACGGATTAATTTCAAGTCCGATGATTTCAAGTTAATTACCCGTAAATTGCCGGCTCGCTCTATTGACCAAGGAATTGATTCTATTAACAGTATTGTTGAAACAAACCGGGCTACGCTACTGGGACCAGGTCCAGTCAGCTGGTACAACTTTTCTACGACACTTATGAATGTACCTGTAACTTTGTTTGGTACGGCCATTGCTACCGCTGCCTTTCCGCAGTTAGCCGAGCGATTAGCTCAAAACCGGCCTGATTTATTCCACCGGGATTTTTTCAAGGTTCTGAGGCTAATGATTTGGATAGCTATGCCAGTAACAGTTATTGCTTACTTTGCTAGGGGTTATTTGGCTCGTTTACTGTTTAGTACTGCTGCTCCACAGGTTTCCTTAATTTTTGGCTATCTAGCTGCAGCTATCTTTTTCCGAATAATCTATACCATTGTTTCGCGCTATTTTTATGCGCAGAAAGATACTAAAACACCTTTGTTTGTCTCGCTATTTGCCATCGCTCTAAACATTATCTTGGTATTTAATCTGGCTCGTCCGACAGCTTATGGAATGGCTGGACTTGCTTTGGCTCAGTCTATTACTGCCGCCGTGGAAGTCGCGCTACTATTCTTTATTATGTTCCTCCGCGATCGTTATCTACTCAATAGGGAGTTTTGGAGTTCGATAGTTAGGATTGTCTCCGTGACTGGCTTTAGTGTCGTTACCGCTTTTATTATGGTATCGCTGTTGCCACTGGAAATAGCTGATCGTGGGTTTATAACACTGGGCTTTAAATTAGCTGCAATTGCAGGCACGACCATAACTGTACATGTGTTTGTATCACTGTTATTTGGTCTCGACGAGCCTCGTCCGTTCCTCAATAAACTGCGCAAATTGATCTTAAAACCCGTACGCATCCAAGCTTAATTAACACTAATATCATTAGGCAAGGCAGGGCTTGTATTTTTAATTGCTTCGCTACCTCTGTTATAATCTGTTAGATATGCATCTGGATAACATTCGTAATTTTTGCATCATAGCCCATATTGACCATGGTAAATCTACCTTGGCTGATAGGTTATTGGAATTGACTGGCACAGTTGAGAAGAGATTGATGAAAGAACAGTTGTTGGACCGAATGGATCTAGAGCGTGAGAAAGGTATCACTATAAAGTTGGCACCGGTACGCATGCAGTATAAGGGCCATGAACTTAACTTAATTGATACACCCGGGCATGTAGATTTTAGTTATGAGGTCTCGCGTAGTTTGGCAGCATGTGAGGGAGCACTACTAGTCGTCGATGCTAGCCAGGGCATACAAGCTCAGACTTTGGCGAATGTTTATTTAGCACTAGCAGCTAATTTGACAATAATCCCTGTGCTCAACAAGATTGATTTACCGGCTGCCGATATTAGTCGGGTCAGTGCTGAAGTAGTAGCTCTACTAGGCTGCTCGCCTCAGGACATTTTGCATATATCAGCTAAAACTGGCCAGGGCGTGGAACAAGTGCTAGACACGGTGGTGGATAAAGTTCCCCCTCCAGCTGGAAAGTCAGATCTGCCTACTAAGGCGCTTGTATTTGATAGTTATTACGATGATTACCGAGGAGTGATCTTATATGTTCGGATTAGTGATGGGAAAATTGCTAAAAATACACAAATTAAAATGATGGCTACTGGGGCTGAAGGTATAGCCCTAGAAACTGGTTCACTAAAACCGCAGATGGTTCCATTGCCAGAACTTAGAACCGGTGAGATAGGCTATATCGTTACTAATCTTAGAAGTACCAGGGAAGCTAAAGTCGGTGACACCATTACTCTAGTTTCAGAACCAGCAAAGCAACCCTTAGATGGCTATAAAGATGTTAAACCATTTGTTTACGCGGGCTTTTATCCCGATTCAGGTGAAAACTATCAACTTCTAAAAGATGCTATTGAAAAGCTAAGTCTAAGTGATTCGGCTCTTCAATTTACACCGGAGAATTCGCCAGTACTAGGCTTTGGAGTGCGGGTTGGATTTCTTGGATTACTTCATATGGATATAGTTCGTGAGCGGCTAGAGCGGGAGTATAACTTGGAACTGGTTATTACTAACCCGTCTACCGATTACCAAATTACACTTTTAAATGGTGAGGAACTGGACATTAAAAATGCAGCTGACTTGCCTGACCCAGCCAAAATTAGTGAGATTCGAGAACCCTGGATATCTGGCGAAGTGGTTGTGCCCAAAACCTATGTCGGTCCGGTACTTCAACTAATTACGACTAAGCGTGGACTGCAAAAAAACTTGTCTTACGTCGACGCACAATTGGCCATTATTACCTTTGAAGCTCCACTTGCTAATTTGCTAACGGATTTTTATGACCAACTTAAGAGTATTACTAGTGGATATGGATCCTTTAATTATGAGTTGGATGATTACCGAGCTGAGGATTTAGTCAGACTCGACTTTTACGTGGCAGGTGAGAAAATTGATGCTCTGGGAACAATGGTGCATCGCAGTGAAGCAGACAAGCTAGGTCGTGAAACGGTATCGAAACTTAAAGAAGTTATACCTCGTCAGCAATTCAAAGTAAGTTTGCAAGCCGCTATTGGCGGCAAGTTTATAGCCCGAGAAGACCTTAGTTCTTATCGTAAGGATGTAACCATTGGTTTATATGGTGGTGACGTTTCGCGCAAGAAAAAAGTCTTAGCTAAACAGGCTAAAGGTAAGAAACGCATGAAACGCTTTGGCAAAGTTGATATACCAGCCGAGGCATTTACGGTCATGCTCAAGCGTGACTAGCGGTTTTTAGTGCCTCACGAACATAGAATTTTATTGCTGGGCTCAAGTTAAACTCGGGTTTATCTATGTCATCAATTGAAAACCACCTAAGTTCAGTATGTTCAGCTGACTTAATAAAATGGCTATTCTTAGTTCGGCCAAAGTAGGTTAAGGCAATATGCTTGTGAGGGGGATTGGCCTCGTGAATATCCATATAATTTGGTGTCAGGAGAAACCTACTGCCGGGTGACACGATATTAGGTTTAGTACTTAGCACTTCGACATCCAAGCCAGTCTCTTCTTTTATTTCTCGGTACAAAGCGGCTTCGGGATCTTCGTCCAGTTCTACATGCCCACCTGGTGGTGCCCACATTTCATATTTCGGATGATTAGCTAGCAAGACTTTATTATCGTGAACTATATATATTGAAACAATAAAGTCGTTTAATTCGTGGATATGAGGCATCTAATTCTTATTTTAATGCCAGATGGCCAGTATCACACCGTTTATTAAAAGAACTACTAAGAAATAACCGGTGTTAATTGCCCAAAGTTTCTTTCTGGAATTAGCAAAGATAGTGTTAACTCCTTGTGGAATGGCGACAAAACCAATCCAGGCCCAGGCTCCGGTCATTAGTCCGACTGCTATATCGCTGTAGGTTGGATAGAAATAAGCCGTGTAGACAACAAAGTGAAGAAGTATAAATACTTGGATAAACGCCCCAATGGTTGTGATTACGTAACCCTTAGCACCATCACCCATTTCATCCATTTTGCGCCCGACTAATTTGGCCCATTGCTTAGCAAACGCTGCCGGTGAATACCAAATGGCACCGACCACCATATTTACAGCAACAGCCACAATTACTGCCCACCAGTTAACATCTACACTTGGCATAATTTGCCCTCCTTAATACTTTCTATATACCCCACGTATTTGAAAAATACAAGGGCGGGATAAATCTAAACTAGGGTATTATTATTTAATGAAACAAGGTAAATTGGCGGTGATTTCTGGTCCGTCAGGGGCAGGTAAAGACACACTGGTAAATATTTTTCTGTCAAAACATCCAGATTGGATTAATCCACCTTCACAGACCACCCGATCACCTAGAGTTGGAGAAATTGATGGAAAGGATTACAGCTTTGTCGATCTTAAATCTTTTCAAACCTGGCAACAACAGGGTAAATTTTTAGAATCTTTTCAAGTTTACAAAGGTACATGGTATGGAACGCTAGTAAAGCCCGTGGAAGATCTTCGTAAGTCTGGCAAACATGTTCTACTAAGAGTTGACGTTCATGGCGCTCTTGATATTAAACAAAAAGTTCCGGATGCAATTACTGTAATTATAAAACCTGAAAGTTTAGAGATACTTCAAGAGCGGATTAGTAAGCGCGGTTCAGAAACAGCACAAACTATGGCTGAAAGATTAGAGGTGGCCAAAAAGGAAATATCACTGTCAGATAGATTCGATCACGCGATTGTCAATTCAACTGGCAAGCAGGAGGAAGCGCTCCGCCGACTAGAAACCATATTAACTGGTCTTTGAACACCAATTAGCGTATCTGGGTTGTGGATAACTAATTGCAATTAATTTAACGCTTATGGTAGAGTTGCTAAGAACTATAAAGGATGGCCAAATTATAAGGCCATAGGTAAAAGGCATAGAACTGAGTATTAAAACTCTATGGACGAACAGAAAAATACACAGCCTACCAAACTTAAAAATAATTCATCACGTCGATTAAAATCGCCATTTAAGAGTCGGAAACAATCTATTATCTTTGTTCTTATATTTGCTGCAATTGGTGGCTATTTGCTATTTCACAGTTTTGCGAGCGGCTTCTTTGTTGCAAGTGAAGCTGAGTCTGGCACTGTTAGCTCACCAGCTACAATAGTAAGTGATACTACTGCCTCTGGTGGTAAGGCCATCTTATTTAATAAAGCTTCGGCTTGTACCGGTGTAAATATGACAAGTCCAACTGACGTCAGTAATAACCCTTCTGGCACAACTTTCTGTATATCCGGTACCCATAACTGGTCATTTACTCCCAAGAGCGGTGACACTTTCATAGGGGATGGCACTGCAATACTGGATGGTGCCCACACTACTCTAGCTGCAATTATTGGGGGCGGTACCTCTAATGTCACACTTACTAATATTGAAGTCCGAAACTATACAGCTAATCCAAATGCAAGTTATCACGCGGCAATTCCTGCCCACGGTACAACAGGGTGGAAATTTAACAACCTACAGGTTCACGACAATGGTGTAACTGGTAGTGGTGGTACTGGTGCAGAACTAGGCGTAAGTTCCGTGGTAACAGGTGGACGCTATTACAATAACCGTCATCTAGGTATTGGCGGTGGCGGTGGTGCCAATGGTTGGATTATAGACGGTGCGGAAATTGATCATAACAACTTTACAGATGATAATTACACAACTCGTGATGTTAGCTGTGGCTGGGAAGGTGGCGGTGTTAAGTGGACAGCCCAAAATATAACAGTTAAGAATGCGATAGTTCATGACAACGCTTGTAAGGGTTTGTGGGCAGATATAAACGCCAATGGCGGCACAATTACAAATAACCGAGTCTACAACAACTGGGATGAAGGTATCTTTATCGAGATTTCATCATATTATAAGATTTCTGGTAATACAGTTTACGGAAACGGTTTCAAGAACCTTAACAATAGCCCAACCTCGGGATGTAGCGGTTACCTATGGGCTGGTGGTATCACCGACTCAAGTTCAGACCATGTAGATGTATTTAGTAACAATGTTTACGGCAACTGTAATGGCATCACCGGTGTTGATCAAAGTCGTACTGACCGAACCGATGGGGTAAGTCCATCTATAATTCAGTACTTTACTGTTCACGACAACACAATTGCAGGGCCAGGTGGCAAAACCGGTGTAGTTGGCGGTGGTAGTCAAGATCCATCTCGCAACAATACCTTTACCAATAACACAATCTTAAACGGCATGAATTACTGTCAGCTCAGCTGCTAAGGCGAATATGAAAGATAACACCAAAGGAAAACTAAACATGATTCACCGACCAAAAGGCAAGTTTCTTGGCAAAAGACTACCTGGCTTTAGTGCTAAGACTTACATGATTGGTGGAATCATCGCTGTTTTTGGTGTCCTAGCTCTAGCTTTGTCCTCACATTCAGCTAGTGCAGCCTGTGCAGCTCCGTCTACAAATTATGGATCAGCGTCGCAAACCATAAGCGTGACTAATACGGGTACTGCAGCATACCGTGTTTGGAGCCGAATCATGGTGCCAAACACAACAAGTACATCATATTTATTAGAAGTTGATGGTGGTAGTTGTTTCACGGTCGGCGGAAACACTAGTATTCCCGCTAACACTTGGACCTGGGTAGACTACCAGGGTGGAGTTACGACTTCAAAAATAGATGTTAGTTTAACTGGATCAACTACAGGGATAAACCACAATCTAAAACTTATTGGAAATAGTGCCGGTCTAAAAGTCGATAGAGTTATATTTGTT
>CAZZAE010000008.1:12461-26386 GCA_964652125.1 uncultured Candidatus Saccharibacteria bacterium
TTCTTGTCAACCTACTGGTACCGGCGATAATTGTTTAACTACTCCGCCGCCCCCAACAAACCCGCCGACTACCACTTTGTCTGCTTCACCGACGACTGTAACTCAAGGACAAGTAGTAAATCTTACCGCCTCAGCCACCGATAATGCTAGTAGCACCATAACTAAGGTTGATTTCTATGATGGATCAACACTAATAGGTAGTGATACGTCTAGCCCGTATACACTTGCTTGGAATACTAATACAACTACAGCAACAGGGGCGCACTCTCTAACGGCTAAAGCTACTGATGCAGTACCCCTGACAGGTACATCCAATCCTGTGAGCGTTACTGTTAATGCTGCACCGCCAGCTGATACTACACCTCCTACTGTTTCTCTTACGGCTCCAAGCAATGGTGCGACGCTAAGTGGTACAACAGTAAATATAGCAGCCACAGCCAGTGATAATGTCGGAGTAACTAAAGTTGTATTTTCTCGAGGTACTACAGTTCTAGCAACAGATACAACAGCTCCTTACGGACTGACTTGGGATAGCACTACTGCTGCAGATGGAACCTATAACATTAGTGCAACGGCTTATGACGCCGCAAATAATAGCTCTTCATCTAGTGTTTCAGTAACAGTCAGCAATGCACCGCCACCACCAACTGAAGCGGCACCAGTAGTATTCTTATCTGCTCCAGCTAATGGGGCCATAGTATCGGGAAGTGGTGTAACTTTATCTGCTACTGCCACAGATACAGATTCAACTCCAGTAGCAAAAGTAGTCTTCACTGTTGACGGTGCCAGTATTACCAATGGTATAGACACAACCTCGCCTTATAGTGTCACTTGGAACTCGACTTCAGTAACTAATGGTAACCATACCATTATGGCCACAGCTACTGATACAGCTGGACTATCCTCAAGCAGCCAGTACGCAATAACTGTAAATAATGGTGACATTACACCACCAAGTACACCTACAAATTTGACTGCAACGGCTTCAGCCTACAATAAAGTCGATCTTAGTTGGATTGCCAGTACAGATTACGTTGGTGTTACTGGATATTACGTAGTTAGAAACGGTACAACAATTGCTCAGACATCTTCTACCAGCTATAGCGATACTACAGTAAGCGCCAATACTGCTTATACCTATAACTTATATGCCCGAGATGCTGCTGGTAACTTAAGTGCAATTTCAAATTCTGCTTTTGTCACTACACCTAAGCAACCTGATACCCAAGCACCAACTTGGCCATCTACGGGAGCTAATTTAACAGCTACAGCGGTATCAACTTCCCAAATAAACCTGACTTGGAGTGCGGCAACAGATAATGTTGGTGTAGTGTCTTACCGTATCTTCCGTGACAGTGGCACAACACCTATAGCTACAGTCTCTACTACCAGTTATGGAGACAGTGGTCTAAGTGCAAGTACAACCTATAGTTACACTGTTAAAGCTGTGGATGCGTCTTTGAATGCAAGTCTAGATTCAAATATTGCAAGTGCTACCACTCAAGCGGTGCCACCGCCACCGACAGTTGGTAACCTAGCGGGTAATGTTACAACTATATCTAATTCTGGCAATCCTTATAGCTGTTCTTCGCACCCAACTTTAGCTAAAACAGCTTCAGCTCCAACAGATCAAACAATCCTAACCTGTAACAAGCGAGTCCAATGGTTCTTAAATAGCATCAATAACGCCGGACTATCTGTAGATGGTTGGTTTGGGAACAACACTGAAACTGCAGTTAAGAATTACCAGACTAAGTTTAGTCTAACCTCCGATGGCAGTGGCATAGTTGGCTCACAGACCTGGAATTCACTAGAAACTAAGGGTGCGGCAGCCGCCAATAATCCATATAGCTGTTCCACCCATCCAACCTTGTCCAAGACAGCCTCAGCTCCAACAGATGCAACCATCTTAGCTTGTGATAAGCGAGTCCAGTGGTTCTTAAATAGCCTCAATAACGCCGGACTATCTGTAGATGGTTGGTTTGGTAACAACACTGAAACTGCTGTTAAGAACTATCAATTGAAGTTTGGCCTGACCGCTGACGGTAGTGGCATTGTTGGCTCACAGACCTGGAATTCTCTAGAGTCCAAAGGTACAGCGTCTGTCTATGGCTTTGGAAGCGGTGCCTCAGTTTCCTACACATCTGGAGGTAGTCAGCACACTGTAACAGCCGATAATGAGGGCTACTACATAATGACTAATATTGTACCTGGTAGTTACGGCTTTACTTATTCGCTGCCAAACTACGCATCTCAAACGGCCACGATTTCCATTACTAGCGGCCAAACAGCTACCTATAACGTTACATTGAGTCATCTATAAAGGAATAAATATGCCGACAGATAATAGCAATCAGCCTAAATCGCAAACCTCCCCATCTTCAAAAAGCGGCATGCCTAAACTGCTAATGGGATTTGTCATTATTATGGTCATATTGATTGGCATTTTTGCCTTGACTCGCTCAACTAAGAACAATAATCCCAGCGCAAAAAGTATTGCCCTGACTTCGGCCACTGTCTATATTACTAGAGCTGGATTTAGCCCAAGTTCAATTCAAATTAAAAAAGGTACTACGATTACGTGGACCAATCAAGATAACAAAGTTCACCAAGTCGCCGCTGATCCTTACCCCAAGAACAACTCTATTCCAGGACTAAATTCCACGGTCGTCTTAAATAAGCATGATTCCTACAGTTTTAAGTTTTCAGCTCCGGGTACGTATACCTATCACGACCAGACCAATCCCATGAGCAAAGCTTACCGCGGCACGGTAATAGTAGAGTAAAAATAACCAATTTGGCACTCTTGACTGTTGAGTGCTAAGGCTGTAAACTAGCACTTAGTAAGCGGAAGTGCTATGTTAACTATAAGACAACAAAAGATACTACAAGCTATAGTCGAGCAGTATGCCGAAGTGGCCAGCCCTGTTGGGTCAAGCTTATTGGCTAAAGCTTTTAACGTGTCATCGGCGACAATTAGAGCTGATATGGCCGATCTGGAGAGATTTGGCTATATTACTCAGCCCCACACTAGTGCTGGACGGACGCCAACAGATAAAGGTTACCGATTTTATGTCAATAATATGTCTGAAACTAAAGAATCATCTCCAGCCGGTAATCGAGCCGAGCGAGCTCTAGCTACACGAATTAATGCTGGTGGAGCACCTGAGAGGACGATACGTAACACTGTCGACACTCTAGTGGAGCTAACTCATAACCTAGCACTCGCAACCATTGGCAATCAGCTGTATATGAGCGGACTGTCTAATCTCTTTGGACAACCAGAGTTTATTAATGGCTTGCAAGTCCAAGAAGTAGCTCGGTTATTAGATAATTTAGAGCCCTGGCTACAAGAAACTGCACCCAATGAGCCCTTGAGTGTCTATATTGGTAGTGAAAACCCAGTTGGACGTGGTGCTGGTTGTACCCTCATCATTAGTAAGTTTAGAAGCCCCTATAGCGATCGTAGCTACATTGGGACTCTAGGTCCAACCCGTCAAAGCTACCGCGACGTTATGAACCTGGTGCAACATGCCGGTCAAACCTTAGAGGAGGTTTTATAATGTCAGATTTATCTCATCAATCAAATGAAGATATAGAATATTTATTTAATCACACTGCAGCAGGAGCATTTCTAACAGAATCTTACAAAACCCTAGATGAAGCCGGTGTTACAACAATATCTAATGTAGCTATTCAAAGTTTTATGGATCGATTTTGTATGAGCCGAGTGGAAGCAGTAATATTGTCAAACATTGCCGCAAAAGTAGTGTCGGAAGCCAGTAATTCTGCTGATAATATTGACAGGGAATTAATACAGTTTAACGGTGGAAGAGAAGTATGACTAAGCCTCAAAAAACGCCCAAACCTAAACAACCAACTGTAGCTGTACTTCAACAGCATATCTTAGATCTGACTCAGGCTTTACAAAGGGAGAGGGCCGATGCCGAAAATATACGTCGTCGTAATGAGGAACAAATCGGTGGCCTTAGAGCTATGGTTACGGCTGATGTTATGCATCAGCTTCTGCCGGTGATAGATAATTTTGATCGTTCACTTAAGCACGTCCCCCTGGATCTGGAAAAGAATGATTTCGTAAAAGGGGTACAAGCGGTAGTTAAGCAGTTTGAGAAAACACTGTCTGACATGGGAGTTGAACGAATTAAAACTGTTGGTGAAGTATTTGATCCTAAGTTACATGAAGCCACTCATATGGAACATGGTGATGGTGATCTGGAAATTATCTCTGAAGAGCTACAACCTGGTTACAAATTAGGCGATAGCGTTATCCGACATGCCATGGTGAAAGTAAAGATGGGGGACAAAGATGGTAGATAGATTTAATAGTAAACCACATAACGGTATTGATCCTTCCTTTGGTGCTACTTTGGGCAACGAGCTAAGTGTAGATAGTCCTATCAATATGAATTTGCCGAAAGATAGACTCGTGTCAAAATCTGACACTATGCCTAGGCAGTTACCCAGATCAATGGTAGATCGGTTAATTTTGTCAGATTTACTCGATAGCAGGCGTTCACTTCCGCCAAGGGAGATATTATCATGAGCTACAGCAATGTCAGTTATTTAAATGTTCGTAGCTATAACCAAGCTAGCAATTGGGGATTTTGGACATATGTTAATACGGTTAAATCAGAGATTGAATCCGGTATTCCCAGTGAGGAAGGAATAATTACTCCGCTTCGTACTCGTCTTGCTCGTTGGCTAATTAATGGATCTAATGAAAGTCTGCCACAAAATGTAGTTAATCTTGATGATTACCGTAACCAAAGAATTAATGTAATAGCCGCTAATTGTGGTGAGATTATTGAAGAAGCAGTGATACTTGAGTTTCCTAAGCGGCAAAGGAGTGAAACAGGATGACACATTTGTTAATTGATGATTGCGAAGTTAATAGAAAATTTAGCTTGAAAAGGAGCAAATAACATGGGAAAAATTATAGGAATAGATTTAGGAACAACTAACAGTGCTATGGCAGTTATGCAATCGGGCAAACCGGAAATTATTGCCAACAGTGAAGGTGCTCGTACTACACCAAGCGTAGTGGCAGTTAATAAGAATGGTGAAAGATTAGTAGGACAGGTGGCCAGGCGTCAGCAAGTCACAAATCCCAAGAACACCATTTACGAAGTTAAGCGACTAATTGGTCGTCGTTGGGAAGACAAAGAAGTCCAGCGTGATCTCAAACTTATGGGTTACGAAATTGTCAAAAGTGGTACTGGTGTTAAGGTCAAGATGGGAGATAAAGAATACAGCCCTGAGGAAGTTAGTGCCATGATACTGGGCAAACTCAAAACAGATGCGGAAGCCTTCCTAGGTGGTCCTGTGACTGAAGCTGTCATTACAGTGCCGGCTTACTTTGACGATTCTCAGCGTCAAGCTACTAAAGACGCGGGTAAAATTGCTGGACTTGAGGTAAAGCGAATAATTAATGAACCAACCGCAGCAGCTCTGGCTTATGGACTAGACAAAGCCGATAAGAAAGATGAGAAAATAGCCGTCTACGATTTGGGTGGTGGAACTTTTGACGTTTCCATTTTAGAGTTAGGCGAAGGTGTGTTTGAGGTTAAAAGTACCAATGGTGATACACACCTTGGTGGTGCTGACTTTGATCGGGTAATTGTTAACTATCTGGCCGATGAATTCAAAAAAGAACAGGGAATTAGTGTCAATGATGATAAAGCAGCCATGCAACGCTTACGGGATGAAGCGGAGAAGGCTAAAATCGAGCTATCAACTACAAATGAAATAGAAATTAATCTGCCATTTTTGACAGCTGATGCGGATGGGCCTAAGCACTTTGAGCACAAACTAACTAGGGCTAAGCTGGAAAGTTTAGTTGGCGAGTTGGTTGAAAATACCGCTGGACCATGCGAAAAAGCACTTAAAGATGCCAAGCTTACAGCCAGTGATATTGATGCGGTGGTACTAGTTGGTGGCATGACTCGTATGCCAGCTGTAGTAGCGAAGGTCAAGAAGATCTTTGGCAAAGACCCTATGAAAGGTGTTAATCCCGATGAAGTTGTAGCTATTGGTGCTGCTATTCAGGGTGGAGTTCTGCAAGGTGACGTTAAAGACGTATTGCTACTTGATGTCACTCCACTGTCACTTGGGATTGAGACACTTGGTGGCGTAGCTACCAAACTTATAGAGCGTAACTCTACAATTCCAACCAGCAAGAGCGAAGTCTTTTCAACTGCAGCCGATAACCAACCTCAAGTTGAGATTCATGTTGTTCAGGGTGAGCGAGAAATGGTATCCGATAATAAATCTCTAGGGCGCTTCGTACTAGATGGTATCCCACCAGCTCCTCGCGGTGTCCCGCAAGTGGAAGTTACCTTTAATCTGGATGCCAATGGAATTTTAAACGTCAGCGCCAAAGACAAAGGCAGTGGTAAAGAACAAAGTATCACTATTCAAGGCAGTAGTGGATTGAGCAAAGACGAAATTGAGAAAATGGCCAAAGAAGCTGAAGCCCATGCTGAGGAAGACAAGCAAAAACGTGAGGGTGTTGAAGCTCGTAACGTACTCGATAGTGCTGTCTATCAGGCTGAGAAGCTAAAGTCAGATAATAAGGACAAAATTTCCGAGGAAGATATTAAGACACTAGATGAATCTGTTGAAGCTGCTAAAAAAGCATTAGCCGATGATAAAGCCGATAAAGACTCACTAGAAAAAGCTGCCAAAGAATTGAGCGAGAAACTGATGCCAATTGGTGCCAAGATGTACGAAGCTAGCAAAGATGAGAATCCAGCTGAAGGCACAGATGAAAAAGGTGATGCCAAAGATGACAAGAAGGACAAAGACGAGCCGGTTGAAGGTGAAGTCGTAGACGATAAGAAAGAAAAATAATGCCGCAGTTTTGCTATCTGTATTTGACGTGTGAAGATGGCTCCCAAGCCAGTAAAATTGCTAAGGCCCTCTTAAAAGATAGCTTAATAGTTTGCGCCAAACAGATTCCAATTGAGTCTGACTTTGTTTGGAAAGGTAAGATTGAACATAGTAAGGAAGTCCTGTTAATTATGGAAAGCCGGTTGGATTTATTTAAAGATGTTGAAGACAAGGTGTCTAAACATCATAGCTACGAAACTTTTGTTTTGGAGGCTGTGCCAATTTCGGAAGTATCTAGTGCTGCAACTAAATGGATGAATGGTAACCTTAAGTAATGGCTAAACGAGATTACTACGAAGTATTGGGCATTGCTAAATCTGCATCTGCGGATGAGATTAAAAAAGCATTTCGTAAAGCCGCAACTCAGCATCACCCCGACAAAGAGGGCGGAAATGAAGAAAAATTCAAAGAGGTAAATGAAGCTTACGAAGTTTTAAGTAATCCAGATAAGCGCAAACGTTATGACCAATTCGGTCATGCTGGTGTTGGTAGCAGTGCTGCTAGTGATGGCGGTAATCCGTTTGCCGGTTTTGGTGGGCAAGGACAGAATATAAACTTTGATTTTGGTGACTTGGGACTCGGTGATATTTTCAGTAGTTTTTTTGGCGGTGGTTTCAACGGTCAACAACGGGGAAGTCAACAAGTTCGGGGACGGGACGTTGAGACCGCTGTGGATTTGAGTTTTGAACAAGCGGTCTTTGGTACTCAGGTAGATTTAAATCTAAAACTTGAAGATACTTGCGAGCATTGCAAAGGTACAACGGTTGAGCCGGGACATGAAATGAAGACTTGTGATACTTGCAAAGGCTCTGGCCAAGTAGTTAGTGTTACCCGAACGGTATTTGGCAATATTCAACAGGCTAGCATTTGTCCGACCTGCAAAGGTACGGGTAAAGTTCCGGAAAAAGTTTGCACCGTTTGCCGCGGCAAAGGAACGCAAGCTAAACACCAAGAGATTAAACTGAAAGTTCCAGCCGGTATTGATGATGGGGCTATTATTCGCCTGCGTGAGCACGGTGAGGCAGTGGCCAATGGGCCAAAGGGTGACTTATTTGTGAATATCCGAGTCAAACCGCATAAACAGTTTACGCGTGAAGGTGAGCTAATACTAAGCGAGGACCATGTAGGCATGGTTGAGGCTGCGCTTGGCACAGAAATTGACGTAGATACCGTAGATGGACCAGTCCGTATGAAAGTACCGGCTGGCACCCAGAGTGGAACTGATTTTAAACTATCTGGTCACGGTGTTCCTCATATGCGCGGCCATGGCCGCGGTGCCCACATTGTTACCTTGACAGTCGATACCCCCACTAAACTATCCCGCAGCCAACAGGATATTCTCAAGCAGTTTGAAAACTAAGCATTTTAAGTATATAAAGTATTGAATTAGCATAAGTATTATGCTATAATACATTTTATGGTTATTCGTTCAGAAGCAAAACAAACACATCCAATTCCAGTCGACTTTCTTCCCACTCCTGCAAAAGAAGGTAGGGAAGCAGTCCTTAGTGAAAGACGTCGTTATTCTCGGGCTTTGGCTCAAGCGGCCGTCAAACAGATGGAACTTCATGAAGCAGCTTATACTGATCCTTTGACTGGGCTAGGAAATCGTCTGTTATTTGAGGAACAATTCCCTAAGCTTTTTGAAACTGCCAAAGCAAATAAATTGCCTATTGCTTTAGGCTACGGGGATGTCCGCGGTCTGAAGCGGACAAATGACAATGATGGTCACGATAAAGGTGATCAACTCATTAAAGCAGCCGGTAGAGCCTTCTCAGATATCTTGCGTGAAGGCGATGTAGCAATTCACCTAAGTGGTGATGAATTTGTAGCGATTATGGTTGGTTATGCTCCGGCCGAAGGTCAAACCCAGGCCGAATTAGAAAAAAACACTATTGATCGTCTTAGTAGCAGTTTTGAAAGATCAGCTCTAGAGAATGGTATACCCAAGGAGCGCCATGTCGGTATTGATATGGCTATTACTGTAATGAATGACAATGATACACCCCAAACTATGTTGAATCGAGCCGAAACTATGATGCGAGAACACAAAGATGCCCAGTACACTGATTTACAAGAAAAAGGTGTGACTTTTCAAGATAGACGCTTGAATTAAAAAATAACATCTGTACAAAAAGACGAAGCGTCATATAATGGGATTAACATGAAAAAGCTTAAGCCTGCTCAAGATGGCTTTATACCTATGATGATAGTAATGATGGCTGTATTGATTGCAGCTATAGTACTTGTCTATTTACACGTTCAAAAGTCTCGCTAGCTATTACTTTTAGGCTACAATTACCTCTACATTTTGCTTGATATAGTTGTAGTCTTTATTAAATTCGGCTTCATCTTTGCTGCCTAGCATAATGACTACGGCGGCTTTATAGCCTTGGCTAGACAAACCTATCTCAGCGCCAGCTTTAGGCTTTATTTTAAGTGATAACAACGAAGGTAAACTCTTCAGTTTGGCTAGATTTTTAACGGCTTTAAATTGGCCAGCTGTATCGGGAAATATTTCAAGTACAGCGCAGTAATTGTTAGCACTGGCGCTTATATCTACAGGTTTTCCAAGAGATGTGTTAATCATGGCCTTAAACATATCTATGCCATTAGCAAAGTTATGCATTTTTGGTCTATAGCCACCCATCCTGGCACCAATCTCAACGATTTTTGGTCCATCACTCGTTAAGATAATTTCAATATGGGCTGGAGTCGATCTAAGATTCAAAGCTGACATGCCGATCTTGGCGACCCGGCGGATTTCATCTTGATCAGATTTGGATAAGTTCGATGGCAGCAAACGACTAAAGTGGTAATTATCTTTTTTGCCTATGTCATAGCCAGTTTGGTAATCGACCACTTGGTCTAAAATCTTATATTGTCCGTCTGATTCAGCAAAAGCATCTACTGAATGGACACTTCCATCTAAAAACTCTTCCAGCAGCAGTTTTGGTTGGCGGTTAATTCGGTGTTTTAGGTAGAGATCGGCCATAGTTTTATAGGCATAGTCATAATTCTTTTGTAACTCCTGAAGGTTTTGGTTTTTAGTTACTAGTAGGCTCTTAGCTAGATTAGCTGGTTTAAGAATTAATGGAAATGCGTGTGAGCTTGCAAATTTAGTAGCCTCTGCCCATGACCCAACTTCAACAAATCCCGGTGTTATCTTCGAGTTGTATCGCATGAAAGCTTGTCTCATTAAGACTTTATCGGTGCAGGCTAGTGCTGATTCAGTGCTCATACCTGGTAGATCTAAGTGGTTAGTAATTATGGACGCTGGATAGACATAGGCCTCATATATGGCTACCACACCGCTAATATTGCTTGTATCTTTGGGCAAGGATTCTATAACGGAAGTAGGGGTGGAAAAATCTACTTTAATAACATTGTCGGTATGCAGCTTTGATTTGATGTTTTTATCTAGTAAAACTCCGTATCTAATACCGTTAACTTCAAAGTATTCACGGTATTCACGAAAAACTTGTCCGACGAACCAAATCATAGGGCTGGTTATATACAAATCTAACCTAAAAAGCAATCTATAATCTATATATGGAATAGATAACTAAAGGTATAATATAACTTGCTAAACGTACTTTAAGACTTGTAAAATCTGCAGAAATATTGTAAAATCTAAATCTATCATTAATGTTACGGATGAAACAATGGCAACCGATAAAGTAAAAACAGTTATAGGAGTTTTCGAAAAAGTGGACTTCCCGAAATTCGGAGTTAATAATATGATGGCTAAAATTGATACTGGCGCTTACACTGGATCATTGCACTGCACTAAGATCCATGTTGATAAAACTGGCAAGAAACCAGTGCTGCACTTTTCGCCCTTTGATCACCCCGAGACTGTTATTAGTACTAGTGATTTTAAGCGTAGGTCAATTACTAGCTCAAACGGTCAAGCTGAAAAACGCTACTTTATAGATACCACTATAAATTTGCGAGACAAAGATTATCCAATTCGTCTTAGTCTGGCTAATCGCAGTGCCATGAAATGGCCAGTCTTGATCGGTCGGAAATTCATGCAACAAAACGGGCTGCTAGTCGATGCCGCAATAAGAAATAGATACAAGGTGTAAATTATGAAAATCGCAATATTGTCACAAGGTCCTGGAAACTATTCAACTCATAGGCTCAAAGAAGAGGCTAAAAAGCGCGGACATGATGTCAGCGTGGTTAACTACGCCAAGTGTTATGTCACTATTGAGCGAGGTAACCCAGTTGTCCGATATGAGGGTGAAAATCTAAATGATATTGAAGCCATTATACCTAGAATTGCACCTAACTTGACTAAATACGGTACAGCTATAGTCCGACAGTTTGAGATGCGCAGTGTTTTTACAACTGCAAGTTCAATAGCAATAACGCGCTCTCGAGATAAGCTGCGTTCCTATCAGCTTATGGCTAAGGCTGGTATCGATGTACCTAAAACCGTTTTTGCTCGTGAAACTGCCGATTTTGATGATGTTATTGAGAAAGTTGGTGGTGTGCCGGTTATTATAAAAGTGGCTCGTGGAACCCACGGAAATGGAGTCGTACTAGCAGAAACCCGTAAAGCGGCCCAAGCGGTAATGCAAGCCTTTTATGTTGAAGGCGTAAGCTTCTTAGTTCAGGAATTTATTGAGGAATCTGCTGGTACTGATATTCGTGTCTTAGTAGTCGGTGGCCGCGTAGTAGCGGCAGTTAAGCGGCAAAGTCTTGACGACGATTTCCGATCAAATACTCATCAAGGTGGGGTAGGTAAGCCGGTAACTTTGCAAGCTGATGAGGAAAAACTAGCTGTTAAGGCTGCTAAGTCAATGGGTCTGCCAATTTGCGGTGTAGATATGCTTCGTTCTAATCGAGGTCCACTAGTACTAGAAGTAAACTCTTCAGCTAGCTTTAGGGCACCAGAACAAATTGCTAAGCAAAATGTGGCTGAAAAAGTCATTGATTATGTTGAGCAGAATGCCAAAGGTGGGCGTAAAAAAGACCGAGTCGGTGCTTAAGTTCAAGTTCTTTGAGTTTGACGTAGTTTATTTGAATCACTAACATCGGCGCTTATGCTATTATTGTGCTATGACTCCGCTTTTTACTCTGGCTCTGTTAATTGGTTTGCCGGCAGTAATAGTCTTTTTGCTTCGAGCCAATGGGGCAGTAGTGTTTTTTGCTTTGTGCGCAGGTAGTGTTCTGGCAACTTTTGTTAGCAGCGATAGTGCTAATATTTTAAATTCATTTATTCCTAAAAGCGGTACAGTAAATCTCAGTTTGGTGCAGCTAGCTCTACTTTATGCCCCAGCTTTTTTTGCGGCTTTGTTACTGCGCAAAAGTTTGTCAGGTACTAAGGCAATGTTTAATATTGTTCCAGCCGTTGCTACTGGCACCGTTGGAGCGTTACTGGCCGTACCGCTATTACCTGGCGGCGTACACCATAACATTATCAGCAACAGCGTCTGGACATCCATTGATCAGTATCAGAGCCTAATTGTAGCTGTAGCAGTCCTAATAAGTTTGATAGGGATTAGGCTTAATCGGTCAAAGAGTTCTAAAAAAGGTAAACACAAGTAATTGTTTTTTAGGAGTTTATAAAGCTTTAACGCTGGCTATACCAGCTCGATTGACATGTTGCCAATCGCAGTCTCCCTCGCCACTTCGGAAATTGTTTATTAGCTTCTTGGAATTAATTAAGCCTCTTAAAGTAGCTATATATTCTACAAAAGATAGAGTATACATTCCAAAGTAAGTTACTGGAGACAGTAGAACAAATTTAACTCGTTCTCTTAGGCTGTAACCAGAAGTAGCACCAGTAATTTGGATGGTTGAGTAAAATAGGAAGACTATAAATGAGCCGACCAGCATACTTGCATTTGCGTATGCCAGTAGCAAATAGATTACTAATATATACGTTAGGGGCTCTAGGGCGTAGGCTATTTCGCCGTACAGGGCATATGGTAAGTATAGCCAAGTTAGCAGTCGGTTTTGGCGACTCGAGCGAGACCAGAAAAGGTGTCTTTGCTTTAAAAACACTTGGTAGCGTCCGTATTTCCAGCGAAAGCGTTGTTGCACAAGTCCTCTCATATCAATTACAGCTTCGGTGAAAACTACCATCCTGGGGTCGTAACTTATTTGGACCCCCTTGCCATATTTGCCAATTATCTTCATAGACAAGTCTATATCCTCAGTAATCGTGTCAGTGTCATAGCCTCCTAGCCTTTTGACCATTTTAGTTCTGAACATTGAACCAATTCCACCAACAATATATTGAGTCTTAGTTAGGGTTTCAGTCTTTTTCATCTGATAACAAATTAAGTATTCTATGCGTTGAAATAAATTAAGTAGTCCTTTGCCGTCAAATATTTTTACATTGGCAGACAGCGTCACAACTCGTCGATTACGAAATTGGCTAACGCCGTATTTAAGAGCATCTGGAGTAAGTGCTGAGTCAGCATCAAGACACATAAATAGTGAACCCCGGGCGTATTTTAGACCGGCATTTAGAGCCCGAGCTTTACCCCGAACAGATACATTCAAAACTATAATTCGTTTAAATTGATCTCGGTATTTGCGTTGAAAGTTTTTGGCGATTTGAGGTGTTTTATCAGTGCTACTGTCGTTGACAATAATCAGTTCGATATTTTGATATGTACTTTTTAATATACTGTCTAAGTTGCGACCTAGAGTTTTTTCTTCGTTATGGGCGGGGACAATAATAG
Source organism: uncultured Candidatus Saccharibacteria bacterium (assembly GCA_964652125.1). Classification (GTDB taxonomy): domain Bacteria; phylum Patescibacteriota; class Saccharimonadia; order Saccharimonadales; family JANWIN01; genus CAZFNQ01. The sequence continues at coordinate 26,075 of CAZZAE010000008.1, forward strand.
TTACCAGCGGCTTATATTCTATGATCCTAGGCTTTTTCCTATAGTTGGCAGCTAAACGGGTATTGTCTATCCAATGGCCAGGGCGGGTAAATTTAATACCAGATTTTGTGATATATCCCTGGTCTTCTCTGTTAATAGTTCGCTCGGCCACAACCTCTTTCGGTGTTTTTAGCTTTTGGCTGGCACGAATATCATAAAGATCGCTACCAATTAGAAAGGTAGCGATTCTAATAAGGTTAACCACACCTAGCAGCAGCACAAGATAGGCAATCAATAACATAGTATGCCTGTATATAAAACCTGTATTACTAC